>CBFGQM010000184.1:0-10331 GCA_965650905.1 uncultured Streptomyces sp. | reverse complement strand
TAGAGCGCAACCTTGCCAAGGTTGAGGTCGCGAGTTCGAGCCTCGTCGTCCGCTCCAGGAGAACCGTAAGAAGCTCCAGAATAAAGGCCTCGGTCATTGCGATCGGGGTCTTTTTCGCGTGCCTGTCTCGTCGCCGTCGCATAGGTCGTCCCGGGCTCCGACATTTGTTATGCGCAGCGGTGGTGGCCACGGCGACCGGCCCCGAGGCGCTCGCGACGGCGCGGGTCCACGAGCCCGAAGTAGCGGTGAGGGATCTTCAGATGCCGGCGCGGACGGCGTGAGGGTAGCCACATCGCTGCGGGCCGAACTGCCTGCTCGCCGAGTGCTGATCGTGACCAGTCGCGGGCGTCCCGGGCATCTGAAGCGGGCACTTGAGGCGGGTGTGCGCCGGTTCGTCGAAAGAACGTCAGCACGCAGCGGCTCGCGGAGATCATCCGTACGGGCATGGCCGAAAGACGTTAGTCGCCCCGGAGTTGGCCGCCGGCGCGATCTCCGCCGGGGAGTCGCCGGTGACCCAGCGTGAGGCCGAGATGCTGGAGTTTCGCGGCCGACGGGGCGCCCGTCGCGGAGATCGCCGAGCGGGCCGCGCTGTCGCGGGGCACCGTACGCCACCCTCTCTCCTCGGCCGTGTCCACGCTGGGGGCCGAGCACCGTCATGCGACGGTGCGGCTCGCACATCAGCGAGGTTGGGTATAGTGGCTGTCGCGCCACGGCGCAGTGCGGACGTAGCTCAGTTGGTAGAGCGCAACCTTGCCAAGGTTGAGGTCGCGAGTTCGAGCCTCGTCGTCCGCTCAGGAAAAGGAAGCCCCCGGTGTTCGGCCGGGGGCTTCGTTGTGTTCCCGGGGCGTATACAGGCCCCGGAGCGCGGCGCTCGGCTACGACCAGCTTGTGCCGGTCAGGCGCTCGTACGCCTCGACGTACTTGGCGCGGGTAGCTGAGACGATGTGCTCGGGCAGAGGCGGCGGGGGCTGTTCGCTCCTGCGGTCCCAGCCGGACTCGGCGGAGGTCAGCCAGTCGCGCACGAACTGCTTGTCGTACGACGGCTGCGCGCGCCCCGGCTTCCACTGGTCGGCGGGCCAGAAGCGAGAGGAGTCCGGAGTCAGCACCTCGTCACCGATGACGAGCGCCTCGCCGTCGAAGCCGAACTCGAACTTCGTGTCCGCGAGGATGATCCCGCGGTCGCGTGCGATGTCGCGGCCGCGGCTGTAGACGGCGAGCGTCGCCTGGCGCAGCTGCGCCGCGATCTCGGCGCCGACATGGCGGGCCACCTCCTCGTACGAGACGTTCTCGTCGTGCTCGCCTACCGCGGCCTTCGTCGCGGGCGTAAAGATCGGCGCGGGCAGTTCCGAGCCGTCGGCCAGGCCCTCGGGGAGGGCGAGGCCGCAGACGGTGCGGGTCTCGTTGTACTCGGCGAGGCCGGACCCGGTGAGATAGCCGCGGGCGACGCACTCGACCTGGACCATCCGCAAAGACTTGCAGACCACGGTGCGGCCCTGCCAGTCGGCGGGGGTGCCGGCCGGGAGGTCGGTGCCGATGACGTGGTTCGGGATCAGATCGGCGAGCTGGTCGAACCACCAGAGCGAGAGCTGCGTGAGGACGCGTCCCTTGTCGGGGATCTCCGTGGGCAGCACCCAGTCGTACGCGGAGATGCGGTCGCTGGCAACCATCACGAGGTCCCCCGCCTCGTTCTGGTACAGGTCGCGCACCTTCCCGGTGTGCAGATGGACCAGGCCCGGGACCTCGATCGGCTCGGGCTTTTCGACGAATCCGGACACGGTTCCTCCCCGTGGTTCTGTGCAAGTGGGGTCGATTCTCCCGTATGGGGAGGTCGGCGCGCGGTCAGGGGGTGGTGTGGCGCGGGATGGGGCGTCGGTTGAGGTGAGGGCGGGGGCGGGGGCTGGCACGCTGTCAGGACCGGTGTGTCTTCAGTCTCGTTTGTTCAGTCGCGTTCGCTCAGTATGTTGTTTCAGTCGCGTTTGCAGATGCGGTCCAGGATGTTGGCCGTTGCCCGCTGGACACGTTCGTCCACATGGCCCGGGCGGTCCAGCGCCGGGGACCAGGCGAACGTGCCGGCCGCGAAGACCAGGGCGCCGGAGGGGGCGCGGTACAGGGAGCTCTCCTGGTGGCGGAGGGCGCCTTCGGTGTCCCGGTACGGGGAGTGTGCCAGGAGGATACGGCCCTCATGTTCGGGGAGCGGGGCACGCGGGAAGTAGCGGTCCGCCTCGCCCGCGACCATGCCCTCCAGTTCGTCGCCCTCGTGCGCGCCGGTCGCCTCCCACAGCCAGTGGTCGGCGTTGCGGACGATCAGCGGGTGCACGTCGGGGACACGGCCCGCGTACTGAATGCCCAAAAGCTCCTGTTCCGGGCGGTCGACCTCGCGCCACAGGACGGGTTTTCCGGGGCCGCGGCGTTTTCGGCAGGTGAGGAGACGGTCGGGGACGCCGGACGCGGAGGGGCTCAACTCCGCCTGCCAGTACATGGTGTTGGCGGAGAGAAAGACAAGCGAGGTGCCGTGATCGCGGGCGAGTTGCGTGGTGCGGCGCATGGTCGTCGACCAGTACTCGTCGTGGCCGGGGAAGACGAGGCCGCGGTAGCGGGTGGGGTCGACTCGGCCGGCGTGCAGGTCGCGGGCGTCGGCGTAGGCGAGGTCGTAGCCGTAGCGCTCGGCCCAGCGGATGAAGTCGTATGCGTGCCCGACGTGGAGCGGCAGGCCCGCGCCCGCGTACGGGCGGTCGAACGAGACCGTCGTCGCGGCGTCCGCCTCGCCGAGCAGGCGGCCGCTGTCATCCCACGCGTGGTACAGGCTCGCGCCCGTACGACCGTCCTCCGGGTACAGGTTGTATGCCTGCCAGGTGATGTCCGGGAGGAGGAGCAGCAGGTCGGCGGGGTGGTTGTCGCGGACCGTGAAGGGGACGTGTGAGCGGTAGCCGTCGGCAGTGGTGAGGACGGCGACGTACGCGCCGATGCTCCAGTACGACGGGATCTGGAGCCGCCAGGAGAGCCACCAGTGGTGGCAGGAGACCGTGCGATCGGCGGTGAGCGGGGGTGGCTGGACGATGCCGGAGAGGCGGGGGCTGGTGGTGATCTTGCTGGCGCCGTCGCCTCCGTAGTGGCCGATGCGGTAGATGTCCACGCTGTACTGCTGGGGCGGGTCGACCGTGACGTGGAAGTCGATGGCCTCGCCGGGGGCGGCCGCGCCGACGGAGGCGAAGCCCTTGATCTGACGGTGGACGTCGTCGGCGGGACGGGGGCCAGGCGGCTGGGGGTGGCTTCGGAGGTTGGGGATTCTGGAGATCGGGAGCCTGCCATGAGTGTCTGGGGCTCCGAAGGCTCCCGGAGCCCCGGGGGGTTCTGCGCCCGGTGCGGGGGCGTGTTCGATGTACCAAGGGACGACGTGGCCGGTGTCCCCGAAGTATTGCTCGCTGCCCCGCAGCCAGGGAACCGGGCCCTGGCCGAAGGGGTCCGTCACGGCGTGCGCCAGCGCCCCCGACTCCCAGCGGCGAATCTGGTCCGACCCCATCCGACTCTCCCCTCCCTCATACCCCCGTAAGCCCTTGCCGCGCCAATGGCTTGCTCCCAGCACATCACATAAAGCAGGCATTCCGTCACCGTTCGTCATGATTGGCTCCGTCTGGGGGCCGGGGTGGGCCTGTGTCGGTTCACGGCCCACACAGCCGCGGCGTTGAGGTCGTACCGAACGGATCAGACCGAGCGGATCAGACCAAGCGGACGGGCTTTTCCGGGCGGACGCCGAGGTGGAGGAGCCAGTCTCGCAGGGGGATGGGGTCACCGTCCTCGACAAGGCTGAGGACTCGGGAGACGAGGTCGGCGGAGCGTTCGCCGTTGATCAGCAGGGACGGGCCATCGAGCCAGTCGAGGCCCGGGGCCGCGCCGGCGGTGTCCATCGCGGCGCAGCAGACCATGGCCGTGACGTGGTCGGTGAGTAGTTCGCATCCGGTTCGCGGCGGTTGGAGGGGGAAGAGCGGCAGCGTTCCACCGTCCCAGAGAGCTGTGTCCGGGCCCTGGCCGGTGGTGCCGACAGGCGGTGCCGCGCTTTGGCCGGCGGCGCCGACAGGCGGTGCCGGGCCCTGCCCGGCGGAGCCGACGGGCCGCGCCGGCGGCGCCGCCGGCGCGGCGGCCTCCTCGCGGGCAAGCTCCGCGGTGATCCCCGCCGCCAGCGCGGCGGTTCGCTCGTTCCCCACCCGAGCGCCGTCCTCGTCCCCGCACGCCGCCAAGTGGTGCGCGACATCATGCGGGCCATGGGTGCCGGGGGGGCTATGGGTTTCACGGTGGCCACGGGCGCCAGGAGCGTCACGGGAACCAGGGGAGACCGCGCCCCCTGAGGCTCCGCCGGGCTTCCCAGGAGGCGAGGGGACATCTCTCGCGGCGGTATCCGGTTCAGCTGGGGCGCCCCCGTCATCCCGCACCACCGCTGCGTCAGTGGCACCAGGGTCTCGCTCCTTGCCTCCACCCCCGACCCCCACTTCCGTCCCCGTCCCCGTCAAGTGCTCCATCACCCGGGCCAACGTCGGTCCGCCAGGGTCCAGGGCCGTCGGCCCGGAGGAGCGGCTGACGCCCAGCGTGTCCAGTACACGGTGTAGCCGCGCGGCGTCGGTGCGCCATTTGCGGTCGACGACCTCGACCGGATACTCGTCCCAGCCCACGGGCGCCCAGCCGGGTCCGTGCTCGGCCGGGCCGCCGTGGAAGAGGCGGGCGGCGAGTAGGGACGCGGCCTCGTCGACGGCGCCGGGTTCCTCCAGGAGGTCGCAGGCGGGTCGTTCACCGAGGCGGGAGGCGAAGCCCTCGGCGAGGCGGTCCCGGCGGGACAGCTCGGTGAGGGCCGCGACGACGCCCGCGTCGAGGCGGGACGGCCAGCGGCCCATCCGCCAGGCGGGCAACGCGACGCGGGTCAGCAGGCGGTCCCATCCCGCGTACGCCAGCCCCACCTGCTCCTGGGCGACGATCCGCAGACCGTAATCCACAGCCTGTGCACGCTCGGCGGCGGCCGCCGCCACGCCTCGTTCCATCTCCGTCGCCTGGGCGCGGCAGCTGCGCAGGAGCAGCCGCGCCACCCAGCCGACGCAGGCGAGAACCGTGCGGGACCCGGGTCCGCGAGTGGGCGCGGAGGTCACGGCCACGGCAGCGTCGAGGCCCCGTACGAAACGACGGGCCGCGGCTATGTCGGGGTGCGCCGACGGTCCCGTACCGGCGACGACCGGTGCGAGGACCGCGCGCAGTTCGCAGACCCGCATCCACCACAGGAAGGGCGAGCCGATGACCAGGACGGGCGCGCCGGACATACGCCGGTGGCGAGACCTCTCTACTCGGGATCCGGCGAAGCCGAGAGCTCGGGGCACATTCTGGAGCCCGCTTATGCCTGCTGTCTCGTCCGGGGACTCCGGCCGGGGCGGGCCGTGGGTCGGGTGGGTGCGGTCCTCCAGCCAGCTGTCGCAGTCCGGGGTGAGCGCTATGGCGGAGGGCGCGGGCACGTCCAGGCGGTCGGCCAGATCCCGCACCATTCGGTAGAGATCCGGCGCCGACTTCTCGGTGAGCGGGACCGTGGGGGTCATGGCGGGCCGGGCTCGGGCGACGACCAGCGCGATGCCCGTCGCGGCGAGAAGAGCCAGGAGAGCGACGGCGGTCAGGACCCAGCGCGTGACGCGCCAGCCCTCGCCGTCGATGTGCCCCGAGGAGCCACCGACGAGCAGCACGACGGCGACGGCGGCGGGCAGCAGGGCGACGGCCAGCGCCCTGCTGCGGATACGCAGCACGGCGAGAGCCCGGGAACGCGCGGCTTGCGCGCCCACCTCCACACCCATACCGGACACGACCGGTGTCACTCCCTACGGCCCGTCCGGCGGGTGCACACCCAGCCCCGCCGACGGACGTCCATGGCGTTGCTCACTCCCCCACTGTGGCACCCAGGACTGACATCGCAATGCCGGTGGGCCAAGTGCCGGAACGCTTGCGCCGCACCCTAGTTGGGGCCTCGGCACTCGTCAGCTGGATAGCGGATCGGTCACCCGATGGAATGCCTTTGGGTAGAGGTGGCTGACAAGCAGACACCGGATCCGGCGCAGGATCCGGGGCTTGCGGGAAGGGGCATGGGCGGGCGCGGCATGGGCGGGCAGGACCGTGTTCTCGCTGGGCCGCAGGTCGTCGAGCAGTTGGCGGAGCGGTGGTAGAGCCGTAGCCGTCGGCCGAGCAAACGACAGACAGCGAACAGGGGAAGAGGCTTACGCTCCGGCCGCCGCCTTGGCCGCGATATCCGTGCGGTGGTGCGAGCCGTCGAGGCCGATTCGGTCGACGGCGGCATACGCGCGTTCGCGGGCTTGGGCGAGGTTCGTACCGCGCGCCGTGACGGAGAGCACCCGGCCTCCCGCGCTCACGATCGCGTCGCTGTCGCGCTTCGTGCCGGCGTGCAGGACGTACGCGTCCGGGGCGTCCTGTGCGGCCACCTCGTCGAGGCCCTCGATGGGGTCGCCCGTGCGCGGGGTGCCGGGGTAGTTGTGCGAGGCGATGACCACGGTGACGGCCGCGTCGCTGCTCCAGCGCAGATCGGGGAGGTCAGCGAGGGTGCCCTGCGCGGCCGCGAGGAGTACGCCCCCGAGCGGTGTCTTCAGGCGGGCGAGCACGACCTGGGTCTCGGGGTCGCCGAAGCGGGCGTTGAACTCGATGACCCGTACGCCACGGCTGGTGATCGCCAGGCCCGCGTAGAGGAGGCCGGAGAACGGCGTGCCGCGGCGGCGCAGCTCGTCGACCGTCGGCTGGAGGACATGGTCCAGAACCTCCTCGACCAGCTTGGGCTCGGCCCACGGGAGCGGGGAGTACGCGCCCATGCCGCCGGTGTTCGAGCCCTCGTCGCCGTCCAGGGCTCGCTTGAAATCCTGGGCGGGCTGCAGGGGGACGACGGTCTCGCCATCGGTGATCGCGAAGAGAGAGACCTCGGGGCCGTCGAGGAACTCCTCGATGACCACGCGGTCGCAGCTGTTGGCGTGCGCCTTCGCCCTCTCGAGGTCGCTGGTCACGACGACGCCCTTGCCGGCAGCCAGCCCGTCGTCCTTCACGACGTACGGGGCGCCGAAGGCGTCGAGCGCCTCGTCGACCTCGTCCGGGGTCGTACAGACGTACGCACGTGCGGTAGGTACGGCCGCCGCCGCCATCACCTCCTTGGCGAATGCTTTGGACCCCTCCAGCTGGGCGGCCTCCTTGGAGGGACCGAACGCCGGAATGCCCGCCTCCCGCACGGCGTCGGCAACGCCCGCGACGAGCGGGGCCTCCGGGCCTACGACCACGAGCTCGGCGCCGAGCTGCGTGGCCAGCGCGGCCACGGCCTTGCCGTCGAGGGCGTCGACCTGGTGCAGTTCGGCCACCTCTGCGATGCCCGCGTTGCCGGGGGCGCAGTGCAGGGCGGTGATGTCGGGGTCGAGGGACAGGGAGCGGCACAGGGCGTGTTCGCGGGCACCACTACCGATGACGAGGACCTTCACGGGGTCAGCCTAACGGGCGTCCAGGCCGGGGGCGGGAGCGGCTCCGCCTGGGCGGCTGTCCGGGGGCGGCTCCGCCTGGGCGTGCTGTCCGGGGGGCAGGGCTGCCAGGGGGACGTGGGTGCCTGCGCACTACTCGTTCGAGAACTCCTCCACCACCGTCGCGCCCAGCTCCCGCATGATCAACTCATGCCCCGACAGAGCCGACTCGTCGAGGTCGGGATCGTCGTCCTCCGGAATGTCGTCCTCCGGGGAAATGGGCGGCGGCTCCGGAGCCGACGGCCGGGGCGCCGGGGAAGGCGACGGTGAGGGCGCCGCGGGAGGGGAGACGGCCGGAGCCTGGGGGGTAGCGGGCCGGTGCGCAGGAGCCAAAGGTGCCTGTGGCGCCGGCCGAGGCGCGGCGGGATCGGCGGCACCTCCCGGCGCGTAACCACCACCAAGACCGGACCCACCCGATGGCGGCGGCGCCGAACCACCCGAAGGATCGACGATCGCCTCGATCTTCCACTGCACATTGAACTGCTCGGCCAACGCCTGCCGCAGCACCTCCTCACTGCCACTGCCGGCGAAGTTGTCCCGCGCCCCCGCGTTGACGAAGCCGATCTGGAGGGTTGTGCCGTCGAAGCCGGCCACCTGGGCGTTCTGGCTGAGCAGGATCCACGTGAAGCGGCGCCGGTTCTTCACCGCCTCCAGGATGTTCGGCCACAGCATGCGGGGGTCGAGCCCACCGCTCGCGGGAGCCGGCTGGGGAGCAGGCTGGGCAGCGGGCGCCGGACTGACTGTGGCGGCGTGAGCGGATGCGGATGCGGATCCAGGCCTCGCCGGCGCGCCGGACGCGGCCGAAGGATGCCCCCCGCCCGCAGTGGACGCCGTCGGCCATCCACCAGGACGCCGACCACTTCCCGCGGCCGCCGGGGTGGGCCAGGCGCCAGGCGCTCCCCCGCCCGCAGGAGCCGACGCCGAGGCGGACGGCGAGGGCGGAGCGGCCGCCTGAGCAGGCGGCCGCTCGGCAACGGGCGCGAGCCCGGCACCCACCGCCCCGGGCCCCTGCTCCCGCGGCCCCCCAGGCGCACCCACATCTCCGGGACCGGAACCGGCCGCTGTCCCAGGAGCGGAACCAGAACCGGCACCCCCCGCTCCCCGCACAGCGGCCCGAGCCGCCGCGACCCCGCCCCCGGGCGGAACAGAAGGAAGAGGCGGAACAGGCGGAACCGACGCCGCCGAACCGCCCTGCGCCCCCGCATGAACATCGGGCCCAGGCACGTACCCCATGGCAGGCCGGGCCCCCGCCCCCGCGACGTTGACACCCCGCTCCAACCGGTCGAGCCGGGCCATGACGGACCGCTCATCGCCGTACGCCGCGGGCAACAGCACCCGCGCGCAGATCAACTCGAGCTGAAGCCGGGGCGAGGTGGCGCCCCGCATCTCCGTAAGCCCGTCGTTGACGAGATCGGCGGCGCGGCTCAGTTCGGCCGGGCCGAAGACCCCGGCCTGCGCCTGCATCCGTTCCACGGCATCGGCGGGAGCGTCGATGAGCGCTTTCTGGGCAGCGTCGGGCACCGCCGCCAGAATCACCAGATCCCTGAGCCGCTCCAGCAGATCGGCAACGAATCGCCGCGGATCGCTGCCCCCCTCAATAATCCGGTCCACGACCTCGAAGGCAGCGGCCCCGTCCCCCGCGGCGAAGGCCTCCACAACCGAGTCGAGCAGCGACCCGTCCGTATACCCCAGCAGCGAGGTCGCCATGGCATACGTCACACCATCCGCACCGGCGGCGGCGAGCAGCTGATCCATGACGGACATGGAGTCACGTACGGACCCGGCCCCGGCCCGCACAACAAGCGGAAGCACGCCGTCCTCAACAGGAATGCCCTCACGCCCGCAGACCTCGGCCAGGTACTCCCTCAGAGTCCCCGGCGGCACCAGCCGGAACGGGTAGTGATGAGTCCGCGACCGAATGGTACCGATGACCTTCTCGGGCTCGGTCGTGGCGAAGATGAACTTGAGATGCTCCGGCGGCTCCTCGACCACCTTCAGCAGGGCGTTGAACCCCGCCGAGCTGACCATGTGCGCCTCGTCGATGATGTAGATCTTGTACCGACTGCCGGCCGGCCCGAAGAAGGCCTTCTCCCGAAGGTCACGCGCGTCGTCGACACCACCGTGTGAGGCGGCGTCGATCTCGATGACGTCAATGGACCCCGGCCCGTTTCTCGCCAGGTCCCGGCAGGACTGGCACTGCCCGCAGGGCGTGGGCGTGGGCCCCTGTGCACAGTTCAGACAGCGCGCCAGGATCCTCGCACTGGTCGTTTTCCCGCACCCGCGCGGCCCACTGAACAGGTACGCGTGATTGACCCGGTTGTTCCGCAGCGCCTGCTGCAGCGGGTCAGTGACATGCTCCTGCCCGATGACCTCGGCGAACGACTCCGGGCGATAACGGCGGTACAGCGCGAGAGACGACACGCATACGAGGTTATAGGCGCCCACTGACAACAAGGGCCGCCACGAAGACAGACCCCGGACGAGCCCCCGCCCATCCAGCCCCCGCGCCCCCGAACCCGGGGCCAACGCAAAGCGCCCCTCACGCACCCGCCAGAGCCAACCTACCCTTGCTGCCTTCCGGCCCTGGGGGAGTTCAGTCAGATAGCGCCGCGTGAGGGGCTGCGCACAGGATACCCGATCCGACCGGCGCGAACGAGTTCGCGACCACTCCCCGCCGTCATGTAATGTTTCCGGCGGAGGATTCGCCTAGAGGCCTAGGGCGCACGCTTGGAAAGCGTGTTGGGGGCAACCCCTCACGAGTTCGAATCTCGTATCCTCCGCAGCCGCTGACCAGCGGGTTCGAAG
>CBFGQM010000183.1:0-10339 GCA_965650905.1 uncultured Streptomyces sp. | reverse complement strand
GGCCGTAGTCGCCGCCACCGCCCTCCGGAGCCGCCTTGGCCGCCATCCGGGTGAGTAGGACGCGGACAGGCCCTTCCGCTTGGTGTAGTGGTTGGCGATCATGGCCCAGATAGGCCGGACCATGTTCGGGTCCACGCCGGCGGCCTCGCTCGCGGTCTCCGAGCCCGACCAGCCGTTGAGGGCGCCCTTCCTTCGGGTGTTCGCCGTGTACGGCACGTCATGGCCCATGCTCCACTTGGCCACGTACTGGGCACCCTTGAGGAAGCGGCTGTCGTCGTAGCCGTACAGGTCGATGCCCTGGTTCCAGGCCATCTCGCAGACGGTGCCCATCAGGCCCACGCCGAGCAGGGCGTGGCCCTGGTCGCGGCCGGCCTCCACCCACTCGGCGAGACCGTCGGAGTGGACGACCGGGATGGCGTTTTTGATCGACCCCATGCCTTCACCGTGCTTGGAGTACCTGACCGCGCGGTCGACCTTGGCACGGTCGTCGCACAGGATGCCGACGGCGAGGACGCAGGCGATGGCCGTCAGGTCCCAGTTGGCCCAGTAGTTGGAGACGACGGCGTTGTTGTGGTTCTCCAGGAAGTCGTCGCTGAGCGGGTGGAAGACGTCCAGCATCATCTTCTGATCGCGGACGAGTTCGGCGGCGTTGGCGAACTGGTAGCCGTACAAGCCGGCCGCGAGGAACCGGTCGGCCGAGCTCTCGAGGCTGGTCAGCTTTGCCGACCAGGCGTTGAGGATGGCGACGGCGGTGTCCGCGTGCGCGGTGTCGCCCGTGACGTGCCAGCGCAGCGCGTTCTGGTAGGCGGCGTGGATGTCGTTGTAGAGGGTGCGGTAGTTCTCGGGCGTGCCCAAACCCCGGTACACCGTGGCCTGCGGGTTGGCCGTCCAGGTGCTCTGCGCGTGCCTGTTGGCGGTCAGCTTGGCGAAGCCCGCCTTGTACGGGGCCGTGCCCGCCTTCACCTTGGCCGCCATGCGGTCGAGGTCGGCCCGGGTGTGCAGCAGTCCGGGGTGCGTGAAGACGGCGCCTGCCGCCGATGCCGGGGCCGCGGGGACGGCGGCGGCGACGGTGGCCGCGCCTGCGGCCGTACCGGCGATCTTCAGCATGCTCCGGCGGTTGATCTCTGCTCTCACGTGCTTCGGTCCTCAGGTTGGGGGCGTTGATGATGCGAACGAGTACGCACAGGAGACGCGCCGGCCCACGGGCGATAACAAAAAAGTGAGCCGGGATGTCGTCAGCCCCAGCCCCTTACGGCGGCCCCAGCCCTTACGGCGGCCCCAGCCCCTTACGGCCGACGCCGGACCTCCCGTCGAGCGGCGGCCCGAGGTTGGTGCGATGTGTCTGGGCTCGCGGCGGGATCACCCACGGCGGGATCACCCACGGCCGGCTCGCCCACGGCGGATCACCCACGGAACGGTTGCTTCCGGCGGGGGCGTGGGAGGCTCCGGACGAGCTGATGGAGCATGCTGGTGAGGCCGAGGGCGGTCGGGCGAGGCCGAGCCGCCACCCCTCATCGGAAAGGAAGTCTCCATGGACGAGCAGGGCGGGCAGGGCGGGCAGGGCGAGCGCTTCGATGTGGTCGTACTCGGAGCGGGCCCCGGCGGCTACGTCGCCGCCATCCGCGCCGCCCAGCTGGGCAAGCGCGTGGCGGTCGTCGAGGAGAAGTACTGGGGCGGCGTCTGCCTGAATGTCGGGTGCATCCCCAGTAAGGCCCTGCTGCGCAACGCCGAGCTGGCGCACATCGTCACCCGCGAGGCCAAGACCTTCGGCATCAAGGTCGAGGGGCAGGTCTCCTTCGACTACGGCGAGGCGTTCCGGCGCAGCCGCCGGGTGGCGGACGGCCGAGTCAAGGGCGTGCACTACCTGATGAAGAAGAACAAGATCACGGAGTTCAGCGGGCACGGCACGTTCCGCGACCCGCACACCCTCGAAGTGACCGGGTTCGACGGCTCCCCGCAGACGATCGGCTTCGACCACTGCGTCATCGCCACCGGCGCCACCCCGAAGCTGCTCCCCGGCACCCGCCGCACCTCGCGCGTGGTGACGTACGAGGAGCAGATCCTGGCCGAGGACCTGCCGCGGTCCATCGTGGTCGCGGGCGCCGGCGCCATCGGCGTCGAGTTCGCGTACGTGCTGCACAACTACGGTGTGAAGGTCACCGTGGTGGAGTTCCTGGACCGTATCGCCCCGCTGGAGGACGCGGACGTCTCCGCCGAACTGGCCAAGCAGTACCGCAAGCTGGGCATCGACGTGCTCACCTCCACCCGGGTCGAGTCGATCGACGAGTCCGGCCCGCAGGTCCGCGTCACGGTCACCGGCAAGGACGGCGCCCAGCAGGTGCTGGAGGCCGACAAGGTCCTGCAGGCGATCGGCTTCGCGCCGAACGTCACCGGCTACGGCCTGGAGAACACCGGCGTGGGGGTCACCGAGCGCGGCGCCATCGACATCGACGGCCGCTGCCGCACCTCCGTCCCGCACCTCTACGCCATCGGCGACGTCACCGCGAAGCTGATGCTGGCGCACGCTGCCGAGGCGATGGGCGTCATCGCGGCCGAGACGATCGCGGACGCCGAGACCATGGAGCTCGACTATGTGATGATCCCGCGCGCCACCTACTGCCAGCCCCAGATCGCCAGCTTCGGCTGGACCGAGGCGCAGGCCCGCGAGCGGGGCTTCGACGTCCAGGTGGCCAAGTTCCCGTTCACCGCGAACGGCAAGGCGCACGGCCTGGGTGACCCGACCGGCTTCGTGAAGCTGATCAGCGACGGCACGCACGGCGAGCTCCTCGGCGGCCATCTCATCGGTCCCGAGGTCACGGAACTGCTGCCGGAGTTGACTTTGGCCCAGCAGTGGGACCTGACCGTGCACGAGGTGGCCCGCAATGTGCACGCCCACCCGACGCTGGGCGAGGCGGTCAAGGAGGCGGTGCACGGGCTCGCCGGGCACATGATCAACATGTGAGCCCGGCCCGACGGCCCTCAGAAGTGGCCTGGTGCTTCGCAGGTGGCCCACAGCCGCATCGGGCTGGTGCGGTATTGCTCACGCCAGCGCTGTTCGCCTGTCGGGCCCTTGAAGCAGGTAGGTGTCAGGCTGGGGTCCATTGCGACCCGGTGTAGATCGTCTGGTTCGAAGAAGAACGGGGACAGGGTCCGGCCTGGATACGAGGCGGGGGCCAGTCCCGCCATCCACATCACACACCGTGACGAACAGTCAGCGCGCCTGGCGAGATGCACCGCTCAAGTTCGAAGACCCGCATACGAGGCGGAAGGCGCCACGACCCGATATTGGGTCGCGGTGCCTTCCGTTATCTAGAGGTAGCGATTCCGGTGAATCGGAGCTTACTGGGTGCACCGACCGTTTACGGACCAGCTGTCAGCGTCGTGCACGTAAGTGGCACCCTCAATCTTCCCCGAATCGCACTGACGCTCCGCGTCCGCGCGCGCCTCATCCGACGTCTTGCCCTCTCCTACCACAAACGTCCCCGCCCCGGCCGCACTAGCAGACGTGGCGACTCCCAGAGTCGCCGCCGCCGTCAAGGCACCCGCAACCGCTGTCTTGACAACTACACTCTTAATTGACCGAATTCGAGTCATTTTCCTCAGAACCTTTCTCGGCATGCGCGGAACCTCGCGCGTGCCAGGGCAGAACCCTCGATGGGTAACTGGATTCTATTTTAGGGTTCCACCAAGTGAGCACTTGATAAAAGGCGTTGGTTCTCCACGGGAATTCTACAAATTCTTAAAAATCTTCAATGGGTGAGCTCGGGTAGCTATTCAGTGAGTCTTTTCCGTAAGCGCCCGTAGCTCGCTGTGATCGCGACGCTGGCGCTGCGGCCCGTGTGGTCCCCAAGTCCGGGCAGGGGTAAGGCGTCCGAACTGAGAGCGTAGGTGGCGGATTCAGCGGCGGAGGAGAGACGGGCGCCGGGCGACGGGCGACGGGCGACGGGTGCCGGGCGACGGAGCCGTTCAGCCGCCTCGGCGGAGCGAGGCGGCCCAGGCCTGGGTGGTGCAGCCGGCCATGGGTGCCGCTGCGACGGGATGAGCGCCGACCTCGAGCGGAGCACTGCTCTCGTTTGCTGCCGCCCCCGTACAATCGCCACGTGAATGTCCCCGTTTCCCCAGCTGACGCCCTGCGTGCCGCACTGGCCGGGCTGCTCGACGGGCTCCCGCCGAAGACGGCTGCGCACGGGGTCGAGCGATTGATTGCGCATTACCGGGGACGGACGCCGACGGATGCGCCGGTGCTGCGGGACCGTTCGGATGTGGTCGCATACGCCGCGTACCGGATGCCTGCCACGTTCGAGGCGGTGTGCTCGGCGCTGGGGGCCTTCGCGGATGCCGTGCCCGCGTGGGTGCCGGGCAGTCATGTGGATGTCGGCGGCGGTACCGGTGCGGCGACCTGGGCCGTCAGTGCCACCTGGGCGGGGAAGCGGCCCGTCACCGTTCTCGACTGGGCCGAGCCGGCGCTCGCGCTGGGGCGGGAGATCGCCGCCGCGAGCCCGGAGTTGAAGGTCGCCCAGTGGCAGCGCTCTCGTATTGGAGCGGCGCTCAGGATCGAGACCACTGATCTCGTCACTGTCTCCTATGTCCTCGGGGAGCTGACCGACTCCGACCGTGCCTGCGTCCTGGACGCCGCCGCGGCCGCCGGCCAGGCCGTCGTGGTCGTCGAGCCCGGTACCCCCGACGGCTACGCCCGTGTCATCGAGGCCCGCGACCGTCTCATCGGCGCCGGGTTCCACGTCGCCGCGCCCTGCCCGCACAGCGCCGCCTGCCCCATCGTGCCCGGCGAGGACTGGTGCCACTTCTCCGCCCGGGTCAGCCGTTCCTCGTTGCACCGGCAGGTCAAGGGCGGCTCACTGGCGTACGAGGACGAGAAGTTCAGCTATGTCGCCGCCGCCCGCTTCCCGGTGACCCCGGCTCCCTCACGCGTCGTACGCAAGCCGCAGATCCGCAAGGGGCAGGTCCTGCTCGATCTGTGCGAGGCGGAGTCGTCGCTGCGCCGGACCACCGTCACCAAGCGCCACGGGTTGCTGTACAAGGCCGCCCGCGACGCCGACTGGGGGGATGTCTGGCCTCCGGCGGTGGATGACCAGGCTTAGGGCGGGCGGCCCTGGTCGAGTCGGTGAGCGCCGGTCCCCGAGGAGCGGTCCGGGCTCGAGGCCAAGCATGCGGCGTAACCGTACCCGGCCTGGTGATCAGCAAAGAACCTCCCCCGCTACAGGCGGGGGAGGCCCTTGTGTGCCGAGGGCTGGACTGGGGGAACTAGCCGTCCGCGGCGGTCTTGCGGCGCCGCATCCACCACACCAGCGTTCCGCCGGCCGCCGCGAGAGCCGCGGCGATGCCTGCGATCAGACCGACAGGGGTGTCGGATCCGGTGTGGGCGAGGTCGCCGTCCGGATCCTTGGTCGCCGGCGGCTGACTACCGTCCCCGCCGCCCTGGTGGGACGGGTCGGGCGCCGGAGTGGTCGGCTGCCCGGTCGGCTTGTCCGTGGGCTTGTCCGTCGGTGTCGGGACCGGCTTTGGTTCGTCGCCGGCAGGGAGCTCGCCGGAGGTGCCTCCGAGGTAGGCGGTATCGGTGTCCTGGTAGGTCGTCTCGGCGCCGGTGGAGGTTTTGGTGGTCTTGTCCAGGCCGCGGTGCTGGAGGTTGAACTGGGTGCGGGAGATGTTCCGCTTGGGGGCCTTGGAGAAGTCCACGCCGCCGACGGTGATCACCCAGACCTCTTGGCCCTTGGTGAGTTCGTACTTGAACTCGCCTTCGGTGAATACCTTCCGGTACTTGTCGAAGACCTGCTGCTTGTCCCAGTTCTGGTTGGGAGCGCGCAGCGGCCACCGCTTGACGTTGTTGCTGTCGATGATGCCGTGGAAGTCCGTCGGCGACGCTGCGTCCTTGCGGCGGATGTACTCGGCTGCCACGCGGGCGTTGTAGACGCGTCGCAGGTCGGCGTACTGGGGCTGGGTGTTGATCCACTTCTCGACCAGCGGGACCACGGTGTTGTTGATAACGCGTTCGTTGTGCTCGATCTCGGCCTTGGTGAGGTCTTCGGCGCAGGACCTTTCGCCGCCGGGGCCGGGGGTGTTGACGTCCGCGTACTCCGACTGGAGCTTCAGCGGCGCATCGAGGATGTAGACGCCGCCGTCCTGCTCGCGGACCTTGGCCGTCTCGGGCTCGATCCAGTTGCGGCCGGGGTGCAGGCAAGGCCAGCCGTTGCGCTTGACCAGGCCGTCCCACGCGGCCTTGCCGGTGTCGGTTTTGGGGTCCATGGCCTTGAAGAAGTCGTGCTTGAGCCGGAGGTCGGCCTCCAGCAGCACGCGGCCCGCATCGGTGGACGCGAACTTGTCGTCCATGATCGTCTCGGGCTGGTCCGGGTTGAGGTTGACCCAGAACTTGTCCGGCGTGAGCGCGAGCCAGGTGAACATGGCGTCCGAGGACATCGTCAGCTTCGCGTCCCCGCCGTAACCCGGCTCGGTGTCGGGGTTCTTGGCGTAGTCGGCCTTCATCGAGTAGTTGAGGCCCTTGCCCTTCACAGGGGAGCCCACGTAGCTGAGTTCGAGGCTGGAGAAGTCGATGCCGCCGGGGCCGCGCATGAAGTAGCCGCGGGAGTTGTTGTTGTTGTAGATCCGCTGAAGCTTCTGGGCCTCTTCCAGGGTCTTCCCCGACCGGAGCGCCTGGTCGATGATCGGGCCGCGCATGCCGTTCTTGCGCGGGTCGGGGTTGAACCGCGGGTCGTAGCGCGTGTAGTTGTTCGGGTTCTGGGTGCGCTCGATGGCGTTCGAGCGGCGCTCGTTGATGCCGGCGACGGTGCGGTTGGTGTTGCGGTGATCCTGGATGTCCTTGTTGAGCTGGGCGATCCGGTCCTTGGTGGGCTGGTCGGTGCGGGCGCCGGTCAGGTACCGGTTGGTGACCTTCTCGTTCTGCTTGGCGATCTGCCGGTCCGCGTCGACCTGCTTCTGCCTGACCTCGCCGTTGGACTTGCCCTCGACGTGCACGTGGGTACGCCGGTTGCGGGCGTCGACCCAGCGGCGGCGCTTCTTGCCGTCCTCGTCGATGTAGTCGACGGGGTCTTCACACCACCAGTCCGGGCCGACCATGTTGTACTTCTTGACCATACGGGCCATGAAGGCTTCGCCGCGGTGGTTGTTGCCGGGCTTGCCGATGTACTTCACGTCCAGGTAGCGCTTGAAGTCCGTGTATCCGCCACGGTCGCGCTGCTCGTTGAAGCGGGCGTAGATCTCCATGACACGGTCGGCCGGCTTGCCGGACCTGTTGGCGATCTTCTGCCACTTGCGGTAGTCCTTCCCGGCCTTGTCGAGCTGTGCATCCGTCGGCGGGAGAACGCCGTCGTATGCCTTGGCCGGGTTGTCGTAGGTGTAGTTCTCGTCGTTGGGCCACGCGTCGTACTCCAGGTTGTCCGGGGGCCCGGACTTCGCTGGAGTACGGTCGAATTTCGTGCCCAGGTACTTCTCGTCACAGCGCTGCGTACGCGGCTTCGCTTCGGCCTCGTCGAGGTGGAGGCCGGGCAGGCCGGTGAGCGTGACAGCGCCGGCCGCGGTTAGAGCGACCGCCAGGCGCGCCCATAGGCGCCGTGGATGCGTAGGTTTGGGTACGAGGATGGTCATGTGCGTTTCCCCCCTGGGAGCCCCCGCTTGATAGGTCTGTGCGGTGCTGCGCGGCGCGTGAGGCGGCTCCGAGGCTGCGTCTAGGTGTCGGTTGCGCCAGCGACGCCTCACGTTAGTGGGTGGGGCGCGCGTCGCTCCGAGGTTATGGGCGGCGTGTCCGCCTCAACTGCCGCTTGTTCTCGGATCGTTACCGCTCGAACCAGGTGTCTTCCATCGCCGCGACGGCATCTTCGGTGTGCTGGACCCGGAAGACCGAAGCCATCAGGCCGCGCCTGTCGGTGGGCGAAACAGCCTTGAGCGCAAGACCCGCAAGAGCGTCCCACGCGAAGCTCTGCGGTGTGTGTGCGGGGTCGACCCCGACAGCGGCGGCCTGCTCCACAGTGATCCCGAATGCGTCCAGGATCGCGGTCACCTCACCTTCGACGTCCCAGTTCTCCTCACCGGAGAAGCCGGCAGCGAAGACGCGGGCGCCGTCGGGGTGAATGATTTTCCAGGTTCCGTAATCGGCGCCGGGAAGGTCCATGTCCGCGGCAGCGACGATGACCGCATCGGGATGGCGGTCGGCGAGCGCTTCGGCCTGCTCCTCGATGGGGAACCTCTCGGACAGGCTGATCAGGGCAGGGTCGTTGATCTCGGTGACGCCGCCCCAGCAGCCGACCCGGACCACGTCCAGGTCGGCACGGGTGTCCACGTCGATGGGCTCGGTGGCGGGGATCGCCCCTTGGTGGTCCAGGACCCGGTAGACGGTGCCGAACGCCTCGGCGAACGTCCGCGCCCGCACCTCGTCGTGGGCCACCAGCACGCCATCTGGGCCGGGAAACGGCGGGTGCACGACGGTCAGGGTGAACTCGCCGTGCCGCTCTGTCGGTTCATCGGGGGGGTAGTCCCACAGGGTCTCGTCAGGCATGGAGGACACCGTAGCGGCCGCGCCTTCGAGGCCGGGTACACGGCGGTGACTAACCGCGGTCCGTTCGCCTTGACATCGACCCGCGCGTCGCCCTGGAGCTCTTCGGCCTTCTACGGCCTCGCCCCGCGCTGAGCGTCCCGCGGCCGAACCGGTGGGCGAGCCAACCGCCCCGGCGCGTCCGTGACGATCCCGTCGCAGCCGAGCGCGAGCATCCGGTCGCGCTCGGCCGGCGACACCACCGTGTGCGCCCACACGCGCGGGATGCCCGACCTGACGGCTCGTACGAGATCGGTGTCACGCGCCCTGTGGTCCACGTCCAGTACGTCCACGAACCGCGCCCACCGCTCGGGCCGGTCGGTGCGCAGCTGCCCTGCCGAGCGCCACAACTGGGCGAGAAGACCCATGCGGTGAGCGCGCTGGGCCACCTGGGGGCGGTTGGAGTTGACCAGTACCGAGCGGGCCAGTCCACGCTCCTTGATCATCGTGGCGAGCCTCCCCACGCTCTTCGGGTCCTTCGCCTCCAGCGTCAGCACGATCCGCCCGCCGAAGCGGTCCAGCACTTCGGCGACCGTCGGTGGCCGCTCCGCGGGCCAGTTCCCCGGCAGTGAGGACGCGGGCCGTAGTCGTACGCCCCGCCAGTCCCGGAGGGTGAGTCGGCGCACCGGGCCGACCGCCGAGGTGGTGCGGTTCAGGGTCGCGTCGTGGATGGCCACCATGGTCCCGTCGCGCAGCATCCTGGTGTCGACGTCGAGCACATGGGCCGTACCGCGCCGGTAGGCGGCCGTCAGCCCCGACATACTGTTCTCGGGGACCTCGAGAGCGCCGCCGCGGTGCGCGGTGTGGACGACGTGGGGGAGCGCGGCCACCGTCAGAGGGTGGGCACCCCGTTCCAGCGGGGCCGGCGACCGGCCCGGCCCGGCGTTCCCCCCGCCCGGTCCCGCGATCGCCGCGCCCTGTCCCGCGATCGCCCGGCCCTGTCCTGCGCGGGCTCCCGCCTTTACCGCCTTTCCCGCGAGGACCCAAACCTGCACCGCGAGAGCCGGCGCAACCTGTCCTACGAGAGCCGGCGCAGGCTGTACCGCGAGGGCCGGCGCAACCTGTCCTCCGAGGGCCGGCGCAACTTGTACCGCGAGGGCCAGCGAAGTGAGACCGGCGATTCCCGTCAGCGCAATCTTTGTGACCATGGCGACACCGTAGGCGGGTAAATCCGTTCAAAGTATGCAATGACACTCGCACCCTGCCCCGCGTACCTGTCGTCCCCACCACCCTGGAGGCGTTCCGGTCTTACGGAACGCGGGATGGTGGGACCATAGGGCATGCTGTCCGCACAACAGCGAGGCGAGGGGATCCATGAGCGCAGAGTTCGGCCGCCGCTCGGGCGGGCAGGGCAGGATCTCCCAGTGGCTGCGCGGCCGCCGAAGCCGTCCGCTGACGGCCGACGCCGCCGACGACGCGCACCGTGAGGATCTGCTGCTCGCCGCCGCCGGCGCGGGGCTGCCGCTCGCGCCCGCCGCCCATCCCTCCGGCTACCGGTGTTCGTGCGAGCGCGTCGGCTGCCCGACCCCCGCCCGGCACCCCGTGTCCTTCGCCTGGCAGACCCAGTCCACGACCGACCGCGCGCAGATCGAGCGGTGGGCCCGGCACCAGCCGGGGGCCAACTTCATCACCGCCACCGGCATGGTCCACGACGTACTCGACGTACCGCTGAGCGCCGGCCGTCAGGCTTTGGAGCGGCTGCTCTCCGCCGGCATCGAGGTCGGCCCCGTCGCCGAGTCCGGCGGCGACCGCATGCTCTTCTTCACGGCCACCCGCGGT
>CBFGQM010000182.1:0-10345 GCA_965650905.1 uncultured Streptomyces sp. | reverse complement strand
CGCTGCTGGCGCCGACCACCAGGGCGCGGCGTCCGGTGAGGTCGAACAGCCCCGGCACACCGCCCGGCCCGGTGGTGTCCGAAGTTTTCGGCGCCGGGCGGGGTGTGCGTAACGGCGGGATCAACGTCAGCCCCATACCACCGTCGACCGGGACCGTCTCGCCCACGGTGTACGCGCAGTCCTCGGACGCCAGATAGAGAGCCGCCGCGGCCAGGTCGCCGGGTCGCGCGGCCCGGCGCAGCGGCAGATGGTGCAGTACCGCGGCGGTACGTTCCGGGCCGGGCCGGTGCCCCAGGAAGGGCGCCACCCCGACCCGTATCTGGTTGACGATCACCTTGGACCCTGACATCTGCGCGGCCAGCTGCCGCCACCAGGCGATATCGGCGGCGCGGGAGGCCACCTCGTCGGCGGGGGTGCCGGTGTGCACCCCGCCGGAGCCGTCGACGACCAGGATCATCCGGCCGGAGCCACGGTCCGCCATCCGCCGGGCGATCTCATCGATCCGTGCCCGGGACAGCGGCGGCGCGGGCGCCGCCGTGTCGAGCACGGCCGTGCCGGTGAGCAGCGCGCAGCAGATGTCAGGGGTGACGCTCGCCAACTCGGCGTCCTCGACGAGCTTGACGCCGACTGCGTCGAACGCCTCGCGCAGCACCTCGTGAGCCGCGTCGCGCGGTCCCAGCAGGGCCACGGTGGAGCCATGTGCCCGGACGACAAGGGGCGGTGCCGCTTGCGGCGCCATCAGTGTGCCTCCAGATGTTCGATCAGCAATGAGGTCGCATCCCCACCGGCGCCCGAGCTGATCAGCAGGGCGTAGCGGTCGTCGACCGGGACGCCTTCGGTCAGTACGGGGGTGGCGTCGAGCCGGGCGTACGGGGTGCGGCAGCCGACGACGGGCGCGACCGTACCGTGCCGGAACATCAGCGCGGCGGAGACGAACTTCAGCAGCCCGGCGCAGCCGGAGATGTGTCCGAAGGCGGCCTCCTGGTTGGTCAGCAGAAGACGGCCGCCGTAGTCCATGGCCCTGCGCAGCCCCTCGACGGTGTCGCAGAAGAGGTTCTCGATATTGCGGGTGCCTTCGGCGAAGCCGTTGACGAAAGCCAGCCGCTCCATGCCGATGTCGGCGCGGACCAGCAGGTCCTGGACATCGGCCACGAAGTTGTCCGAGGTTCCGGAGTCCACCGGGTTGAGGCCGTTGTTGCGTGAGGAGCGAAAGCGCAGTCGCAGCGGCAGCCTGGTCGCCTCGCCGGAGCCGGTACCCGTGCCGGCGCGGCTGGAGTCCAGTACCACGGCCAGTGCGCCCTCCCCAGGGGCGTTGCCGTCCTGCTGCTCGTCGTGCGGGCGGACAGCGCCGGGATCGGCCGACAGGGTGGAGGCCCGGAAGCCGCGCCTGCCCTCGTGGACGGTACTGGCCACGAAGATCCGGTCGAGGGTGGCGTCCGTACCGACGACGACGGCCCGGTCAACGGCTCCGACGTGCAGCAGGGTGGCCGCGATCTCCAGGGCGCGCAGCGAGCAGTTGCAGCCGCCGGTGATGTTCAGGGTCTGCGCCCTGATACCAAGTACGGAGCAGATGCCGCCGGCCACGCTGCCGGGGGTGCCAGTGAGCCAGTAGTCCATGCCCAGTGCGCTCGGGCCGCCGCGTTCGTACGCCGCGAAGTAGCGGCCGGCCTCCTGGAAGGCGAACTGCATGGACGCGACCACCAGTACCGTACGGTCGTCGTTGAGGTCCGCGGGGGTCAGCCCCGCGTCGCCCAGCGCGTTCATCACCGCGCCGGTTGACAAGGCGGTGACTCGGGCCATCCGGGCGGCGATGCGGTCGGGCACACCGATGGCGGCGGCCGGGTTCCAGTTCTTCACCTGGCCCGCGACGCGCAGCGGCAGTCTCTCGCCGTCGTAGGAGGTGTCGAAGGGGGACAGGCAGGTGGTCCCGGTCCGGATGATCTCCCACAGGGTCGGGGGGTCCAGACAGGGATCATCCGGACCGGGAAGGACGGCACCGGTACCGGCGAGCAGCAGTGGTTCCCCGGCCAGGTCAGTGGTCATGGTCCCCGCGTTCGCCAGGTCCAGGCACGTGCCCGGACAGCAGCCCGGAGGGTCCGGCGGCCGGTTCGGGCGGAGCCAGCAGCAGTGCGCTGGAGACTCCGCCCATCTGGTAGTTGAAGCTCAGCGCCAGGTCGAAGTCGAGCGGCCTCGGCTGAGACTCCGTCACCAGGTCGAAAGGGCAGTCTTCGGAGACTTTCGCGCAGTTCGCGGTGGGGCAGACCTGGCCCGCGCGCATCATCAGCAGCGTCGCGGCGGCGCCGACGTTGCCCAGCGGTGCCGCGTTGTGCCCGAAGCAGGCCTCCTGGGTGCTGACCAGCGGGCCCACGCTGTCCGCGCTGGAGAGCCCGTAGAGAGAGCGGATCGCGTTGAACTCCATGGTGCTGAACAGCGGGTCGCCCTGGGCGCCGCCATTGATCACCGGGACCTCGGCGGGCTCGATCCGGCCGTGGCTGTCTCTGGCCCGCAGACAGGTGCGGGCCGCTCGGACCAGCGCGTCTCCGTCCTCGTTGGCGGTGATGGCGCTGGCGACCGCGCCACGCGCGGTGGACTGGCCCAGGATCCGGCCGTAGGCCCGGCGGCCACGCCGCTCGGCGTGCTCCCGGCTCTCCAGGATCAGGGTGGCGGCGCCCTCGCCGATGTTGAAACCGTCGGCGTGCTCGTCGTACGGGCGCATCGGCCGGTCGAAGCGCAGTCGGGTGGGCGGGGACTCGAAGGACGGCCGCGTGCCGCTGCGCTCCGCGACGGCCCGCAGTTCCTCGAAGTGCTCCACCCGGTCGAGGTTGAAGGCGTCGACGCCGGTCACGACGGCGATGTCCACCTCGCCGCTGGCTATCTGGTTGGCCGCCACCCCGAGCAGTGCCGCGGTCGAGGCGCAGCCGCACGACAGCGTGTAGTTGGGTCCGCCGCTGCGCAGCAGCGAGGCCTGCACGGTGGCCACGTCCGTGGCGGTGACCGAGACCGCGAGCCGCATGAACATGCTCCGCGCCTCCTGAGCGGTCAGCGCCCCGGGGTCGGCCTGTACACAGTCGAGATAGGCATCGAAGGAGTTGTCCACCCCCACCCGTCCGGTCAGTACCGCGGCGCCCACCAGGTCCGCGCCGCGCCAGTCGAGTTCGGCGTCGTCACAGGCCTCCACCAGAGCCAGCAGGCCGTAGAGGTGGATGCTGGCGTAGTTCTTGAGGAACCGGGCGGGCACCTCTGGAACCGCCCGGCTGAACTCCTCCTCGGTCAGATACACCTGTCCGTAGAAAAACCCGTCGTTGTCCAGATTGGACCTTCCGGTCGAAACCGTTCGCCACAGATCGTCTCCGGTCCGGCACACCGTCCTGTCCGGCCCAGGCAGGCAGAACCCCATCCCGGTCACCAGTACATCGCGCCAGCTGGCTGCCACACTCACCACACCAACAACCTGCTCTCCGCTAGCGGGCCGTTCACAGAGCCCCACCGTCAATTCCGATCGCCTGTCCGGTGATGCCGGTCGAGAGGTCAGACAGCAGATACATCGTCAGCATCGCCACCTCTTCCGCCTCCAGCACGCGGCGCAGCGCGGTGTTGCGCACCGCCCGGTCCACGTAGCGCTTCCAGGTGAGGTTCTCCGGGCCGTGGTGGCGGACCAGGCTGGCCACGAAGTCCCCGCCGTAGCGCTCTTCCTCGTTGAGACCGGGCGAGTTGGTCAGGCCGGGGCAGACGGCATTGACCCGGACCCCGAACGGTCCGAGTTCCCAGGCCAGCGATTCGGTCAGGCCGTGCAGTCCGAACTTCGACGCGCAGTAGGCGGTGTTCGCGGGAATGCCGCGCTTGCCCGCGATCGAGGACAGAAAGACGATCGAGCCCGACTGACGCTCCATCATGCCGGGCACCACCTGTCGGCAGACCCGGAACGCCCCGGTGAGATTGATGTCGATGGTCCGCTGCCAGTTCTCCTCCGTCTGATCACAGAGGAAGACCTGGTTCATGCCGTCACCGGCGTTGCTGACCAGCAGCTCGACCGGGCCGAGTGCCTCCTCGCAGCTGGCCACGGCCTCGCGTACGGCTTTGCCGTTCCTGAGGTCGGCGGGGACTACGACGGACCGGCCGCCCTCAGCGACGATCTCCTCGTGCACCGCGTCCAGGGCCTCCTTGTCCCTGCTGAGCAGGCCGACTGCGGCGCCTTGCCGGGCCAGCACCAGGGAGGTCTCCCTTCCGATCCCGCTGCTCGCACCGGTCACCAGCGCGGTGCGCCCGTGCAGGAGTTGTTGTGCGTGTGACGTCTTCAATGCCGCATCCACCTCTCGCTCTGTACCTCTCGCTGTGTACGGTCGGTCGCGATCGGCCGTGCAACCGGTCAGCTGACCGGTGACGTGCGTGGTCACAACCGGAAGAGCAGTCCGCCCTCGAAGAACCCGGAGCCGATGGCCGGGGTGAGATACAGCTGTCCGGGGCGGGTGCGCCCGCTGGCCAGCAGTTCCGACAGGGCGATCGGGATGGACGCGCTGGAGGTGTTGGCGCGCTCTTGGATCGTGACCACGAAGCGGTCCGGGGCGATGCCCACCTTCTCCATCACCGCACGGTGAATCGGCTCGGTGGCCGGGTGCGGCAGGATCCAGTCGATGTCGTCGATGGTCAGGCCGTTTCGCTCCAGCAGCAGTTCGACGACCCGTACGTTGCCCTCGGTCGCCCGCTCGACGAGTTCCGGCTTGCTGGTGATCCAGCCGTCGGGCCTGCGCGCGAAGATGGTCTGCGCGTGTTCCCCGTCGCTCACCAGCACGGAGTCGATCAACTCGGATGCGTCCTTGCGCGCGCCGTCCACCGCGCCGCGCTCCACCACCACCGCGCCCGCCGCGTCACCAGAGACCAGCTCGCCTTTGCTGCCGGGCCGGGTGCGCCGGGAGAACTGCTCCGAGGAGACGACCACCGCCAGCCGCCAGGCCCGCATGGACGACAGCAGCGCGGATGCGGTCTGCACGCCGTGCACAAAGCCGGTGCAGGCCCCGCACAGATCGAAGCCGAGGGCCCGCTGAGCACCCAGTTCGTAGGCCACGGTCGGCCCGATCTCGGGCACCCTCTGTCGGTCGGTCCAGTTGGTGAGGATGACGAGTTCGACCTCGTCCGGGGAGCGTCCGGCCTTGTCCTGCGCCTGCTTGGCCGCACGGACGGCCATGTAGCCGATGGTCTCCCGCTCATCGGCGATGTGCCGGGTCTCGACGGTCAGCTTCCCGACTACCGCTTGGTCGATCGCGTTGAAGCGCTCCTCGGCGCCGATCGACTCGGGTGTGTTGTACTCGATGTGCGCGGGGAAGTAGTGTCCGACGCCCGTGAGCCGGATTCCCGACCCCACCCAGTTGCCGCCTGTGCCGTTCATGTCCGTCACCGCTCCCATGTCTGCCGCTGTCACGTCCGCCCCTTCTCCTCACCGTCCGGTGAACTTGGGCGGCCGGTGCTCCAGATAGGCCCGCGGGCCCTCCAGCCCGTCGTCGACCTCGCCGCCGCAGCAGCGGGCGTGGTACTGGTCCTGCAACCGCAGGCCGAACTCCGCCGGCTGGTACCAGGTCCGTTCGCGCAGTTCCTTGAAGAGGCCGATCGTCTTGGTCGGCCCGTTGGCCAGGCGCGCCGCGAGAACGGCCAGCTCCCTGGAGAACGCGTCGGCGGACACCACCCGGTCGAAGAGCCCGATGCGCTCGGCCTCCCCGGCCTCCACCAGCCGTCCGGTGAGGAAGATCTCGGTGGCCCGGGCCGGCCCCACGACACGGGTCATCATCACGACATTGCCCACCTGGCCGAGTTTGATCAGACCGCTGCCGATCCGGGCGCAGGAGGTGGCCAGCCGGTAGTCGGCGGCGCAGGCGATCTCGGCCCCGGCCCCCACGGCCGCACCGTTGATCCCGGCGATGACCGGCTTTTGCGCCTGCACCAGTGCTTCACAGACACGCAGGTAGTAGGCGTCACCGCTCTCCTGGACCGAGGGGGTGTTCACCCGGTTTCCGGATACCA
This sequence comes from uncultured Streptomyces sp., assembly GCA_965650905.1. Classification (GTDB taxonomy): domain Bacteria; phylum Actinomycetota; class Actinomycetes; order Streptomycetales; family Streptomycetaceae; genus Streptomyces. Next base: position 4,333 of record CBFGQM010000182.1, on the reverse strand, counting down.
GTTCTCCCAGGCCGGAGATGTCGTCGCCGGCGCAGAAGGCGCGGCCCGCACCGGTCAGCACAATGGCTCGCACCGCGGGGCTCTCCGCCGCTCGCAACACGCTCTCCAGCAGTCGTAGGCCGAGCTCGCGGTCCAGTCCGTTGCGCCTCTCCGGTCGGTTCATCGTGATGGTGGCGACGCCGTCGTCGAGCGTCTCCCGGAGAACTTCGGTGGTCGTTCCCACTGGAGTCATATCCATCCATTCCCTGACGTGATGAGAGCGCATCGGATGTTGATGCCGAGGGCCGCGCGGACCTGCGTGCCGGCTGCGCTCCCTTCCGCACGCAGCACGTTCTTGCGGACCTCGTTGGTGGGCGTCATGGGCAGCTCGGGCAGCACCCGGATGAAGCGGGGCGGCATGCAGTGGTGGGCCATCCGGGGCCGCGGGAACGCCAACAGTCCCGTAGGGCGGCCGGGTCGAAACCTGCCCCGGGCGCGGGGCAGATCACCGCCAGGACTGTCTTGTCTCCCCGTGCGGGGTAGACGTGGCCGAACGCCCAGGCCGGTCCGGGCGCAGCACCAGCTCGCCGGTGGTCCCGTCGGCGAGCTCACGGTCGTACGTGTCCCGGGCCTCGAAGCCCGCCCGGGCTGCGCCAGACGCCGTCCCGCATGGGGATCCCGACATCACGGTCGCCGACGAAGCCGCTCGTCAAGGGGGCACCTCCGAGGAAGCAGGGGGTCATTACGGGGTCGCCGCTGGAAGCCCGTTCGTCGGATACCCTAAGGAGCGGCGGGCCGTTACCACATCGACCTGCGGGTACCGCATCCGTGTCCGATCGGGGACTTCTGGTACTTCGCACCTTGCGACGATTCCGAAGGTTCGCTGTGCAGGGGCATAGGGGCCGCCCGCACCTAGGTGGGCCAAGCCCATCTGATGTGCGCACGCCCGAAGGGCCCGGCGCTACTGGATGCGGGCGGGGAAGCCGCCGCCGGCAACTTCCAGGACCGTGCCGGTCAGATACTGGTTGGCCACCGCGTGTACCGCCGCCTCGGCGACCTCGTGCTCAGCGGCGAACCGTCGCAACGGAACCTGTCGCCGCAACCGCTCCATGTACCGCGCGTGGCCAGGATTGCGCGCACACTTCTCCTGCAGCGCCGCACCGTCCACCACCCCGGGCGCGATGGCCACCACCCGAATCCCGAACTCACCGAGTTCCAGCGCCCAGCTGCGGGTCAGCGACACCACACCGGCCTTGGCCGCCGTATACGCGCACTGCCCCCAAGACCCCTGCCAGGTGCTGCTCACCACGGGTAAGAGCACCCCCGGAGTCCCGGAGCGGGCCATGCTGAGCGCTGCCTCGCGGCCGACCAGGAAAGTGCCCGTCAGATTGAGGTCGACGATGTCCCGCCACTCTCCCACGTCGTGTGCCGTCCACTCCTCGTCCGCGGCCCGGGGCGGCCTGAGCAGCCCCCGGGACAGGTTTCGGCCCGCCGCCATGACACAGACGCCCAGTTCTCCCTGGTGCGCCAGTTCAGCGAAGAGCCGGGCGATGCTCTCCTGCGAGGTCACATCCACCGATGCGGTGGACAGCTTCACCCCGCCCTCGGCGGCGTGCTGCCGGCAGCGGTCCAACTGCGTACCGTCGCGTGCCGCGACGGTAGTCGACCAGCCGTCGGCGGCGAGGGCCAGTGCGATGGCTGCGCCGATGCCCCGACTGCCGCCGACCACGAGCGCCTGTCCCCGGCGTCCGTCGCCCCCAGCCTGCTGACCGTTCGGTCCGTCCGTCATGGATGCTCCTGCCCTTGCGCCGCTCCCTACTTCGCCGTGTTCGCCCCTCTCGGCCGCGGCGCACAGATGAAGCCGTGTGAGGGCTCTTCCATGACCGTTCCGCGCCGCTCACCGCTGCCGGGGGCGGCCGTAGCTGAAAAGCATCGCACCCCAGCTGAATCCCCGGCCGATGGCCATGGTCAGAATGCGGTCGCCACGCCTGATGGTGCCGTCGTGCACGTACTCGGAGAGGCAACTGGGCACGCTGGCGCTCGAAGTGTTGCCCCTCCGGTCGATGTTGAGCAGGAGCCGTTTGTCGTCTCGGAGACCGAGACCGTCCCGCACATCGTTGATCAGATTGATGTTCCCCTGGTGCGGAATGATCCAGTCGACGTCCTCCAACCGGGCACGGGCGTGCCGCAGCGCCCGGCGGGTAGCATCGGTCAGTGCGCCGGGCGCGAGATCTTTGACGACCTTGCCCTTCATCATCATCTTGTCCTGCGCATCGATGTCGAAGGCGTCGTAGTGGGTGGCATCGGAGTGCAGGGTGACGGCATGCATCCCGTCCGCGCTCGTGTCGTCGGCACCGCTGTCGGCGGCTCGCCACACCGCGGCCGCCGCGCCGCCGCCGAACAGGACGGAGTTGCGGTAGGAGAAGTTCAGGATCGGCTTGGGGTTCTCGGCACAGACGATGAGGACATTGCGATGGCCCGCTGTGCTGATCAGTCCGCGGGCGACCGCGCTGGCGTGCAGGAAGCCCGCACAGGCGACCCCCATCACGTCCATGCACATCGCCCGGTGGGCAGCCAGCCGGTGCTGCACCGGAAGGGCCACGTCCATGTAGTTGTTGCCGGGGCTGGTGGGATTGACCCTAGGACGTGAAGTGGCGCTGGTGCCCAGGATCACGTCGATGTCCCCCGGCTCCAGGCCGGCATCGTCGAGCGCCCGGCGGGCGGCCCGCTCGGCCATGTCCACATGCCGTTCACCGTCACGGGGCCAGTGCCGGGCGGTGACGCCGGTGTGCCGCAGGATCCACGCGTTGTCGACGCCCAGCTCTGGTATCCCGGTGAAGTGGTCGTTGCCGACCGGTTCCCCGGGGAAGTCATGGCCGATCCCATCCAGCTGCATCGGCGTCGCGGTCGGCCGGATGGAGGTGGAGCCGCCCCGGCCGGGAGCGGAGGAGATGGTCACCGGTAGATCCCTTCGGAGTCGATCGAGCGCAGTAATGCCAGTTCCTCATGCGTCGGGGCCGGTTCCCGCAGCAGTGGGTCGGTGAGATCGGCCTGCCATGCGGTGTGCTCCCGTACGGCCTCGGCGGGGTCGGCCGGCGCCAGCCTCGGCGGCGGGGACCAGGTGGTGAGCGTGAACGCGTCCGTGCTCCTGTCCCGTTCGAAGGACCCGAACTCGGCGACCACACATCTGACGTGCCGGCCCGGGCTGGTGACGAAACCGACCGTCTCGGGGTAGCGCAGCGGGGACGCGGGTGCCACCACGATCGTCTCCACATGGCTGGCCACGTCGTTGGCGCCGCCCGAGCCCACCAGGAAGCCGCCCCGGGCCGTACGGCTGGTGTTGATCCGTCCCTGTTGGTCGATCTGGGCCGCCGACAGTACGCCGAGCGTACGGGTGCCGCCGCCGGCGACCAGGCCGCCGAGCACCTCCCAGGTCCCCGTGCATTGACGGCAGTCGGACACATGGTGCTGGGAGAACAGGAAGCTGTCCCCGGCCTGCGGTGCGAAGCCGACCATGCCGAGTTCGTTGACCACCTGGAGTTCGATGCCGCCATCGTTGACCATGTGGGCGGCCAGCCAGCTGGCCAGATGGGAGATCCCGATGCCTGCCAGCACCGTGCGGTGGCCTCGGGCTCGCACCGCTCGGGCGATCGCCCGAGCCGCCATCACGATGTGGTGCTCGCGGTCGCTGGGGGGATTGTGCCCCTGCCCCGCCCCTCCCCGAGAACGGGGCCCCCGCCCCCGACCCCGTTGGCGGTCCTTCACGAAGCCGCGGGTGCCGACAACGTCAGGGGAGAGCGCAGCCGTCAGCCCGGTCAGCCGCACGTCGCCCAGCTGGGAGAGGTATCCGACATGGTCGCCTGGACCCATCACCCAGTGCTGGAACCACCGCTCGGTCTCTACGCGATCCGCGCACGCGTCAGCAAGGTCGCTCAGAAAGGGATAGTCATCCAGATAGCCCGTCACCCCGGCGCCGGGCATCGGCGCGAGGCCCTGTGGGTGGGCACCGTACGCGCACGGCGCCACGGCCAACACCCGCTCCGCCGGGATCGAGCAGACCGCGTCGGCGGGCGGCCCGTCGCACACCTGCTCCACCGTGGCCAGCACCCCACGACGGGCCGCCATCGCACCCCACCAGCCTTCCCCCACCGGGCCGGAGAGATAGAGATTCCCTCGCCGGTCCGCGCACTGCGCGTGCAGCAGCGTCACGTCCGGGCACAGCGCGGGAACGAGTACGGCCTGCGCCTCGCCCTGCCCGGCCTCGGTCTGGTTCGGCACCGTCTCCAGCGGCGGATGGCCCTGTGGCAGAGAGGAGCTGACCAGCGAGGTGCAGAGCGCCGCGGGTGCGGCCGCG
>CBFGQM010000181.1:0-10387 GCA_965650905.1 uncultured Streptomyces sp. | reverse complement strand
CGACCACCCAAAAGTGGGCCACCGTCCTCGCCGCCGCCCGCCACCGCCGCGCCCCACACATGTGGCCAGCACCGTCCAGAGAAGAACCCATCATCGGCGGCGCCCTCGTCCGCCCCTACGTCCTCCCGGAAGACGAACTCGCCCAAGCCCCGGAGGGAGACCTGTGACCATGACCGAACATTGGGAGCTGGCGGCCTCCCAGCGGCTACTGTCCGCCTCCCACTGGCTGCTATCCGCGCACCCCCAGCCCAGCCAGGCCCTACAGGAATGGCTTGAGGAGGGCGGACTCGTACTACTACCCCTCGGGACCCTGTTCTCCGCCGTCCGCATCCCGCAGCACCTGGTACACGCCGCAGCAGGCAGCGAAGATCCAGCGATCGTGGACGAGTTCCTCGCCGAGGTCCTCTTCGGCGGTTCGGTCATCTGCGACCCGCGCGGATGCCGCTACTACGCCCTCGTGCCGGCCAGCACCGCTGGAAGGTGGCGTGACCCGCGAGCGGAATGCCTGGGACGCGGCACCTACCTGGGCGTACCCCGACTGGACGCGGTAGACCCGAACCACCACGCCTGGTCGTCTTACTGGGCGGTGCCAATGCCTTCAGCTGCCGACCTGTGCGAGCCGGACACCGTGGCACAACTGGTGGCCACCGGAGGCTTCCTGACCGCCGAAGAGGAGCAGATGTGAACGGCGCCAGCTGGCAGTGGCGCGACGACGGCAGCGGCTACGGCCACATGCAGCTGACAGCCAGCAGCACCACATACACCGCCAAGCGGAAAGCGTGGCGCGCCTTCTTCGACCACTCCACGGACTGCGTCGACTGCCGGCACGGCGAGACGCGATGCGAGGAAGCCACGAAGCTGCTGGGGGCGTGGCGCGAGCTGCCCTCATAGACCCCGAACCCAGCGCGCCCCGTCCCGCGCGCCGGGTTCGGAAAAGGGGTGGCTGCTCATTCCCCCGAAGAGTGGCTGCCCCGAGACCCGCCGCGGCCCACGCGCCGTCGGCCGCGGCGGGTTCACCTCACCAAATCGGCGAGCGGCACATCGAGGGCGTCGGCGATGAGCAGCAGGTCCTCCAGTGTCGGGATCCGGTAGGCGTACTCCCAGCGGTGGATCGTGCGGTTGTCGCGACCGATCCGCTCGCCGACTTGAAGTTGGGTGAGGTTCGCGGCTTCGCGGGCCGCGCGAAGGCGTGCTCCGATCTCCCGGCGGCGGGGAAGCACCCAGTCGGGCATCGGGTCGAGTGGCACTCGTCCACGCTGGGGTGATCATGGTTCGATGTCTTTGCCTGGCCAGGCAAATTTTGTGATCTTGGTCCGGTGAAACCCAAAGGCACCGCTTCCCGTCCCGCCGGCGGGGGAGGGAGTGGTACCGGAGCGGCCGACAGAGGCGTACGCGTCTCCGCTCTTTCGGCCGTTAGACGCTGAGACTTGGTCGAGGCGTCCCGCCCCGAGGGCTTACGCTCTCGGGGCGGTCTACGTTTGGACACACGAAGGCCCCCGCGATATACCCGCGGGGGCCATCGCCTGCTCGGGTCGGTCTCTCCCCACCGGGCACCGTGCAGGTCTCGCGAGAGGCGCGTCTCAGGCGCACGTGGGGAGGCAGGCCTGCCCCTCTCGCATCTGCCACTCTACGTGCTGTTTGATTATCGTCTAGCCCCCCAGTTGGGCGAGTGGCGTACATGATCGCGTGGGGATGTGGACTCCATGTGGATTCCGATCATGAAACAGGCCTCCCGTTCGAATCAACGGGAGGCCTGTCACCCCTCTGACCTGCTGCGCAGGCGGTGCCCCCGGCAGGATTCGAACCTGCGACACCCGCTTTAGGAGAGAAAGTGCGCGCCGTACCAGAACTTACGAGAAGTTCGGAGAAGCTTCAGGGGGCTGCCTCACCTGCAAAAACAGGAACTTACGAGGAGTTCCACGAACCCCCTCGGGGGTGTTGTGGATTCCATGTGGACTCCTACCCCGCCACAGCCCTCAGCGTTCGAACACCCTCGGTTTCCGGAGCCATCCGAGCCCGAACCTGAGCCGCCACATCCTCCGGCGCATGCTGGTAAATCCACGTCACCTTCGACCCGCGCTCGTGACCCAAGACCGCCTGCGCATCCTTCTCCGGAATCCCGAGATCCTTCAGCCACGTCGCGAACACATGCCGCAGATCATGCACCCGCGGCCACATCTCCGTACGCCCCGTCTCCGTGTTGACCATCTCACGAGCCAGGCCCGCAGCTGTCGTCGCCTGCACCCACGTGTCACGAAAGTTGTGCCGCGTGAGAACACCGCCCTGCGGGCCACGGAACAGCAGCTCCTTCGAATGCAACTCGTACGGGTTGTCCCCGATCGGCGTCACCGACTTCGGCGGACGCCACCGGGCAACCATCGTCCGTACCGCATCGGCCGCCTGCGGTGTCAACGGCACGGTGCGGAAACCCGCAGTCGACTTGGGCGCCAGCTTCCGGAACAGCCGACCGTGGTCGTCGCTCAGCACTTCCTTCACCTTGAGGTGCTGCGCCTCCAGATCGACGTTCTCCCACCGCAACCCCGTCGCCTCACCCCAGCGCAAGCCTGTGTGTTCGAGGAACACGACCAGCGGCTTGTAGTACATGGGTAGCTTCTCAACGATGAGCGCCACCTGCGCGCGGCTCGGCGGCCTCGTATCGTCGGGATGCTTGGCCGTGGGCTCGCCGATGTCGATGTCGGCGGCCGGATTGAACGGGATACGCCGGCCATCCTTCACCGCGGACTTGAGCATCTGGTTCAGTACCTCGTGGACCTTCTTGCGGGTGTGGTAGCCCTTCACTTCCTTGGTGATCCACGCCTGGAGTTCGATGTACTCCAGGTCGCACAGCCGCCACTCACCCCACTTCGGCCTGATGTGGGCATTCCAGTTCGACAGCTTCCGGTTCCGCGTCGTCACAGCCCGGTTCGGCTGAGCCGCCCACCACAGTTCCCACCACTGGGACATGGTGATCTCGCCGCGTTTCGGGTCGGCGTACGTCCGTTCCCGCACGTTGGTGCGGATCTTGTCGAGGAAGGCCTCTGCCTTCTTCTTGCCGCCCTCAGCGATGGGGAAGTTCTTCGCCTTCTGCTTCCCGTCCGGGGACCGGTAGCGGGCCTGCCAGGCGCCGGTGCAGTCCCGTCGGCGCTTCCGCTCGCCGTACTTGTCGGGCGGGTACTTCTCCATGCAGAGCTGACATCCGCAGCCCTTCTCACGCAGCTGGCGCGGGTTGTTGAGGGTCCTACGCCCCATGATTCACCGCCTGCTCACTCCTTCGCTGCTCTGATATACGGGGCGTCAGGTCGACAGGTTCCCCGCACCAGCAGACTGCACCCAACTGGGGTTGCACAACGCAAAGTTCAGAGAGAACGGCGCGAACGGCGGTCACGATGTGCGCTGGAGAAACGCTGTCCGGCAGGGTGATGGTGCCAGTGTCAGCGTCGTAGATCTGGGGCGTGGCGCAGGAGTTGAAGCGGATGCGGACGCACATACATACCCCCGTCGTTGCAGGTGGGCTTGACCTGTGACCGACGGGGAGAGGCATCGGCCGTGCGAACGACCGTACCCCCAAGCGGTGGAATATGCGACAGCTGTGTGGCGCGTTGTCGCCGAAAACTTACGTGGAGTGAGCAGAGCCGCTTAGTGGTGACTCACGAGAACTGTGAACGGTTGCGCTCCGCGAGTGCCCGCATCTCGATCTCTTTCATCTCCTGCTGCTCCGCGGTGAGTTCACGGAAGAGGGCGAGGAGACGCTCTTCGGCTCCGACGGGGAGAGGGCCGGGAGTCTTACGCGCGGCGGCCCGAAAAAGGCGGTCCCGGCCGAAGTCCGGGTAGGCGCTGGCGAGCGCCTCAAGCGTCTCACGGCGAGGCCGGCGCTTGCGGTGGACCCAGGTTCCGACGGCGGCAGAGGTCACGCCAACGGCCTTCGCGATGTCTGTGTCACTCGCACCGTACTTGTCCTTGAGTGCGGTGAGAGCCTGCGCGAAGTCCTCGGCTGGGGGGTGGTCCTGGGTCTCCACGCGCATAAGGGTGCCCTCAGGGATCTACTTTTAGCAAGCGAAAGTAGAAGTGTGGCGCAAAGCCGTGCAGCGCGTGGCTTCGCTGTCGCACTCCGTGATGCGCGGGCGCTCCGCATACTAGAACACTCGTGCGGCGCGTGGCCCCATTCGGAAACTTCTCGACACTTCCCGCGAAGTTCTCGTTGACAAGCCTTCAACTTCAACTGTAGAACTGTTCCACCACCCCGGAAACGGGGCGGAACGGACAGCACTTGGCGCGGGGATTACATGCCGAAACTCATCCGCAAGAGCGCAGGCGAACCACTCAGAGCCGCCATGGAACGAGCAGACCTCACCATCGAGGAACTCGCCGAGGCGACAAGAGACGTGGACCCCGACGGCAAAGGCGTCAGCGCCTCCACCGTCGGACGCCTCACCTCTCGCGGCAAGAGCGCTCGCGACCGATGCGAGTGGACCACCGCCTGGGTCGTCGCCGCAGCACTCCATCGGCTGACGAATGCACCCCTCCAGGACCTCTTCGACCCCCCCTTTTTCATGCCCACAGATTCAACTTCAACAGTAGAAAGGTCAAGGTCAGATGCAGCGAACGAAGCGTGAGCGCCACGTCCCCCTCCCGGCCGGCCTCGTCCCCCTGCTCGATCAGCGTGAAATCGAAACGTACTACCGCGTCTCCACCTGGCAGATCGAGCAGTGGCGGAAGGCCGGCATGCCGGATGAGCCGTTCGCCGGCCAGGGCCGCCGGTACGACCTGGCGAAGTGCCAGGCGTGGCACGCGAAGAACGCGAAGGACGCGCGGGCCTGGTCGACGGAGGACGTCGACGAGCTGGCCCCGACGGGCTGAGCTCCCCCTGAAGACGCCGAAGGGCCGCTCCGACTTCCCGGCCTGAGCAGCCCCACGACTCGGCGACAACCCCACTCCTCAGAAAGCGAGGCGTTCGCCTTGAGCACCATCATCCCATTCACCTTCCCGGAGACCGGTCAGCCGGTGCGGACGGTGACGATCGACGGCGAACCCTGGTTCGTCGGCATGGACGTGACGAGCGTCCTCGGTTACGCCAACGGCCGCGACGCCCTGACCTCCCTTCCGGAGCGCATGCGGAATACCGTCGCGATCCCCGACGGAAAGCGCGGCAACCCCAACCGCGCGATCGTCTCCGAGTTCGGCGTCTACCGCCTGATCATGCGGAGCAACCTCCCGGCTGCCGAGCGCTTCCAGGACTGGCTCGCCGAAGAGGTCATCCCTTCCATCCGTCGTACTGGCTCGTACAGTGCGGTGCCGGCGTTGCCGGACCTCACGACCCCGCAGGGCGTTCTCGCGCTGGCGACTCAGTTCCAGCGGACGGCCGAGCAGCTCGTTGAGGCGGATGCCCGAGTTAAGGAGTTGGAGCCGAAGGCTCTGGTCCACGACACGCTGATGGCCGCGCAGGAAGGTGACCTGCTGGTGCGGCAGGCGGCGAAGGCGATCGGCTGGCCGGAGAAGCAGCTTCGTCACTTCCTCCTCGACGAGAAGCTGATCTATCGCCGCCAGGCGACGTGCGGTGCCGCGCAGTACGACTTCTATGCAGCGCACGCGGACTGCTTCAACGCGGTCGAGAAGGTTGTCGAGCACACATGGGGGTCGTGTGCGCACTACACGCTGCACCTGACGCCGCGCGGGCTGTCCTTCGTTCAGATGCGTATCGGCAAGCGGCAGGGCGAGATGCGCGCGGCGATCGAGGGCGGCGTGCGATGACTGCCGAGATCACCAAGACGTTCCGTACGGATTTTGACCGCCGTCAGGCGGAGATCCGGAACAACGAGACCGCGTACGAGCTGCTGCACGAGCCGCCGCAGGAGCAGCCGAAGGCCGTTCCGCCGGTGGAGGCGCTGTACCAGCCGCAGCCGAGCGACGCGTATGCGCCGCCGCTGGACATCGCGCTGCGCCTTGCGCGGGAGGACCTGGCGGCGCAGCAGGGTGCGAACGTCCACGACCACGAGGCCATGGTCGGGGCGGCTGTGACGTTGGAGATCCGGTTGCGGCAGCTGCTGACGGCGCTGGACGCGGACGCGTCGGCGGTGTCGCTGTGAGCGCGGTGAGGCGGGTCGTGCATGAGGCCGAGACGGTTCGGGCGGCGTGGGAGCTCGGCGTGACGGTGAGCCCGCAGATGGATGCGGCTCAGGTCCTGGATGACGCGGGCCAGTTGTTGGACCCGGAGGTGGCGGCGGAGCTGAAGGATCTGCGGGAGGAGAACCCTGCGCTGCGGGCCCGTATCGCCGAGTTGGAGGCGGAGCGGCACACCACGAACGAGGCACTGTCCGACGCGGCCGAGCAGCTGCGTGTGGACCGGGACCGGATCACCGAGCTGGAGCAGCTGCTCGCCGCGAAGGACCGCCCCGTCGACGAGGACCCGATCGCGTACGCGCTGACGGAGAAGGCGGAGCTGGCGGACAAGCTGACGCACACGTTCGCGTCGTTGCGGGAGGACGTGTACGAGTCGCCGCTGCGGCACGACTACCGCGTGGGCCACGACCTGCCCAAGACGGGCGGTGGCTCGTGCTGACGCTCCTCGCCGACCTGACCCCTACGGGCGCCGTGTTCCTCGGTGTCGGCACGTACGCCGCGCCGCTGGTGCCGTTCTACCTGTTCGTCGACGGCGACACCCGAGCCACGGACTTCGACCCGCGTCCGGCCGTACGCCGCGCGGTCGAGTCGGGCCGGTTCGACGCGCTGCTGATCGCCGTGGGCCCCGCGCTGCACGACGCCCGCAACGCCGGCCGCGCCGCAGTCGAGCGTGCTCGCCACGCCCCGCGTGATGCCGCGATCACCGTGGCCGCGCTCCTCATGCTCCTCACCATCACCCCAGGGGGAACCCGATGACCGGCCCCGAGCACTTCACCCGAGCCGAGCAGCTGCTCCGCGAGGTCCGCGACGGCCACCAGGAAGGCACTGACGTGGTCGCCATTCTCGCCGCCGCGCAGGTGCACGCGACGCTCGCCCTCGCCGCCGCGACTGCCATGCAGGCCGCCGTCGACGGCTCCGAGCCCGGCATGGGCTCCCTGGAGTTCGCGGCCTGGTACCAGGCCGCCGGTGTGAAGCCGCAGCCGAAGGGCGGCGACCGATGAACCACTCGACGAAGCCCCAACTGTCCTTCAGCCCCGACTCCAACCACCTCCACGGCATCCTCCGCAACGGCCAGAACCGCCACGACACCCTCGTCTCCCTCGTCGCCCACTGGGCCGACGGCGAAGCCCGCGAGGACGTCATCAACCAGCTCGACGCGCTGGCCGAAGCACTCCAGTCGCCGCGCGAGGGCGAGCTCGACGGGCTCGTGGAGCGCATCGAAGACGCGGCGGCGATGCACGACCCGGAGATCGAGGTCGGCATGCACGACCTGATCCGGCTGCGGGACGAGCTGAACGCGGTGATCGAGGCGACGGCTGGACGCTTCAACCGGCAGCGGAACGCTGCGTCGCACCCCGGGTTCGGCCATCGTTTGGCAGGTGCCGCATGAGCGCCCGTCGTCAGATCATCGCCGCGCTCTCCGAAGACAGCCTCGGCGGAATCGCCACCCTCGCCGATGTCGACCACGCCGAGCAGCTCGTGGACGCCCTCGTTGCCGAGGTACTGGGCGAGGCCAAGCGGGAAGTCGTGGCCTGGCTGGTCAAGAAGGCCCGCGAGGGCACTCCGATCGAGCAGCTGGCGTCGAAGGTCGACCGGGGCGCGATCCGGATCTTCCTCGGAAGTGAGCCGTATGCCGAGCCGCTGATCGTCGACCGGTTCGACACCGCGATGGAACCCGCCCTCGAAGAGGAGCAGGTGTTCGTGGTCGGTTCGATCGCCGAGAACGGCCGCCCGGTCGCCTTGTACTTCGCCCCGGAGGACCGCCGCAAGGTCGCCGGATGGCTCGCGCCGGACAAGGCCGAGGCCGCCCCGCTGACGGTGTTCCGGGCGTCGCACGACGCGATCGTCATGGGCCACTACGCCAGCCGCGAAGCCGCCATGGATCACGTGCACGCCACCCTCGCGAACGAAGAGGGCGGCGACGTGACGGCCCGGGTGATCTGGCGCGCGGACGACCCGGAGGCCGACGAACCCGAGTGGGAGTGCTGGCTCTTCGACGCCGACATGGCTGACGACAGCCCCACGGGTTACGTGGTGACGCCGCTGGAGGTCGCCGCTAAGTACGACCCGGAGGCCGACGAATGAGCGCCGCTCCACCCGCCGCGAAGGTCCTCACCTTCACCTGGCCGGACGACTGGGACGAGCACCTCCTCGCCACCATCCGCGAGCAGCGCGGCAAGTGGACCCCGCTGCGGGTCCAGCAGCTGTACGTCGACCGCTACCAGCGCGGCCTGTACCGGGCCGACGCCCGCCGCTTCCTCTCCCAGCTGGCCCACCAGGGCGTGCTGCGCCTCCACGACCGGCCGACCGGCCGCGTGTACACCCTCAACACCCGGAAGGACGGCAGCTGATGACGACCGTCGCGCAGGCCGGGGTAACCGCCCCGGCCGCCGGCCACGGTGGCATCACCGAGCCCGGCATCCACGACCTGACCAACGAGGAGTACCACGCCGACCGTGGCAGCCTCTCCTCCTCCGGCGCCCGGATGCTCCTCCCGCCGTCCTGCCCTGCCCTCTTCCGGCACGCGCAGGACACCACGCAGGAGCCGAAGAAGACGTTCGAGCTCGGGACAGCTGCCCACAAGCTCGTCCTCGGCGAAGGCCCGAACCTCGTACAGGTCGACGCGGACAAGTGGACGACGAACGCCATCAAAGCCGAAGTCGCCGCGATCCGCGACGAAGGCGGCATCCCACTGAAGCCAGCCGAGTACGAGCAAGTCCACGCGATGGCCGACGCACTCCGCCGACACCCGGTCGCTGCAGCGCTGTTCGACCCGGCCCGCGGAAAGCCCGAGCAGTCCCTGTTCTGGCGCGACCGGCCGACCGGCGTCATGCGGCGGGCCCGCTTCGACTGGCTCCCCGACGCCCGTAGCGGGCGGCTCATCATCCCCGACTACAAGACCTGCCGCAGCGCCGAACCCACCGCACTCGCCCGCGCCGTGCAGGAGTTCGGCTACCACCAGCAAGACGACTGGTACCGCGCCGGCGCCAAAGCGCTCGACCTCGCCGACGACACCGCGGCGTTCGTCTTCGTCTGCCAGGAGAAGACCGCCCCCTATGTCGTGACCGTCGTCGAGATGGACGCCGAGGCCCGCCGTATCGGCGCCGCCCGCAACCGGCGCGCCCTCGAAGTCTTCGCCGAGTGCACCGAGTCGGGCGTATGGCCCGGATACAGCGACGACATCGCCTACCTCTCCCTGCCCACCTGGGCCGCTATCCGAGACACCGAGGAGTACCTGTGAACTACCCCGTGGAGCGCCAAGCGCCCGCCGCAGTCCCCGCACGCATCGGCCAGGGGACCGCGGTTGAGCAGTCCCGCGCCGTCGCCGAGGTCCAGGCCGCGATCGTCGTCGCCCAGCAGGTGCCGCGCGACATCAACGCCGCCATCGCCGAGATGCGCCAGTCCTGCCAACAACCGTTCCTCGCCGAGCGGGCCTTCTTCCGCTTCCCCCGCGGCGGTCAAACCGTCTCCGGCGCCAGCGTGCACCTAGCCCGGGAGCTGGCCCGCTGCTGGGGCAACATCCAGTACGGCCTCGTCGAGATGCGCCGCGACGACGAGTTCGGCCAGTCCGAGATGCAGGCCTTCGCCTGGGACGTCGAGAAGAACTCCCGCAACTCCTCCACCTTCATCGTCCCGCACATGCGTGACCAGCGTGGCGGCCCGAAGCGGCTGGAGGACCTGCGGGATATCTACGAGAACAACGCCAACAACGGCGCCCGCCGCGTCCGCGAGGCGATCTTCGCGATCCTGCCGCCCTGGTTCGTCGAAGAGGCCAAGCAGATCTGCACCAAAACCCTCGCCGACGGCGGCGGCAAGCCGCTCCCGCAGCGCGTCGCGGACGCCATCCGCGCGTTCGAGGGCATCGGCGTCACGCAGGACCGGATCGAGACGAAGCTGGGCCGGCCGTCGGGGAAGTGGACGGAGCACGACGTGGCACAGCTGCTGGTGGCGTTCCAGTCGATCCAGCGTGGCGAGGTCACGGCGGATGACGAGTTCCCGCTGCCGCGGGTGACGGTCGACGAGATCAAGCAGCAGGCGCAGCAGCCGCAGAGCAGTGAGCAGGCCGCTGCCGACTGGCCCGAGGCGGCGCAGCCCGGCTCCAGCTCCTAAACCCCACCCAGGGTGGCCGCCCCGCCCGCCGAAATCAGGCGGGGCGGCCGCACCCCAGCACACCACACCCACCACCGAACGGAGAACCACGTGAGTTGGCATCTCGGCCGCATGGCCGCCCTCGATTTTGAGGCGAGCGATAAGCACCCCGAAACCGCGC
>CBFGQM010000180.1:0-10397 GCA_965650905.1 uncultured Streptomyces sp. | reverse complement strand
CCGTGTGTGGAGGGGTGCTGGGGCCCGATGTTGAGCACCATGTCGGCGCTCTCCGCGGCGCCGCCGATTCCGACCATGGTCTCCGTCGTAGGAGTCATGGGAACAGTGTCTCGTACGTACGCTCGCGGCAGGGAGACGGGGACCGTGGGGAACGAACGGCGGCCCAGGAAAGCTCGGAGGCGGCGGACCCGCTGTACGGACAGGCGGGTCGCGTACGGGGCGGCGGGAGGCTCGGCCGGATCGGTGGATGGCGTGAGGGCAGTGGCGCGTTGCCACTGCCCTCACGATCGCTTGCCGCCGAGGTTCAGGAAACCGCGCCCCGCAGTTCCGCCACGTCGATCTGTTCCGTCTCGTCGTGCGCGGTCAGGTCGATGACCTGACCGACGCCGCGCGACTCCTCGTCCGCCGGCTTGAACTCGGACTCGGACGCGCCCTTGTGGAGGGCGAGCGCCTCCTGGCCCACCACGTCGGCGAGGTCCTCGTTCTGTACGGACTCCAGCGCATCCGCCCTCTTCTGGGTACCGAAGAAGTCGAACCCGCCCTCCACGGAGGGCCGCCGCACGGACGAGGTCGGTACCACCGCCACGGCCCTCGGCACGGTGAAGAACCCGGAAAGGGGCAAGGGCTTGGGGGCGGGCTTCAGAGCGGCCGCGCCATCGGGCGAGGCCGCGATTGCCGGTGCCGGCGCGGTGGCCGGTGCGGGCGCCGATTCTTGCGCGGTGGGCGGCGCGGAAGGCCGCGCGGCCTCGCCGGACTGCATGGGCGCGGGCATGGGTGTGGGTGTGGTCGTGGCAGCCGCGCGCTCATGCCCGCCGACCGCCTCGGGCTTCCCCTGCGCCGCACCCTCCGGTACGGCCTCGCCCGTCGCGGGGGCGCTCCTACGAGAAGCACCCTGCCAAGAACCGCCCCCCGTGGGCCCGCCCTTCGGGGCACCGCCCTTCGCGGGAGCCCCCTTGGCGGAATCGCCCTTCGCAGAGCCGTCCTTCGCAGAGCCGTCCTTCGGGGACTTGCTCTGCACAGACGCGGCCGTCGCCGAACCGTCCCGCACCGAACCGTCCGTCGCCGAACCGTCCCGCACCGAAGCGTCCGTCGCCGAACCGTCCTGCGCGGAACCGTCCGCCGTGGGCGAGTCGCTCGCGCTCTCCGGACCGTCCTCCGCCGGGCGCTCGGCCGAGGGCTCACCCTCGGTCGCGCGTGCGGCACCCGCCTTCGCCAGCCGGTCCAACGCCGCGTTGGCCTTCGCGTAGAGAACCGAAGCCGCGGCACGGGCGGTCGGCACCGTCGCCCCGGGCGCAGCCGGTTTTGTCGCCTCCGCGGCGGCCTGCACCGTCCCGTTGGGTTTCACGGGCACCAGATCCCCCGAAGCCGCCGCCGACAGCGCGTGAGTCGAAGCCGACGTCTCTATGGCGAGGAGCCGACGGCCCTCCAGGGCGCTGGCCCGCTCCGTCTGCGCCTGGGCGTACCGCAGCAGCAGCGCCGCGTGTTCATTGCGCAGCCCCTGCAGCTCCGTCCGCTTCGCACGGAGCTTGTGCTCCAGCTTGGTGCGCAGCTCGCGCGACTCTTCGAGGTCGGTCTCGAGCTCGGCGACCCGCTCCTCGTGGCGCCAGTCGTCACTCGCGCGCGCACGCGTGAGGTCCGCGACGCGTTTGCCCGCCGCCGTGTCCCAACGACGCATGACGACCGCGCCCACGACGGCCGTCACCGCGGCGCCCGCGGCCAGCCCGCGGAGCACCATCGGTTCCGTGAACAGCCAGGGCCCGGCGGCGCAGATGAAAGAGACTCCTGCGATCGCCGAGGGAGGCAGCAGCCGGTGCAGAGGTGGGGAATGGCGGTGACGTCCACGTGGCATGGCCAGAAACTTACCGCGCGTAGGCGACTCTTGGTGCCCGACCGGGTAAAAACAGCTACCCGAAGGCTCAGCATCACCTAGCCGCCTCAGCGGTCGCTGAGGCGCCCGCTGATCCACTGAAGCGTGGCCGGGATCTCACGACGCCAGGTGTTGAAGTTGTGGCCGCCGCTCTCCAGGGTGATCGACGAGATCCGTGTCGGCCTCTTTTCCTTCACCAGCTCGATGAACCGCAGCGTCTCCTTGTAGTCGTGCTCCCCGTTCTTGCTGCTGCTGACCAGCAGCGACGTGTCCGGCGCGGGCCGGTGCCTCAAGTACCACATCAGGTCGGCGCTGTTCTGCAACTCCTTGTCCCCGTGGAAGAGGTCGCCCGTGGTGGGATCGATCGGCGCCCTGTAGTAAGGCGACAGGCCCGCCCCGGCGGCGTACGTCTCCGGGTGGTGGATCGCGAGCTTCAGCGCGCAGTAACCGCCCGTGGAATCACCGATGATGCCCCAGCTCCCGGGCTTTTTGCCCACCCTGTAGTGGGCCGATACGGCCTCGGGCACATCCTTGGCGAAGAATGTCTCGGTCTGCGGCCCCCCGGGAACGTTCACGCACTCGGTGTCGCGCGGCGGCGCCACCGTCGGCCGCATCATGACCAGGATCATCGGCTGGGCCGTGCCGTTCTTGGCCAGTCGTTGAGCGGTCTGCGGGTAGTGCAGGCCCTTGATGAGCGCCTCGGCGGTGCCCGGATAACCGGTGAGCACGGTGGCGGCCGGGAAGGTGCGCGTGCGGTACTGCGGCTGGAAGTACTCCGGCGGCAGATAGACGAACGCGGGAGTCGCGATGCGCGTGCGCCGGCCCACGATGTCGACCTTCTGTATCTGGCCGCCGATTTGCGGCCGCGCACCGCCCGTCACGCTCACCGGCTGTGTGCCGACGACCTGGAGCGGGCCGCCCGAGCCGCGGCCCGCGCCGTGGTCGACCACCACGCCCTGGCCCGACTCCTGGCCGAAGAGGTCGGCCCAGCCTGCGTAGAACCCGAAGGCCTGGTTGGCGGCGAGGCCGACCGACGCGAAGATCAGGACCTGGGTGGCCAGCAGCAGGCCGATCCGCCCTGCCACGACACGCCAGTTGCGGCGCGCGAGTCGCGGCCAGAACCACACCGTGCCGACGAACAGCAGCACCGCCAAGAGGACGGCGAGTGCCAGCATCTTGTTGCTCGTGAGACCCATGGGATGTGTCTGCCTGCGCTTTCCGTTGAGGGCCGGCACCGCTTACGTCACTCCGTCACTCCGTCACAGCGCTTGCCCAGGACTTTCCTTGCCTTTTTGAAACGGTTTCCGGAGCGGAGTGAACCGGGCCCCTCGAGACACCGTCTTAGAGAGCGCAATGTCACCGGATGCCCAATGGGGCACCGGACTCAGGGTCTCTCGCAGAACTACGGGATGCGATGTCTATCAGGATAGATGGGGAAAAGTCGGGCCAGGTTCCGGAGCGGAGAACAGGCCTACCGTGGCGCGTACTTCGCGGTCCACGCCCCCAGGCCGTCCCCGCCCTGGTCGCCAGGGCCTGCACACTCGTGGGACTCCTGGACATCGCCGCGGGCGTCTTCCCGCGCTTCAGGAACAGCCGTATGCACACACTCGCCGAGGTGCTGCCCGGCGCTCTGGGCCCGTTCGCCGCCGCCCTGTCGCTCAGTGCGGGCGTCCTGCTACTGCTTCTCGCCCATGGGCTTCGTCGGCGCAAACGGCGGGCGTGGCGCGCTGCCGTGATCCTGCTTCCGGCCGGTGCCGTCGCGCAGTTCACCTACCGGCACTCCCTTCTCGGCGTGCTCATCTCACTGGCGCTGCTCGCGCCGCTGCTGCGCCACCGAAGCGAGTTCGCGGCGCTGCCCGACCCGCGCGGCCGCTGGCAGGCGCTCGCCAACTTCGTCCTCATGGGCGCCGGTTCCCTCCTCCTCGGACTCATCATCGTCAGCGTCCACCCGGACCGGATGGTCGGCGACCCGAGCCTCGCTGACCGAATCGCGCATGTGCTGTACGGCCTGTTCGGCTTCGAGGGCCCGGTCGACTACCAGGGCAGTACATCCTGGACGGTGGCCTTCTCACTCGGCGCGCTCGGCCTGCTGACCGCCGTCACCACGATCTATCTGGCCTTCCGCCCCGAACGCCCGGCCGCCCGCCTCACCGAGGACGACGAGGCGCGGCTGCGGTCGCTCCTGGAGAAGCACGGCGGCCGCGACTCGCTCGGTCACTTCGCGCTGCGCCGCGACAAGGCGGTCGTCTTCTCGCCCAGCGGCAAGGCGGCCGTGACGTACCGCGTCGTGTCCGGCGTCATGCTCGCCAGCGGCGACCCGATCGGCGACGTCGAGGCCTGGCCCGGCGCGATCGAGCGCTTCATGGACGAGGCGAAGGCCCACTCCTGGGCGCCCGCCGTCATGGGCTGCTCCGAGACGGGCGGAGAGGTCTGGACGCGGGAAACCGGCCTGGACGCCCTCGAGCTGGGCGACGAGGCGGTGGTGGACGTCGCGGATTTCTCCCTGTCCGGGCGCGCGATGCGCAATGTGCGCCAGATGGTGAAACGCATTGAGCGGGCCGGCTACGAGACCCGGGTACGGCGCGTTCGTGACCTGGGCGAAGGTGAGCTGGACCGGATCCGGCGCGCGGCGGAGGACTGGCGCGGCACGGACACCGAGCGCGGCTTCTCCATGGCGCTCGGACGCATCGGCGACCCGGCCGACGGGGACTGCCTGATCGCCACCGCGCACAAGGCTGATGCGGAACCGGGTCCCTACGGCGACTTGAAGGCCGTACTCCACTTCGTCCCGTGGGGCACGGACGGCGCGTCCCTCGACCTCATGCGCCGCGACCGCGCAGCCGATCCCGGCATGAACGAGTTGCTGATCGTGGCGGCGCTCCAGGCGGCGCCCCGCCTGGGGGTGCAGCGGGTCTCGCTCAACTTCGCGATGTTCCGCTCGGCCCTGGCACGCGGCGAGAAGATCGGCGCCGGCCCGGTACTGCGCGCCTGGCGCGGCCTGCTGGTCTTCCTCTCCCGCTGGTTCCAGATCGAGTCGCTCTACAAGTTCAACGCGAAGTTCCGCCCCCGCTGGGAGCCCCGCTTCGTCGTGTACCGCTCCTCCCGCGATCTGCCCCGCATCGGTCTGGCGGCCATGCAGGCAGAGGGCTTCGTGAACCTCGCGCTGCCGCCGCTCCTGCGCCGCAGGGCGACGACACCGGCTCCGTGCGCGCATCGACGGATGGCGGAAACCGCCGTACGAGCGGAAAGCCGCGTAGGAGCGGCGTAGGAGCGGCATAGAGCCGGCCAAAAGCGAGGATCCCTCACGCCCCCAGTCCCCTGCTCAGGCCGCACCGAGCGGCATCCCTGCCGGAGCTGCAAGGGCTGCCTGACAAGCCAACCGAGTCCGGCGGGCGGGAAGAGGTCCCGCCCGGGGCCACACCAAGCGCCCGCGGAACCGGACGAGCCCCCACGCCGGGTAGGCGAAACCCACCCAACCGCCGGAGGCCTAGGCTGGACACATGAGCGAGAAGAGCGGGCGAGGCCAAGTGACGGGGCTTCCGGTGTGGGATCGGTGCGCGGTCATGGGGGTGGTGAACGTGACCCCCGACTCCTTCTCGGACGGCGGCCGCTGGTTCGACACGACGGCCGCCGTCAAGCACGGCCTCGACCTGGTCGCCCAGGGCGCGGACCTGGTCGACGTCGGCGGCGAGTCGACCCGCCCCGGCGCCACCCGGGTGGACGAGGCCGAGGAGCTCAGGCGCGTCATCCCCGTCGTACGCGGCCTCGCCTCCGAAGGGGTCACCGTCTCCGTCGACACGATGCGCGCGTCGGTGGCCGAACGCTCCCTCGCCGCGGGCGCCGTCCTGGTCAACGACGTCAGCGGCGGCCTCGCCGACCCGGCGATGATCCCGGTCGTCGCGTCCGCCGGCGCCCCCTTCGTGGTCATGCACTGGCGCGGCTTCCTCGAGGGCGGAAACGTCCAGGGGACATACGAGGACGTCGTCTCCGAAGTCGTCGACGAGCTGCACGCACGCGTGGAGGCCGTTCTGGCGGGCGGCATCGCCGCGGACCGCCTCGTCGTCGACCCCGGCCTAGGCTTCTCCAAGCAGGCCGAGCACGATCTGACGCTCCTCGCCCACCTCGACCGCCTCCGGGACATCGGCCACCCCGTACTGGTCGCCGCGTCCCGCAAGCGGTTCCTCGGCCGCGTACTGGCGGGCCCGGAGGGCGCCGCGCCGCCCGCCCGGGAACGCGACGCCGCCACTGCCGCCGTCTCGGCGCTCGCCGCCCACCAGGGTGCGTGGGCGGTCCGCGTCCACGAGGTGCGGGCCACCGCCGACGCGGTCCGGGTCTCCCGGGCCGTGGAAGGCGCCCGGACCGCAGAGGCAGCTCAGTGAGCGCACCCAGCACCGATCTCGAAGCGGTCGTACGCGCCAACACCGCCTATTACGAGGCGATGGAACGCGGCGACTTCGAGGAGCTGTCGTCGATCTGGCTGGCTCCCCTGGACATCGAAGGGGCTGAACACACCGCGGAGGCCGAGGACACCGAGGACCCCGCGGACGACACCGACAAGGGCGCCGAGATCTCCTGCGTGCACCCCGGCTGGCCGGTCCTCACCGGCCGCGGCGAGGTCCTCCGCTCGTACGCGCTGATCATGGCGAACACCGAATACATCCAGTTCTTCCTGACCGACCTCCAGGTGTCCGTCATCTCCGACACCGCCCTGGTGACGTGCACCGAGAACATCCTCAGCGGTGGCCCTGCCCCGGAGGACAGCGACGAACTGGGGCCGCTCGTGGGCCAGCTCGTGGTCGCCACCAACGTGTTCCGCCGCACATCCGAGGGCTGGAAACTCTGGTCGCACCACGCCTCCCCCGTGCTGGCCGAATCCGGCGAGGAAGAGGCTGACAAGCCGCCCTCGTGACTGGGTAAGGGCCAAGTAGTGGTGGGGATCACGGGGCTCCGGGGAGGGGCGGCTACCAGCCCCTGAGCCAGCGTGTCTCCCCAAGGAAACACTTGATGAGGCTTCCCGGCCACGACTGGGCCCGGCCCCGGAGAGCGGGCGCTGTCAGTGACCGCAGGTAGATTCTTTTGAGGCCGGCGTGCCTTCGCACTCGGCAGTGACCTCCGTTACCGATGATTGCAGGAGTGATTCGCGTGGATCGTGTCGCGCTGCGGGGCCTGAAGGCCCGTGGGCACCACGGTGTCTTGCCGAAGGAACGCGAAGAGGGGCAGACGTTCATCGTGGACGTCACCCTGGGCCTGGACATCCGGTCGGCGGCGGCCACCGACGACCTGGCGAAGACCGTGCATTACGGCATCGTGGCGGAGGAGGTCGTGGCCGTCGTCAAGGGGGAACCCGTCGACCTCGTCGAGACGCTCGCCGAGCACATCGCCCAGGCGTGTCTGAAGCACGATGGGGTCCAGGAGGTCGAGGTGTGCGTCCACAAGCCGGACGCGCCGATCACCGTCCCCTTCGACGACGTGACCGTCACCATCACCCGGAGCCGAGTATGACCGCATCGTTCATCGGGAGTCAGAGCGACCCGACCGTACAGCCGGTGCCTGCCTCCGTAGTGGAGCAGGTGGACGCCGCCGACACGACCCTGCACAACCCCAAGCATGCCGTGCTCTCCCTCGGCTCGAACCTCGGCAACCGCCTGGAAACCCTCCAGGGCGCCATCGACGCCCTGGAGGACACCCCCGGCGTACGGGTCAAAGCGGTCTCTCCCGTGTACGAAACGGAGCCCTGGGGCGTGAAGCCGGGCAGCCAGCCGAAGTACCTCAACGCGGTCGTCTTCCTGAAGACGACCCTTCCCCCGTCCTCCCTGCTGGAGCGGGCGCAAGCGGTCGAGGAGGCCTTCCACCGCGTACGGAGCGAACGCTGGGCACCCCGCACGATCGATGTGGACATCGTGGCGTACGCCGATATGGTCTCCGACGACCCCGAGCTGACGCTCCCTCACCCCCGGGCCCATGAGCGGGCCTTCGTCCTCGCCCCCTGGCACGACGTGGAGCCGGACGCCCAGCTCCCGGGCCGTGGCCCGGTTGCCCAACTCCTTGCCGCCGTCTCCCGACAAGGTGTCGCGCCCCGCACCGACCTGGAACTACGGCTGCCCGAGTAGTCGTTAAGGTCTACCGGACCATGATTTCGGACAGACCGGAGAGCCGGCGATCTCCCCGGCGAACTCCCGAGTGATCTCCGGCGGCGACGAAGGGGCATCGTGAAACAGCTGCGCATCAGGACGCTGGCCGGCGTGTTCGTCGTCGCGGGCGTGGTGTCCTGGGCGGGCGCCCGCTTGTGGAACGCGGTGGGCACCCTGCCCCGGGTCCCCCTCGCCGCCCCCATCGTCCTAGCCCTGATCGCCGTCGTCCTCCTGGCCACGGCACTCTCCCTGCGCGCCCGCTTCAAGGCCCAGCGCGAGCGCCACCCCGGCGCCAGCGGCGTCGACCCCCTGGTGGCGGCCCGAGCGGTGGTCTTCGGTCAGGCCAGTGCCCTGGTGGCCGCCCTCGTCGCCGGCGTGTACGGCGGCACGGGCGTCTTCCTGCTGGAGCTCCTGGACATCCCCGCCCGCCGCGACCAGGCCATCTATGCCGGCTTCTGCGTCCTCGCGGGCATCGGCGTCATAGCGGCGGCCTTCTTCCTGGAGCGCGTGTGCAAACTCCCGGAGGACGACGACAGCAGCAACGGCGGGGCGGCGCCCACGGCGTGAGACCCTCCGATTTATCGCGCCATGATCAGACTCATCGCCTCATTGCGGGTGGCAGGATCCCTCAACTGGCCGCGCACCGCAGACGTGATGGTCTTCGCCCCGGGTTTGCGAACCCCGCGCATGGTCATGCACATGTGCTCGCACTCGACGACGACGATCGCCCCACGCGGCTCCAGAATCTCCATCAGGGAGTCAGCGATCTGCGTGGTCAACCGTTCCTGCACCTGCGGACGACGGGCATACACGTCCACGAGCCGGGCCAGCTTCGACAGACCTGTGATCTTGCCATCGGCGGACGGAATGTACCCCACATGGGCGAACCCTACGAATGGCACCAGATGATGTTCACAGCTGCTCAGGACCTCGATGTCCTTCACGAGCACCATCTCGTCGTGCCCCAGGTCGAACGTCGTCGTCAGCACGTCCTCGGGTTTCTGCCACAGGCCGGCGAATATCTCCCGGTACGCCCGTGCCACCCGGCCCGGCGTCTCGCGCAGTCCCTCCCGGTCCGGATCCTCGCCGACCGCGATGAGCAGCTCCCGTACGGCGTTCTCGGCGCGCTTCTCGTCGAACTCGGCGATCGTGCCCTCGCCGGCCAGCGTCACGGGGTCGGTCATCTGTGCCTCGTTCCTGTGCTCTCACGCGTACGCACCGCGCGTCTCACGTCCGGGCATACGAAGATGCCGCGCCCCTCAGGCTAGAACCTGGGGAGCGCGGCATTCATTCCGGGTCCGGTGAAGCGCCGGGGAGCCGACTGGGTCAGCTCTCGGGGCGCTCCTCCGGAGCCGTCTCGGTCACCGGGACGGCTTCCGCGGCGGCGCTTTTCGCGGTGATCGCCGGAGTGGCGCCGTTCGCCCCGTTCGTCAGCGACAGCTCCTTGGGGGAGAGCACCGGAGGACGGGTGGACGGCGTACGCCGGGATGAGCCGGTCCACGCGGGGCGGGCCGGGCGCTTGACGATGGGAGCGAAGATCTCGGCGATCTGCTCCTTGCTCAGCGTCTCCTTCTCCAGCAGCTGGAGTACCAGCTGGTCGAGGACGTCGCGGTTCTCGACCAGGATTTCCCAGGCCTCGTTGTGCGCGTTCTCGATGAGCTTCTTGACCTCCTCGTCGACGAGCGCGGCGACCTCTTCCGAGTAGTCGCGCGGGTGCGACATCTCCCGGCCCAGGAAGGGTTCGGTGTTGTCACCGCCGAACTTGATCGCGCCGAGACGCTCGGTCATGCCGTACTGCGTGACCATCGCGCGTGCGGTGGCAGTGGCCTTCTCGATGTCGTTCGCCGCTCCCGTGGTCGGGTCGTGGAAGACAAGCTCCTCGGCCGCGCGGCCGCCCAGCATGTACGCGAGCTGGTCAAGCATCTCGTTGCGCGTGGTCGAGTACTTGTCCTCGTCCGGGAGCACCATCGTGTAGCCCAGAGCGCGGCCTCTGGAGAGGATCGTGATCTTGTGGACCGGATCGGAGTTCGGCGAAGCCGCCGCGACCAGGGCGTGACCGCCCTCGTGGTACGCGGTGATCTTCTTCTCCTTGTCCGACATGATCCGGGTCCGCTTCTGCGGGCCCGCGACCACACGGTCGATCGCCTCGTCCAGCATGTGGTTGTCGATCAGCTTCTTGTCGCTGCGGGCGGTCAGCAGCGCCGCCTCGTTCAGGACGTTGGAGAGATCGGCGCCCGTGAAGCCCGGTGTGCGTCGCGCGACGGCCGACAGGTCGACGTCCGGCGCGACGGGCTTGCCCTTCTGGTGGACCTTGAGGATCTCCGGATGCCGGTCCGGGTCGGTGTCGCTCCAGACCCGGCGCAGCGCGCTGGGCGAGGCGGCCGACGTGCTGGTCGAGC
>CBFGQM010000179.1:0-10423 GCA_965650905.1 uncultured Streptomyces sp. | reverse complement strand
GGCCGGATGGCCGGATGGCCGGATGGCCGGATGGCCGGATGGCCGGATGGCCGGATGGCCGGAGACGCTGAGAAGGAGTTCATGGTGGGCGGCAGGCCGCTGATCGGAGTCAGTACGTATCTGGAGTTCGCGCGCTGGGGCGGGTGGGAGCTGGAGGCAGCGCTGCTGCCCTTCGGGTACCCGCGACTGGTGCGGGACGCGGGCGGGCTCGTCGCGATGCTGCCGCCGGACGACCCCGCGCACGCCGCCGCGGCCGTCGCCCGGCTCGACGGGCTCGTGATCGCGGGCGGACCGGACGTGGACCCGGCGCGGTACGGCGCCGCTCGCGAGCCCCGTACGGGCCCCGAGGCCGGGGAACGGGACAGCTGGGAACTCGCCCTGATCGACGCCGCGTTGGCCTGCGGCACACCGCTGCTCGGTATCTGCCGCGGGATGCAGCTCCTGAACGTCGCGCTCGGCGGGACACTCGTGCAGCACATCGAAGGGCACGCCGAGGTCGTCGGCGTCTTCGGCCGGCACCCGGTGAATCCGGTGCCGGGCTCTCTGTACGCCGGCCTGGTACCGGAGGAGACATCGGTACCGACCTACCACCATCAGTCCGTGGACCGACTCGGCTCCGGCCTCACGGCGTCGGCCTACGCGCCGGACGGAACGGTGGAGGCACTGGAACTCCCCGGCCCCGGCTGGGTGTTGGGCGTCCAGTGGCACCCGGAGATGGGCGAGGACCTCAGGGTCATGGAGGGCCTGGTCCGAGCCGCTTGCTGAGACCTGAGCGGGGCTGTCGAGTGCTGCCGGCTGCCACGCCCTGGGGCGTGCTGGAACGCGCGCGGTGTGGCAGCCACGGCGGAGCGGGTCGCCGACACGGCCGCACGAGGTAGTCCGCCACCGTAGAGACACCCGCCGTCACCGGCCCGTCACCGACCCAGGAGCCGTCACCGCCGCGGAGTCTCCACCGCCTCGATGTGGTCGGCGACCGCGACGACCAGCAGGCGCGTGTCCGGGACGGTCGCCCGCCACCGGTGGCGCACGCCGCCCGTCAGGTACAGCGTGTCACCGCGCCCCAGCCGGTACGCGCGGCCCTCCGCCTCGACCTCGACGGCACCGTCGGCGACGTACAACAACTCGTCGTTGCGGTGTTGGAATTCGCGGCCGGCGTCATGGTCGCCGCTGAACTCCATGCCGTGCAACTGATGATGGCCGCGCACCAGCGGACGTACCCGGGGCTCGTGGGTGAACTCGGAGTCGTCGCAACGCACGACGTCGACGCTGCGTGCCGGGTCGGCGGCGGCGAGGAGTTCGACGCAGGTCGTGCCGAGTGCGTCGGCGACGCGCTGAAGGGAGCGCATGCTGGGCCGGGCCCGCTCGTTCTCGACCTGGCTCAGGAACGGGACCGACAGACCGCTGCGCTCGGCGACGACGGCGAGGGTGAGCTCCAGAGCCCGGCGCCGGCGCCGGACGGCCGCGCCCACCCGAAGGTTTTCCTTGCTGTCGTCCATCGCTTCGGCTCCCTCCAGTGCGTCGTCGGTGCATGGTGTGGTGCGTGCGACTCGCGCCCCGGCCCGTGACGGCCCGGTGTTCGTGCGTACGAGCCGATGTCTCCCGATGTTTTGTTTGCACCCTACGCACGTTCGGCAAACCGTTCATACGCCCGTCACACCGACGTGAACGTCGCCGCCCCGCACGCGCGGCACAACGTCGCGGTTCGCGCGTCAGTGGATCAACTCTCCCGCCTCGCCCGGCGTGGGCCCCTCCACGGGACGAACCGGCTGAACAGCGACGCAGGAGACCCGGAAAGTGACTGAGCGTGGCCACAGTTGACGTTCGGTATCGCATACAGCCGTGCGTGGGCGGTGCGTTCCCAAAGCGCCCGCGCACGCACGCGTGGTCCTACTGTGGAGTCATCCGCTCCATCGTGACGAGCGGGCGTCGCCGGCCCTCGCTCATGGGCAGCACACGCGGGGCGGTCCAGTTGACGGGTGTTCACGTGGGACCGGTAGCGATGCTCGCTTTCATCGACAGTCCGCAGTCGACAGTCCGCATCGGACGGTGACTGTCAGTGGCGTACGGCATGATGCGAAGCGTGACGCAGCAGACCCAGCCCCATCGACGCATCATGCTTCTCGACACCGCCTCGCTGTATTTCCGCGCCTTCTTCGGGGTGCCGGAGTCGGTGAAGGCCCCGGACGGCACGCCGGTGAACGCCGTGCGTGGGCTACTCGAATTCATCGACCGCCTGGTCCGGGACCACCGCCCGGACGATCTCGTGGCCTGTATGGACGCGGACTGGCGGCCTCACTGGCGGGTCGACCTGATCCCCTCCTACAAGGCGCACCGCGTCGCGGAGGAGACCGAGACCGGACCGGACGAGGAGGAGGTGCCCGACACCCTCTCACCCCAGGTACCGGTCATCGAGGATGTCCTGGACGCGCTGGGCATCGCGCGCGTGGGGGTCGAGGGGTACGAGGCGGACGACGTGATCGGCACGTTCACGGGCCGCGCCACCGGCCCGGTCGACATCGTCACCGGCGACCGCGACCTCTACCAACTGGTCGACGACAAGCGCCAGGTGCGGGTGCTGTACCCGCTCAAGGGCGTGGGCTCACTGCGGCTCACGGACGAGGCGTGGCTGCGCGAGAAGTATGGGGTCGACGGTTCGGGGTACGCGGATCTGGCGCTGCTGCGCGGCGATCCGAGCGACGGGCTGCCCGGGGTGTCGGGCATCGGCGAGAAGACGGCCGCCAAGCTGCTCGCCGAGTTCGGCGACCTGGCCGGGATCATGGCCGCGGTCGACGACCCGAAGTCCCGGCTCACACCGTCGCAGCGCAAGCGCCTCGACGAGTCACGGCCGTACCTCGCTGTCGCGCCCAAGGTCGTCCGGGTGGCCGACGACGTACCCCTGCCGGACGTGACCACCGCGCTGCCGCATGCTCCGCGCAGCCAGACGGCCCTGGACGAACTCGCGGCGCGCTGGGGGCTGGGCGGCTCACTGAAGCGGCTGTTGGCGACGCTCGGAGCGTGACCTTCACCAGCCGCAGAAAGTTACTCGGCACCCGATTCCCCGCGATGGGCAACGTCCCCCGTCACAGTTCCTGGGGGGGTAGGCGACTCTTCGAGCGAAGGGTGTTAACTGGAGAGAGGTGCTAACTTAGGTAAGCCTTATTTGATTCGGGAGGCCGACATGGCAGAGCGTCAGGCACGCAGGGCTCCGAAGCCCCATTCCGCGCGGGTGGTCCGCACGGAGCGGCTCGCTCCGCACATGCAGCGCGTGGTCCTCGGCGGTGAGGGCCTCGCCGACTTCGCTGCGGGCACGAGCACCGACCACTACGTGAAGTTGCTGTTCGGCGCCGAGGGTGTGACGTATCCCGAGCCCTTCGACATGACGCGGATCCGTGAGGAGTTCCCGCGCGAGCAGTGGCCCGTCACACGTACCTACACCGTGCGTGCCTGGGACCCGGAGCTGCGCGAGCTGACGCTCGACTTCGTGATCCACGGCGACGAGGGCCTCGCCGGGCGGTGGGCCACCCGGGTGCGAGTGGGCGAGGTAGTACGGTTCCTGGGCCCCGGCGGGGCATACGCGCCCGACGCCGAGGCCGACTGGCATCTGCTGGCCGGGGACGAGAGCGCGCTGCCGGCGATCGCCGCCACCCTGGAGGCGATGCCCGACGGCGCGAAGGTGTACGCCCTCGTGGAGGTCGAGGGGCCGGACGAGGAGCAGAAGATCGCCTCCGACCTGGAGATCGTCTGGCTGCATCGCGGTGACCGGCCGGTCGGCGAGGCACTGGTGAAGGCCGTACGGGCGCTGGAGTTCCCGGAAGGCCGGGTGCACGCGTTCGTCCACGGCGAGGCGGGCTTCGTCAAGGAGCTGCGCCGACTGCTGCGTGTCGAGCGCCAGATCCCCCGCGAGGACCTGTCCATCTCCGGCTACTGGCGGCTCGGCCACAACGAGGACGGCTGGCAGGCGGCCAAGCGGCAGTGGAACGCGCAGGTGGAGGCGGAGCAGGAGTCCGCCGAACCGGCAGCCTCCTGAGGCTCCGGGCCCTTCCGGGCGTGACGCGGACCGATGTCTGACAGGCCCGGAACGTACGGATCGGCGCAACCCCGTGCGCCTGACCCGAAGTCGGCCCCCCACGGGCCTCGTGCGCCGGAGATGACGCCCCCTGCGTACGCTTGACCAGGTGAGACGTAGGAATCGGATTCCGCCCGCTCCCCTGCCGCAGCGCGACGGGGTGGATCCGGTGCGGGTGCGGCTGCCCGTCCAGGGGGTTTGGGCGACCGTGCGGGAGCATCTGGTGGCACGGCTGGCGGCGGGGCCCGGGGTGATCGACGGGATGCTCGACGCGGGTTTGATCGTCGGTGCGGACGGGCGCCCGGTTGCGCCGGACGCGGCGTACGTGCCGGGGATGTTCGTATGGTTCCACCGGGAGCTGCCCGCCGAGGAGCCCGTGCCGTTCGACGTCGACATCGTGTATCGCGACGAGCACATCGTCGTGGTCGACAAGCCGCACTTCCTCGCCACGACCCCGCGCGGCAGCCATGTCACCGAGACGGTTCTCGCGCGGCTGCGGCGGGAGCTCGGTATTCCGACGATCGGGGCCGCGCACCGGCTCGACCGGCTCACGGCCGGGCTGGTGCTGTTCACGGTGCGGCCCGAGGAACGCGGTGCGTATCAGTCGCTGTTCCGCGATCGGCTCGTACGCAAGGAGTACGAGGCCGTGGCCGCGTACCGGGAGTCCCTCGTGCTGCCGCGCACCGTGCGCAGCAGGATCCGGAAGGAGCGCGGGGTCATGGCCGCCCGGGAGGTGCCGGGCGAGCCGAACGCCGTGAGCCGGATCGAACCGGTCGAACACCGGGATGGACGGGCACGCTACCGGCTGCTGCCCAGTACCGGGAAGACCCACCAGCTGCGGGTGCACATGAACGCGCTGGGTGTGCCGATCCTCGGCGACCCCCTCTACCCGGTGGTGACCGGCCCCGTGCCGGCCGGTGACTTCCAGCGGCCGCTCCAACTGCTGGCGCGAGCACTGGAGTTCACCGATCCGGTCACGGGACGCGAGCACGCCCTGGTGAGCGGACGAACGCTCCAGTCGTGGTCCGCGTACGACGACTGGGCCGGTCCAAGACCCACTGACTTCGGAGGGCCTCGGCCACACCAGGAGCGTGGGACTTGACATCATGCGGCTCCGCCGCGTGGGCACTCCGGACACACGAGACCCGCCCCCGCCCGACGACACCAACCGCCCACGACCAAACCGCACGCGACCAAACCACACCGACCGAACCGCACCCCCGAACCGCACCCCCGAACCGCGGGACGCTACCCCACCGACGAGTAAGCCACGACCCCGCGCAGCAGCCCGTCCACAGCCTTCCGCGCGTTCTTCGCCACAGTCGGGTTCGTGCCGCCGGACACCGGCGCCGCCGAGATCTGGCCGAGTACGTCGATGACCTGCTTGCACCACCGCACGAAGTCACCGGCGGGCATCTCCGCCTCGCGGAGCACCTCGTCGAGGCCCTTGCCGGACGCCCACTCGTACGCGGCCCAAGCGAAGCCCAGGTCGGGCTCCCGCTGGCCGACGCCCTCGGTCTGGTTGATCCGGAACTCCTCCTCCAGGGCGTCGAGCCGGCCCCAGATGCGGACCATCTCACCGAGCGCGGCCTTCGCCTTGCCGGACGGGACCTTCGGTGCCAGCGCGTCGTCGCCGACCCGGGCCTCATACACCAACGCCGAGACGCACGCGGCCAGTTCAGCCGGTGCGAGGCCCTCCCAGACCCCGGCGCGCAGACACTCGCTGGCGAGCAGGTCCATCTCTCCGTAGAGCCGGGCGAGCCGCTTGCCGTGCTCGGTGGCCTCGTCGCCGCGCAGATAGTCGAGCTCGGTCAGCAGCGCGACGATCCGGTCGAAGGTCCGGGCGATGGTGTTCGTCCGACCCGCGATGCGCCGCTCCAACTGCGAGGTGTCGCGCAGCAGCCGGTGGTAGCGCTCGGCCCAGCGGGCGTGGTCCTCACGGTCGTTGCACCCGTGGCAGGGGTGTGCGCGCAGCGCGGTCCGCAGCCGGGCGATCTCGCGGTCGTCCGCAGCCTCGGCCCGCTTCCTGCGGTGCCGGTCGGGGACGATGTGCCCGGCCTTCGTCCGCAGCGCGGCGGCCAGATCGCGACGTGACTGCGGCGAGCGCGGGTTGAACGACTTCGGGATCCGCATCCGCTCCAGCGCCTCGACGGGCACCGGGAAGTCGATCGACGCGAGCCGCTTGACCTGCCGCTCGACCGTCAGTACGAGCGGACGCGGTCCGTCCTGGTACTCGAAGCCGCGGTGACCGTTGGACCGCCCGGCGGACAGGCCGGGATCAAGGACCAGCGCGAGCCCCGCGAACTTGCCGGTCGGCACATGGATCACATCGCCGGGCTTGAGCTTCTCCAGCGCCCCGGCCGCTTCCGCACGCCGCTGCGCCGCCCCCTGCTTGGCGAGCTCGGTCTCACGGTCCTTGAGGTCGCGACGCAGTCGCGCGTACTCCTCGAAGTCCCCCAAGTGGCAGGTCATGGAGGCCTTGTAGCCCTCCAGCCCTTCCTCGTTGCGCTGCACCTGACGCGAGATGCCGACCACCGACTTGTCGGCCTGGAACTGCGCGAACGACGTCTCCAGCAGCTCCCGCGAACGGTGCCTGCCGAACTGCTCGACGAGGTTCACCGCCATGTTGTACGAGGGCTTGAAGCTGGAGCGCAGCGGATACGTACGCGTGCCGGCCAGACCCGCGAGGTGCTCCGGGCTGATGCCTCGCTGCCACAGCACGACGGCGTGGCCCTCGACATCGATGCCACGGCGACCGGCGCGGCCGGTCAGCTGTGTGTACTCGCCGGGGGTGATGTCGGCGTGCTGTTCGCCGTTCCACTTGACGAGCTTCTCCAGTACCACCGAACGGGCGGGCATGTTGATGCCCAGCGCCAGCGTCTCGGTGGCGAACACGGCCTTGACCAGGCCGCGTACGAAGAGTTCCTCGACGACCTCCTTGAACGTCGGCAGCATGCCCGCGTGGTGGGCAGCGATGCCGCGCTCGAGGCCTTCGAGCCACTCGTAGTAGCCCAGTACGTGGAGGTCCTCGGCCGGTATGGAGGACGTGCGCCCCTCGACGAGGGCGCGGACCTTGAGGCGTGCCTCCTCGTCGTTCAACCTGAGGCCCGAGTACAGACACTGCTGAACGGCGGCCTCGCAGGCCGCGCGGCTGAAGATAAACGTGATGGCGGGCAGCAGCCCCTCGGCGTCGAGCCGCTCGATGACCTCGGGGCGGCCTGGTGTCCACACCCGCGATCTCTGGCGCCGCTCGCGCTCGCGGTCGGCCTCGCGCATGGCGCGGCCCCGTCTGCGGTCCTGGTACGAGGGGCGGGTCGCCTCCATGCGGGCCAGGCGCGTGAGGTCGGGGTTGACGGCCTTCTTGTGGCCCTCGCCCTCCTCGAACAGGTCGTACATGCGGCGTCCGGCCAGCACGTGCTGGAACAGCGGCACGGGACGGTGCTCGGCGACGATCACCTCGGTGTCGCCGCGGACGGTGTCGAGCCAGTCGCCGAACTCCTCTGCGTTCGACACCGTCGCCGACAGCGACACCAGAGTCACCGACTCGGGGAGGTGGATGATCACTTCCTCCCAGACGGCGCCGCGGAAACGGTCCGAGAGGTAGTGCACCTCGTCCATCACGACGTAACCGAGTCCGAGGAGGGTCCCCGAGCCCGCGTAGAGCATGTTCCGAAGCACCTCGGTGGTCATCACGACCACCGGTGCGTCGGAGTTGATGCTGTTGTCGCCGGTGAGCAGGCCGACCTGCTCAGCACCGTAACGACGCGCCAGGTCGGTGTACTTCTGGTTCGACAGCGCCTTGATCGGCGTGGTGTAGAAGCACTTCTTGCCCTGCTGGAGGGCAAGGTGGACGGCGAACTCGCCCACGATCGTCTTGCCCGAGCCGGTGGGAGCGGCCACCAGCACACCCTTGCCCGCCTCGAGCGCCTGGCAGGCCTCGATCTGGAAGGGGTCGAGGCCGAAGTCGTACATCTCGCGGAACGACGCGAGCGCGGTGGCCTGCTCGGCAGCGCGCTGCCGCGCTGCCGCGTACCGCTCGGCCGGTGAGAGGTCCTCTGTCATCGTGCTTTCGAGACTACCGGCCACCACTGACAACAGGACGATCAATATCCGGAATCCGCGCCTGAGCACAGAGATGTCGATGTCGCACAACCGGCTCCCGTACGACCATGCGTCCGTACGGAGAATCTGGCGCCCGAAACGCGGAAGCGGCCGGCTGCCCCGCGCCGGCGTCCCGATCTTTCGACTCGTTCGCCGCCGGGGCCGGCGCTCAGGCCGGTGTCGAGACCCCGACCGTGCTCAGCCCTTCGGGCCTGCGCGCTCCCCCACGTGCTCGGCTTCTCCCCAAGTCCTCGACTTCGCTCGAGCAGGGGCCCCCATCAGCGGGGACCCCCATGCGCTCTCGACACCGGCACGCCCCTTCGGCTCACTCACGTGGCCGCGTCCCCGGTGGGATTCACGAAGAGGGTGATCTCGCCGGTCACGGCCGGACCATGCGAGGTCATCCGCGATCCTCAGGTCACGTCGTCGTAACCGTTGACTGGGTCACGGTCCCGGTCGCTGTCCGCCTGCGCGGGCAGCGCAGGGCCGGCCGACACGGATTCGATCTCGCCGATGTCCTCGGGCGTGAGGTCGAGGTCGGATGCCTCGTCGTCGTCCGGTTCCTCGGCCTCGCGGCGGGCCCTGCGGCGGTCGTTCATCAGCGAGACACCGGTCGCGGCGAAGTACAGGATCCAGATCGGCCCGGCGAGTGCCAGCATCGTCAGCGGGTCCGTGCTGGGTGTGGCGATCGCGGCGAAAAGGGTGATGCTCATGATCATGCCGCGCCACCAGCCGGCCATGCGCTTGCCGGTGATCACCCCGGTCATGTTGAGCATCACCAGGAGCAGCGGCAACTCGAAGGAGAGACCGAAGACCACCACCATCCGCGTGACGAGGTCGAGCAGGTCGTCCAGTGGCAGCAGGTTGTCGACGCCGAACGGCGTGAACTCGATCAGAACCTTCGCGGTGGTGGGCAGCACCTTGTACGCGAAGAAGGCGCCGCCGAGGAACAGCGGGACACCCGTCGCGACGAACGCGTAGGCGTACTTCTTCTCTCTCCTGTGCATGCCGGGCGCGACAAAGGCCCAGAGCTGGTAGAGCCAGACCGGCGAGGCAAGGATGACGCCCGCCATGAGGGACACCTTCAGCGCCAGGGTGAAGGGCGTGAGCAGACCGTTGATCGTGATCCGCGCACAGGGGTTGGTGTTGTTGGCAGCCTTCGCCAGTTCCTCGAACGACTTGGAACAGCCCACCTCGTCGAGGATCGGCTCGGTGAAAAAGTTGATGATGTCGTTGTAGAAGAAGGCTGCGACCACCGTGACGAGGACGATGGCCAGCATCGCCTTCGCGAGCCGGTTGCGGAGCTCACGAAGGTGCTCCGCGAGGGGCATCCGCCCCTCCGGATTCTCTTCCTTCTTGCGGGCAGACTTGAGCAACCCACGTTCCCATCTCGTGCAGCGGGCCGGAGGTCACCGGCCCTGCGTCAGCGCTTGGTCGTTTCCGTCGGCTCGGTGACCGGGCGGGAGCTGGTCACATCGCCGGGCGCGGCCTGGATGGTGCGCTGGGCCGGGGTCTGCTGGTCATCGTGCGGCGGAGCGGCGGGGGCGGCGCTGTTGTCATGGCCCTCTGTCTTCATCGCCTTTGCCTCGCTCTTGAGGATGCGGGCGGACTTGCCCAGGGAGCGAGCCATGTCCGGAAGCTTCTTCGCGCCGAACAGCAGGATGATGACGACGAGGATGAGAATGATCTCGGGAGCTCCGAGCTTTCCGAACATAGTCTTTACCTTCTCACCGAGGCGGCTGGGTGGGTGCTGTCCGACTGCTCGGACATCTGTCCGAGGATCGCACAGGCAGCGATCGTAACGCTCAGGGGTGAACGCGGGGCAGTCCCTGTGCGTACTCCCACTTCGCGGCCGCGCCTCGTTCTCCGGGCCGCGTCCAGCAGAGTACCTGCCGATCCTGCGAAGTTGACAGGTCAGAGTGACTCAAAGCGCCCAGCCGGGACATCTCACAGGGAATCCACAGCGCGGGCCGCAACCGCAGAGGCCCGCTCCAGGTCATCGGCCGCATGGTTGATCCGCCGCGCGGAGGCGGTGACCTGCCTGCCCAGGCGCTCGACCTCCAGGAAGACCCGGACGGCGAGAACGCCGAGTACGGCGATTCCCAGGAAACCCACAGCGATCGCGAGCAGCGGCCAGAACATGCGCCGAGCCTAGCGCCTCGGCAGCTCACGTTTGCCCGTCAGGAGCGGCGTCCGGTGCGTGCTCTCGACGTGCCGGGCCGGAAGTCCTCGTACGGGACGTACTCGGGCTTTCGG
>CBFGQM010000178.1:0-10463 GCA_965650905.1 uncultured Streptomyces sp. | reverse complement strand
TTCCCGCACATCCGGCTCACCGACCCGCTCACCGGGCGGCTGCGCTCCTCCCCCTCCGGCGCCGTCGCGGGCGTCCTCGCGCGCACGACTCCGAGCGCGGCGTGTGGAGCGTACCGGCCGGCGGCCGGCAGGCAACGCGCCGAGGCCGTGTCACTCACACCCCCCACACACATCAGGAGCAGTTCAGCATGACGGCACCCAGCAATCGCTACCTCGGCAAGTTCCGAGGCCGAGTCGTGGACAACAACGATCCGTTGCATATCGGCCGGGTGACCGTCGAGGTCCCGGACGTCCTGGGTGCCCAGCGGTCGACCTGGGCGCTGCCGTGCCTGCCGTTCACCGGGCCGCAGGCGGGTCAGTTCGTGGTGCCGCCGCCCGGGGCCGGTGTGTGGGTCGAGTTCGAGCAGGGGGATCCCAGCTTCCCGGTGTGGACGGGGTGTTGGTACGGCGAGTCGGCCGAGCTTCCGCCCGATGCCCGCCGGCTCGTGCAGCCCGCGTCGCAGGCCAAGCCCGTCGTGGTGCAGACGCCCGACGCGCACAAGATCGTGATGAGCGATCCGCCCGGACGTGACCAGGGAATTCTGCTGCAGGCCCAGGGCGGCGCGTACATCCGCGTCACCAAGGAGGCCATCGTGATCTCCAACGGTCTCGGTGCGGAGGTCGTTCTTCGCGGTGACCAAGTGGACATCAACGAGGGGCAGTTCGGAGGCGCGGCTGACCGAACTCGTCCGGGCCGTACGAGTGATCGCCTGGGGTGACGTGCTGCTCGCGCCGTCCGTGACCCGCCGGCTCATCGGGGATGTCTCCCGGCGCCGCCCGGCCCTGCGTCGGAACGCCCGCCTGCGGCTGAACGGTCTCACGCCATGGGAGAGGGAGGTCCTTGCTGCTGGTCGCACGGGGCCTGTCGAACGCGGAGGTCACCGCGAGGCTGGTGATGGCCGAACAGACCGTCAAGGACTCACCTGACCCGGCTGCTCGCCAAGCTGGACACCCGCGACAGAGCCCAACTCGTCCTCGGCACCCGGTAGCGGCCCAGGAGCCGGTGGCAGGGCAGGCCAAAGGCGGCCAGTTGGTCGGAGGCGGCCCGCCTGCGCCACTTGGCCGCCGCGGACTGCTGGTCATGTGATGGGGCACGCCACAGCCCTGGAAAGCAGAAAACCCCACGTGAAGTGGGGTCTCAGCTGGTGTCCGAGGGGGGACTTGAACCCCCACGCCCGATAAAGGGCACTAGCACCTCAAGCTAGCGCGTCTGCCATTCCGCCACCCGGACCAGGTGTCTGTCGCGCGGGTTTCGCCCGCGGCGACAGAGGGAACTTTACCAGGCTTTTCGAGGGCTGCCGATCACGGCCGGCGCGTGTGAACCCCCCTGTGGCGGGCCGGGTCCGCCCTGGAGCGGGGCGGGTCGTGGAGGGAGGAGGATGAGGGGGAACCACCAGCGAGAGACCACAAGCAGTGACCGTGGGAGGAAGCAGCGTGAGCGAGTCGGACACGGCCAGGAGCATCACCGGTGAGGACGAGGTCGTCGACCTCTGCCGCGAACTGATCCAGATCGACACCAGCAACTACGGCGACCACTCGGGTCCGGGTGAGCGCAAGGCCGCCGAGTACGTCGCCGAGAAGCTCGCCGACGTGGGACTCGAACCCCGGATCTTCGAGTCGCACAGGGGCCGCGCCTCCACGGTCGCCCGGATCGAGGGTGAGGACCGCTCGCGGCCCGCACTGCTCATCCACGGCCACACCGACGTCGTACCGGCCAACGCGGCGGACTGGACGCACCACCCCTTCTCCGGCGAGATCGCGGACGGCTGCGTGTGGGGGCGCGGCGCGGTCGACATGAAGGACATGGACGCGATGACCCTCGCGGTCGTACGCGAGCGGCTGCGCAGCGGCCGCAAGCCGCCCCGTGACATCGTGCTGGCCTTTCTGGCGGACGAGGAGGCCGGCGGCACGTTCGGCGCGAAGCACCTCGTCGACACGTACCCGGATCTCTTCGAGGGCGTCACCGAGGCGATCGGCGAGGTCGGCGGGTTCTCCTTCACGGTCAACGAGAAGCTGCGGCTGTATCTCGTGGAGACCGCCCAGAAGGGCATGCACTGGATGAAGCTGACCGTGGACGGCACCGCCGGACACGGTTCGATGATCCACCGGGACAACGCCATCACCGAGCTCTCCGAAGCCGTCGGGCGCCTCGGCCGGCACACGTTCCCGGTGCGCGTGACGAAGACGCTGCGGCACTTCCTCGACGAACTCGGCGACGCGCTCGGCACCGAACTCGACCCGGAGAACATGGACGAGACGCTCGCCAAGCTCGGCGGCATCGCCAAGCTCATCGGCGCCTCACTGCAGAACACCGCCAACCCGACCCAGCTGGGCGCCGGTTACAAAGTAAACGTCATCCCGGGCCAGGCCACCGCGCACGTCGACGGCCGCTATCTGCCGGGCTACGAGGACGAGTTCCTCGCCGACCTGGACCGGATCCTCGGCCCGCGGGTGAAGCGCGAGGACGTACACGCCGACAAGGCACTGGAGACCACCTTCGACGGTGCCCTCGTGGACGCCATGCAGACCGCGTTGTCCGCCGAGGACCCGATCGCGCGGGCCGTGCCGTACATGCTCTCGGCCGGTACCGATGCCAAGTCCTTCGACGACCTCGGGATCCGCTGCTTCGGCTTCGCTCCGCTGAAGCTGCCGCCGGAGCTGGACTTCGCGGGCATGTTCCACGGGGTCGACGAGCGGGTGCCCGTCGACGCTCTGAAGTTCGGCGTGCGGGTACTCGACCGCTTCATCGAGGCGTCCTGAGGGACGAGGACTCCTGAATCAACACGCTGAAATGAAACTCAGGTAATCGTCAGTACGTGCGGTTTCCACTGAGAAGAGTGAATGCGCTCATAAGGTCGTAGCCCCATTAATACCTCCTCGTTACAGGTGGGTGTGATCCGTGAGCAGGATCGCATTGTCGATAAGGAGGAACAATGATCAAGAAGGTCGCCGCTGCGGCTGCCGCTGGTGGCCTCGTTCTCGCGGGTGCGGGAATTGCGGCTGCCGACGCCGGTGCTCAGGGGAGTGCCGTGCATTCGCCCGGCGTGACTTCGGGCAACGTCGTTCAGTCGCCCGTCCACATTCCGGTGAACGTCTGCGGCAACACGGCCTCCGTGATCGGGCTGTTGAATCCCACCTTCGGCAACACCTGCACTAACGTGTGACGGTGTACCTCACACGGTGAGGGTCTGAGTTCGCGGCCCCGACGTGCGCGCCATGCGCTCCGGGGCCGCGAACATTCCTACGACATTCCTATGGGGCGTGCGCGCATTTCGGCGCGTGTGTCTTCCTGAAGCAACAAGGCAGGGAAAAGCTATGCGACAGGTCACCCGCAAGGGCCTGATGACCGTGGCGGCCGCGACTGGAGTTCTGGCCGTCACCGGCGGCTCCGCAGTCGCCGACTCCGGGGCGAACGGATCCGCCTCGGATTCTCCGGGATTCCTCTCGGGGAATTCGGTGCAGGCTCCGGTGCACCTCCCGGTCAACGTCTGCGGCAACACCGCGAATGTAATCGGTCTGCTCAACCCGGCGGTCGGCAACGAATGCGCCGGCCAGGGCGGCGGTTCCGGTTCCGGCACCGCGTCCGACGGTGGGGCGCAGGCGGTCGGGAGCACCAGTGACTCGTCCGGCATCGCCTCCGGCAACCAGGCGCAGGTCCCGGTGAACGTGCCGGTCGACGTCTGCGGCAACAGCGTCAACCTCGGCGGTCTCGGTAACGCGACCGCGGACAACGGCTGTGGGAACCTCCCGGGCGGCAAAGCCTCCGACGGGAACGAGACAGGAAACGAGACGGGCGGGAACGCCTCGGACGGGAGCGGGACGGACGGGAGCGGGACGGACGGGGATGAGACGGCACCGGCCGGGAGTGGGGAGGCGGCTTCTCCGGGTGTGCCCGGGGACCCCGAGACGCCGGGCCGCGGGCTCGGTGAGCCGCAGGAGCCGGTGTCCTTCGGCGATGACAACCCGAGCGGCGCCGATGGACACTACACGGACACCCTGGCCGACCCGCAGTCCAACGGCACCGCGCAGCTCGCGCAGACCGGCAGCGAGGTGCCGCTCGGCCTTGTGCTGCCCGTGGGCGCGGGCGCGCTGCTGATGGGCGCCGTGCTCTACCGCAAGGCACGGGCCTCGATGTAAGGGACCTGGACAGCGCGAAACGGAGCGGGCCCCGTGGCTGCGGGGCCCGCTCCGTTTCGGCACGCCGTGTCACCAGGTGGCGCGCACCTGGCGGATGATCCGCCGGCGCAACCGCACTCTGCGGCTGCCGTCGGGGTGCAGGCTGAGGCGGTCCAGCTCCCAGTGTTCGTACTCGGCATGGTCTGTCAGCAGGCGAGTCGTTTCCTTGCGGGAGACCCCACGTGGTATGTACACGTCGACAAATTCGTATTCCGGCATCGCATCTATTGTGCGGGCAGAGGCCCTGTACGGATAGCGTCTGCACTATGTCTGATGCTGCGCAGCCCACGGCTGCCGAGGTACGCGCCGCCGCCGAGGCGGTCAAGGCTGCGCTCGACCGCCACCTGGCCGCGGTCGAGCGCAGGTCGGGTGAGGACGACCCGGCCGTCTCCGAGGCTTTCAACCAGCTGGCCGCGGCCGCCGAGGAGTACGACGAGCTCCTCTACGACCGCTATGACGAGGTCACGCCCTTCGAGATTCCCGGTACGGGGGACACCCTGCCGCCGTACACCGGGCCCGAGGAGCCGAACGCGCTGAGCGTGCTGATCCGCCGTGACTACGCCGTGGTGGAGCCGCAGCGACTGCTGGCGCAGGCCCAGCGGGTGGAGGCCGTGGAGGAGTCCGGGGCGGCGGCCGCGGGCTTCGACGCGGCGGCCGGTACCGTGCACGGGGCGCTGGGCGTCCTGTTCGGCGAGTTCGAACCGGACGAGATCGCCTCCCGGCACAAAGAATTCGGTCTGGAGGAGGGCGACTCCACGCTCTGGGTCACCGCCGCGGACGAACCGGCAGAGCCCGGCGAATGGCTGGACGCGCCCTTCGACCAGACCGATCCCGAGCGGATCGTCTGCCGCTTCGACGTCAGCGCCGTCTTCGACGACGAGACCGACGACAACCTCGACGACCGCACCGGGGACGGTCACGATCCCGATCTCGACGGCGGGCTGGACGACGAGGACCTGGAACCGCTTGACGCGGATCGCTGAAGGCTCGGTTGTGGGGCGGCGGTCACCGGGCGAGTGGTCCTGGTGACCGCCACCGGCGTTTCCCGAGGCGCGAGCTCAGCACCCTGCCCCAGCGGCCGGGCCGGCGTGCCGCGGATCAGCCGGCCGTCGGGACCTGTGTCCTGAGCAGGGTGGGCAGGCGGGTGCTACGGGGCTTGGCAGGGATCTCCGCCACCGCGCGGGGCAGGGCCTGTTCTACTCCGTGGACGACGGAGAGATGGCGCTCGGCACGGCTGAAGGCCGTGTAGACCCAGGGTCTGGTGAGGGTCTGCGCAGCATCGCCGGGGAGGACCACGACCGCGGCGGGTGCGCGCAGGCCGACGGCCTGGTGCGCGGTGAGTGCCCAGCCGTGGCGCACGGTCTGCTCGAGGCGCTCCTTCGGTACGACGACGGGGGCGCCCGAGCAGTCCAGGTGCAGCCCGTCGGCGTCGGCCTTCACCACGTGGCCCGGCACCGTACGGCCCGGCGTCGGCGTGTAGGCGATCCGGTCGCCCGGATCGAATCCACCGAAGCGGCCGGGACCGGGGTTGAGCCGTTCCTTCAACGCGGCGTTCAGCGCTCGTGTGCCCGCCGCGCCGCCGTGCCCCGGAGTGATCACCTGGGTCTGCTCCGGCAGGATCCCGAACGCTCGTGGCACCGAGTCCACGACCAGCTGCACGGTGCGGTGCACCGCCTCACCCGCGTCGCGCACCGGGACGATCACCACCTCCTTGCCGGGGGCGTCCACCTGGATCAGCTCGCCCACACCCACGGCCGAGACCAGCTCGCCGAGCGGGCCGGGGTCCGGCGTCCGCGAGGCGACCTGCGGGCACACCCGCGCCGCGAGCAGATCGGCGAAGACCCGCCCGGGCCCGGCCGACCACAGCACCCCGGGGTCTCCGCTCAGTACCAGCCGCGCCCCGTCGGGCAGCCACTCGGCCAGCATCGCCGCGCTCTCCACGTCCAGCTGGGGCGCGTCGAGCACGACCAGCAGATCGGTCCTCAGCATCCCGTCCGCGTCCCGCCCCGGCCCTTCCGCGCCGGACAACAGCCCGGCGACGGTGGCCACGGTTTCCTCGGGCCGGCCGGTCGGTTCGCGCTGCTCGGCAGCCGCGAGCAGCGCGGCGAACCGGCGCCGCCCGTCCGGGCTGTGCGTGGCCGCGCACACCCGCAGCCCGAGCGCTCTCGCCGCGGCGACCAGAGCGGCCGGTTCCGCCCGGGAGGCCTCGCCGCCGGTGTGCAGGACGAGTCCATGGCCCGCGACGGCGCGGACCAGTTCGGCGGCGGAGCCCGTCGCTGCGG
The DNA here is from genome assembly GCA_965650905.1 of uncultured Streptomyces sp. Lineage (GTDB taxonomy): Bacteria > Actinomycetota > Actinomycetes > Streptomycetales > Streptomycetaceae > Streptomyces. Next base: position 3,966 of record CBFGQM010000178.1, on the reverse strand, counting down.
ACTCCCAGTCCAGGGTCGAACCGTCCTCCTTACGCAGCGAGTTGACCACCCGCGCGAGTCCGTCGGCGAGGCTCTCCTCGGCGAGCGCGTACCGCTCCAGGCCGATGAGGACGCGGACCGGCCGCTCCTCGCCCTCCTTGCCCTGCTCGCCCTCATCGGCCTGGTCGTCGACCTGCCGGGACGCCGCGGGGGATCCGGGTTCGTCCAGCGCGTCCTGGAACACAAGGGCGTCGCCCTCGGCGATGGCGCTCTGCACGGCGGCGTCCCGGCCCGGCACCGAGTGCCGCGCGAGCGCTGCGCCCAGTGCCGGGGCTTCCAGGGCGGTGTGCCCGACGAGCGCAGCCTGCTCAAGGAGCCACACGGCGATCGCCCGGCCCCGCCGCTCGTCGTCCGGCCCGCACTCCGCGCCCAGCAGCGCCCGGGCGAACCCGTCAGCCTGCTCGGGCCGCACACCTGCCACACGCAGCAACTGCCAGGGATCCCTGCGCAGTTGAGCGTCCGCGCCCTCGCCGAGGGCCACGGCCGCCTGCGGTGCGAGCGCGTCGGGCGCGCCGCCCTCGACGAGTACGGCCCGTACGGCGTCGACGGCTTCGGCCGTCACCGGTGCGGCGGTGGACGAGGTAACGGGTTGCGGCCGGCGCACCGGATCCGGAGCAGGCCTGCGCTGCGTGGGCTCCCACTCGCTGCGGACACTCCATGCGGGCTTCTCCCCGCTCTCCACCGCGCGCACGGCCGCGAGCAGATCGGCCGCCTTCCCGCTCAGCTTCCCGCCACTCTCGACGGGCTCCTTCTTCTCGGCCTTCCGCCGCTCGATCCGCTCCCACGTCTCCCGCTGTGCGGCCAACGCGACCTCGGTTTCGGACAACTCACCGGCCGCGCCACCTTCCCCCTCACCGACGCCCGAGGCCCCCTCCTCAGGGCCCCCACGTTCCGCAGCGCCGCTTTCACCGGCCGCCGCCGGGACTGCCACGTCGTTGCCCTCGACAGGGCCTCGGTCCGCCGCACCGCTCTCACCGGCCTCACGGTCCGCCGCGGTGGCGTCCTCACCGGCCTTGCCGTGCGCCCCGGCCCCGCCCGGGGCGGCTCCCCGGTCCGCCCCGGCAGAGCCTTCGGCGGCGCCACTGTCCACCGGGGCGCCGCCCTCACGGTCACCCGGATCCGCCCTCGGGCCGAGGCCCGAGCCGGCTCCCGGCCCGGTGGCCGGTCCGGTGGCCGGTCCGGCGGCCGACGTCCCCGGTTCGGATTCCTCCGCGGCAGCGGGCTCGGTGGTCACAGCGTGCTCCAGTCATGATCGGGATAGTGGTGCACGGGCGCTGACACATCGTCGAGCGCTCGACTGATCTCATCAGGAAGACTAAGGGTCTCCACTGACAAGGCGACCGCGAGCTGCGACGCGTTGCGCGTGCCGATGATGGGGGCGGCGACTCCGGGCCGGTCGCGGACCCACGCGAGGGCCACCTGGAGCGGCGTCGCCGCGAGCCCGTCCGCGGCGGTCGTCACCGCGTCCACGATGCTGCTCGCCGCCTCGTCCAGGTACGGCGCGACGAACGGCGCCAGATGCTCCGACGCACCCCGAGAGTCCGCGGGCGTCCCGTGCCGGTACTTGCCCGTGAGCACACCCCGGCCCAGGGGGGAGGAGGGGAGCAGGCCGATCCCCAGGTCCAGCGCCGCGGGCAGTACCTCACGTTCGACGCCGCGCTGCAGTAGCGAGTACTCCATCTGCGTACTCGAGAGCCGCGTCCGTACCCCGGGCGCCGCGAGCTGCCACGTCGCGGCCTTGGCGAGCTGCCAGCCGCAGAAGTTGGACACCCCGGCGTACCGTGCGCGGCCGCTGCTGACCGCGAGGTCGAGGGCATGGAGCGTCTCCTCCAGGGGCGTCTCGGGATCGAAGGAGTGGACCTGCCACAGGTCCACATAATCCGTGCCCAGCCGCGCGAGCGAGGCGTCGAGCGCGGACAGCAGGTGCCCGCGCGAACCGTCGAAGCGCCGGTACGGATCCGGCACGCTGCCGGCCTTCGTCGAGATCACCAGATCCCGGCGCGGCACCAGGCCCTCGATGAGCTGTCCGAGCAGATACTCGGCCTCCCCGTCCCCGTACACATCCGCCGTGTCGACGAGGGTCCCGCCCGCCTCCCAGAACATTTTCAACAGGTCCGCGGCGTCGTGCTCGTCGGTGTCCCGGCCCCAGGTGAGGGTGCCGAGTCCGATCCTGGACACACGCAGGCCGGTACGGCCGAGATGCCTCTGCTCCATGTGGGCTGAGATTACTGGCCGCAAGTCAGCGCGTGGTGGACCTGTGGACAACCCGTCCCGCCCCGCTCGGCGCAAACCGTCCCTGCCGCTGGGGGGCACCGGCGCGCTAGGGTGCCGCACACGGGACGTTACTGATCAGTAAGGGGAATCGGTCATGCAGCTCGGGATCAACCTCGGCTACTGGGGCGCCGGAATGGACGCGGACAATCTCACCGTGGCCGAAGAGGCCGACCGCCTGGGCTACGCGGTCTGCTGGGCCGCCGAGGCCTACGGCTCCGACGCGGCCACCGTACTCAGCTGGGTCGCCGCGCAGACCGAACGCATCGACGTCGGCTCGGCCATCTTCCAGATCCCGGCCCGACAGCCCGCGATGACCGCGATGACCGCCGCGACCCTCGACTCGCTCTCCGGCGGCCGCTTCCGCCTCGGCCTCGGCGTCTCCGGGCCGCAGGTATCCGAGGGCTGGTACGGCGTCAGGTTCGACAAGCCGCTGGCCCGCACCCGCGAGTACGTCGAGATCGTCCGCAGGGCGATGACCCGCGAGCGCGTGTCGTACGAGGGCGAGCACTGGACGCTGCCGCTGCCGGACGGCCCGGGCAAGCCGATCAAGCTGACCGTGCACCCGCAGCGCGAACACATCCCGCTCTACATCGCCGCGATCGGCCCGAAGAACCTGGAGCAGACCGGCGAAATCGCCGACGGCGCCCTGCTGCTCTTCCCCTCTGCCGATCAGCTGGAGGAGACCACGCTCCGGTATCTGCGCGCGGGCCGCGAGAAGGCCGGTCAGACGATGGACGGCTTCGACGTCTGCCCGACGCTGCCGCTCGCGGTGGGCCCCAGGGACGGGGACAAGGACGTGTCCGCCCTGGCTGACATGTTCCGCCCCTACACCGCCCTCTACGTCGGCGGCATGGGCAGCCGCAAGCAGAACTTCTACAACCGGCTCGCTCAGCGCATGGGATATGAAAAGGAGGCTGCGGAGATCCAGGACAAGTACCTGTCCGGCGACAAGGAGGGCGCGGCCGCCGCCGTTCCGCAGCAACTCATCGACCAGACCACGCTGCTGGGCTCCGTGGACCGCATCGCGGACCGGATGAAAGCCTACGCGGCCGCTGGTGTCACCACGCTGACGCTGGCGCCCGCGGGCCTCGCGCTGGACGAGCGGCTCGCCTCGCTCCGGGCCGGTTGCGAAGCTCTGGAGCGCGCCGGCCTCGCGTAGGACGGTCCGATCGCAGGAGGGCCCCATCGGAAGGGCCTGATCGAAGACGGCCCGATCGTAAGACGGCCCGACATCGGGCGGAGGAGGTTCTGCGGCCGTGGTGGGGGCTCGGGGGTCTTCCCCGCCACGGCCGTCACGGGGAACAACGCGCCATGGCCCCCTCGGTTACGCGCCTCACAGGCCCTTGATGTCCGCCGTTCGGCGGATTTGTCGGATGCAGATGTTGCCTCACCCCTGACAGCGGACTTGACTCGTTCTTTGGAGTCCTGCATGGAGGTGGCAGTGATGCTTTCGGCCAAGAGTCTGTTCCAGGAGATCCTTGACAACGACGAGCTGTTCCGGCTCTTCTGCTCCATCGCCGCCGGCGGGGAGACCCAGGGGGGCTGGGAGAACGCGCGCATCGCGGCCCTCGCGCCGGAGGGCGAGCGCGCGCTCGCCCCCAAGATCGCCCGGCACGGGGCGGACGAGGACAAGCACGGGCGGATCTTCGGCGC
>CBFGQM010000177.1:0-10491 GCA_965650905.1 uncultured Streptomyces sp. | reverse complement strand
CCGTCCGGCCAGGTCCCCGGCCAGCCTGGCGCGCCCGGTGCTCCGGGTGCGGCTTCCCCGTACGGGATGCCGCAGGGCGCCCCCCAGGGGGGTGCCGGTGTCGCCGCGGCGCTTCAGTCGTACAAGGAGGCGCCCACCGGGCAGCGCTGGACCCCGCAGAACAAGAAGATCGTCCGCGTCGACCTCGGCATCGGCGACCAGCCGGTGCTGGCCCGTCAGGGCAGCATGGTGCTCTACCAGGGCAAGGTCGAATTCAGTTACAAGGGCGCCGGATTCTCCGGCCGGATCGTGGGCAACGCGACCGGTCAGGAGATGCAGTTGATGCGCTGTTCGGGCCGCGGCCAGGTGTTCCTCGCCGAGAACTCCGCGATGCTGCACCCCATCGAGCTGCAGGGCGACGCCGTCTGCGTCTCCGCGGAGAACGTCCTCGCGTTCGATGAGACGCTGCAGTACGAAGTGCGCCGCATCGAAGGACACGGCATCCCCGGAGGCGCGCTCTTCACGATGCAGTTCCAGGGGACCGGCACGATCGTCGTCAAGACGCGCGGCGTGCCGGTGGTGCTGCCGGTCACGCCGACGACGTTCGCCGACTGCAACGCCGTCGTCGCGTGGTCGGCTGCCTCCCAGGTGATCGTCTCCAGCCAGGTGCGGCTGCGCCGCAACGCCTACCCGGGTGACACCGGGGAGAGTGTGAACCTGCAGTTCCGCGGTGCGCCCGGCAATTTCATCGTCGTCCAGCCGTACGAGGTCTGAGGGAGCCCATCACATGAACCAGCAGCTCGCGGGCTTCGCCCCGGCACCGGTTGCCGCCCGCATGGAGAATCACGGCAACCACATGCTCAAGGTCGCCATGCAGACCGGAAACGACCTCCTCGCGCGCGTGGGGTCGATGGTCGCCTACGAAGGGTTCGTCCAGTACGAGCCGAACCCGCCGGCCGTGCGTCAGATCGCGCGGGACTGGGCCACCGGCGAGGGCGCACCCCTCATGAAGTGCTCCGGAGACGGCCTGCTCTACCTCTCCGACTACGGTGCGAACGTCGTCGTCATCAACCTCAACGGCGACGGGATCTCCGTCAACGCCACCAACCTGCTCGCGTTCGACGCGCACCTCCAATGGGGCGTCGAACGCGTCAAGGGACTGGCGAAGTTCGCCGGGCAGGGCCTGTGGAACACGAAGATCTCCGGGCAGGGCTGGGTCGCGCTGACCTCCCGGGGCAAGCCCATCGTCGTCGACTGCGGCGGCGGCGAGGACGAGACGTACGTAGACCCGGACGCACTAGTCGCCTGGTCCCCGAACCTCAAGGTGAAGGGCAAGCGCAGCTTCAGGGCGCAGTCGCTGATCGGACGGGGCAGCGGAGAGGCGTACCAGATGGCGTTCTCCGGACAGGGCATCGTCGTCGTCCAGCCCAGTGAGGACAGCACCGACCGCCTCCGAGTCCGGGGCTGAGGGGGAGCGAGACACCATGCAGAGCCCGCTTTTCGCCTACAACGAGCAGCAGTCCCAGGAGCGTTACAGTCTGCAGAACAAGCAGATGCTGCGCGTCGTCCTGGAGGGCCACGACGACGTGCTCGCCCGCAAGGGCACCATGGTCGCCTACCAGGGGCTGGTGGAGTACGACGCCGAGTTCCAGAACTCCGGTCAGCAGCGCTCGCGCGCGCACACCGGAGAGGGCCTCGACCTGATGCGCTGTCACGGGCAGGGCACGGTCTACCTGGCCAACCTTGCCCAGCACATCCATGTGGTGGACGTGGACCAGGACGGCCTCACCGTGGACAGCAGTTACGTCCTGGCGATGGACTCCTCGCTGCACCACGACGTGATCGCCGTGGACAGCCAGTACGGCATCTCCGGTTCGGGCAAGTACCAGCTCAACATCTCCGGGCGGGGCAAGGTCGCCCTGATGACCTCGGGGATGCCGCTGATGATGCAGGTCACGCCGGACCGGTATGTCAACTGCGACGCCGACGCCATCGTCGCCTGGTCCACAAGCCTGCGGGTGCAGTTGCAGGCCCAGACGCATTCCTCCGGAGTGTGGCGGCGCCGCGGCAACACCGGTGAAGGCTGGGAACTCAGCTTCATGGGCACGGGTTACGCGCTCGTCCAGCCCAGCGAGCTGCTGCCCCCGCAGAACGCCGTGATCGGCCGGGGCGTACGCGCCCAGTACGGCACGGGGCAGCACGGCGCCCACGGTCAGAACCAGGGCAACGTCTGGAGCTGAGCGCTGCGCGGGAAGTGCGGTACGACAACCTGCGCCCCACCTTCGCCGAGTCCGCTCAGCCGTTTCAGGAGCGAATATGTAAGGGGCGGCCGCGAGAGCAGCCGCCCCTTACACATGCAGAGACGTACACCTTCACAGCGTGGCCCGCGTCGCATCGAGGAGTCGTACGACGGAGTCGTCCGCCACGTCCGCCACCTCGTCGTAGGCGAACCAGCGCAAGTCGAGCGACTCGTCGCTGATCTCCGCGACGGCCCCGGTCGGGGCCAGCGCCGCGTACTGAACATCGAGGTGCCAGGCGCAGGGCGTGTGGTGCCGGTCAAGGCGCACCGGTCCGCCACGCAGTAGGGCCAGACCCTGGATGCCCGACTCCTCGGCGGCCTCCCGCAGCGCGGACGCCGCCAGCAACTCGTCCTCCGGCTCGCAGTGGCCGCCCATCTGCAGCCACATACGCATCTTCTTGTGGAGGGTCAGCAGCACACGCCCCCGCTCCGGGTCGATGACCAGGGCGCTCGCTGTGATGTGCCCGGACTCACAGGCCTTCCACATGCCGTCCGGATGAGCCGCCAGGTGGTCCAGATACGCCTGGCGCAACTCCTCCTGGCCCTCGTAGTTCTTCAGTACGCGGACCGCGTTGTCATGGAGGCTCACTCGGCGTCGTCGCCCTTGTCGTCCCGCTTGACGTCGTTTTTGTCGTCGTCCTTCCTCAGGTTCGGCTTCCCGGCGGAGCCGTTCGCGGCCTCCCCGAGCATCTTGTCCAGTTCGGAGAAGTCCAGCTGCTCGCGGTGTACGAAGCCGTCCGGGTCGTCCAGGTCGGAGGCAGTCGGCAGCATGTCCGGGTGCGCCCACAGGGCGTCCCGGCCGTCGACACCGCGCGCGTCCGTGAGCGAGGCCCACAGCCGCGAGGCGTCCCGCAGCCGACGCGGGCGCAGCTCGAGGCCGATCAGCGTGGCGAAGGTCTGCTCGGCCGGACCGCCGGAGGCGCGGCGGCGGCGCAGCGTCTCGCGCAGCGCGTCCGCGGACGACAGCCGCGGCTTGGCGGCCGCGTGCACGACCGCGTCCACCCAGCCCTCGACGAGCGCCAGTGCCGTCTCCAGACGAGCCAGCGCTGCCTTCTGGGCCGGGGTGTCCTCCGGCTGGAACATGCCCTGCTGGAGCGCGTCCTGCAGCTGCTCCGGGTTGGACGGGTCGAGCTGGCCGACCACGTCCTCCAGCTTCGCCGTGTCCACCTTGATCCCGCGCGCGTAGCCCTCGACCGCCCCGAACAGGTGCGAGCGCAGCCATGGCACGTGCGCGAACAGGCGCTGATGGGCGGCCTCGCGCAGGGCGAGATAGAGCCGCACCTCTTCCTTCGGTACGCCGAGGTCCTTGCCGAACGCCTCGACGTTCACCGGAAGCAGCGCGGCCCTGCCGGCCGGGCCGAGCGGCAGCCCGATGTCCGTCGAGCCGACGACCTCGCCCGCGAGCACGCCCACGGCCTGACCGATCTGCGTACCGAACATGGCGCCGCCCATGGAGCGCATCATCCCGATGAGCGGGCCCGCCATGGCCTGCATCTCCTCGGGGAGGACGTCGCCCATGGCAGCGCCGACGCGCTCGGCGACCGGGTCGACGAGCTCCTTCCACACCGGGAGGGTCGCCTCGACCCACTCCGCGCGGCTCCAGGCCACCGCGGCGCCGGCGCCGGACGACAGGGACGTCGCGTCGTCCAGCCACAGGTCGGCCAGACGCACGGCATCCTCGACCCCGGAGCGCTCGGCAGGGCCGATGCTCGAATCCTTGGTGCCGTCAGGGGTGCCCTGGGAGACCGTCTGACGGGCGATCTGCTTGGCCATGTCCCAGTTCACCGGACCGCCCTCGTAAGAGAGCATCTGGCCCAGCTGCTGGAACGCGGCGCCCAGGTCGTTGGGGTTCAGTGAACCGAACATGGCAGCGAGCGGGTTGTCGGCTCCAGGGCCGCCAGGACCTCCGGGCAACCCGAAACCGAACGGGTTGGCAGGTCCCTGACCACCACCGCTCTCCTGGTCCTTCTCCTTGCCCTCGTCGCCGTTCTCCGGCTCCTCCGGCGGAAGGCCGAATCCGAATGGGGTGTCACTCACGGGATTCCTCGGCTGTTAAGGCCGCCGGTTCTTTTTGCCGGCGGCTGCCCGACATCACCACCCAGCGTAGACACCACAGCCGGTTCGGGCCTCGATGCTTCGCCGACTCCCGGGCTGCGGCAGGATGGATGTCACCTGGTACGTACGCGTCACGCGCGTCCTTACTGAACACAACCGCTGGAGACGCCCGGTGAGTTCCCCAGATCCGCAGGTTCGCGCAGCGCGAAACCCCTCGACCAGTCCGGCCGTGCGCGGCCCCGTCGTCGCGGTCACCGGCGCCGCGGACGGCGTCGGCGCGCTGCTCACCGAGCGGCTCGCCGCCAGTGACGACATCAAGCAGGTCATCGCCATCGACGAGCGGCGCGGCGAGTGCGCGGCGGCCCAGTGGCACATTCTGGACATCCGAGACCCCGCGATCGCCGACAAGCTGCGCGGTGCCGACGTCGTGGTGCATCTGGCGCTCGACCTCGACCTGGAGACCGACCCGGCGGCACGGACCGCGTACAACGTGCGCGGCACCCAGACGGTGCTCACCGCCGCGGCCGCCGCCGGAGTCCACCGTGTGGTGCTGTGCACCTCGGCAATGGTCTACGGAGCACTGCCCGACAACGAACTGCCCCTCTCCGAGGACGCCGAACTGCGGGCCACCGCCGAGGCCACGGGCGTCGGGGACCTGCTGGAGGTCGAGCGGCTCGCCCGGCGGGCGCCCCGCGCGCACCCCGGGCTCAACGTCACCGTCGTACGGCCCGCCGTGCTCGTCGGAGGGACCGACACGGCCCTTACGCGCTACTTCGAGTCGCCCCGGCTGCTGGTCGTCGCCGGATCGCGGCCCGCGTGGCAGTTCTGCCACGTCGAGGACCTGTGCGGAGCGCTGGAGTACGCCGCCCTGGAGAAGGCCGACGGGGAACTGGCCGTCGGGTGCGACGGCTGGCTGGAGCAGGAGGAGGTCGAGGAGCTCAGCGGGATCCGGCGGATGGAGCTGCCCTCCGCCGTCGCTCTGGGCGCTGCGGCCCGGCTCCACCGGATCGGGCTCACGCCGTCGCCGGCCGGAGACCTCGCGTACACGATGTACCCCTGGGTCGTCAGCGGGAGTCGGCTCCACGACGCGGGGTGGCGGCCGCAATGGACCAACGAAGAGGTCCTTGCCGAGCTTCTGGAGGAGGTCTCCGGGCGGCACACGGTGGCCGGGCGCCGGCTTGGCCGCAAGGACGCGACGGCGGCGGGGGCCGCGGGGGCGACGGTTGCGCTGCTGGGTACGGCAGCCCTTGTCCGGCGGGCGCGAAAGGCTCGGCGGCGCATCTGACCTGGCCGGCGCGGGGAGGCCGCGGCCGAGCGGCTGGAGGATGCGGTCGCCCTGGCCGCCCCTACCCTCCCATCTCTGCGAGCTACGCCCCCAGAACCCCGCTCATCCCCCCAGGGCTGGCGTGGGGTGGGCGGGACCGTGCTGGTACGTGGCTTGGTCTGGGGGGATGCTGCCGGGTGGCCTGCCCGCGAGTGCCGGACGGCCGTGGTGCGTGGGCGGCACTGCGAGGTGATGGGGCCTGTCCTGTAGAAGGCTCCCAGCGGGCACGCGCGCGGCCGGGGGAACGCTTCCCTGCTGTCGGTGGGGTGGGGCACGATGGGCGCATGGCGCATATGAACGATCACCTCGGTGAGCAGGCGGCGCACCAACCCGTCAAGCTGGTGGCGATCAGGGAGACAGCCCTCTCCGTGGACGAGGTCTTCCGGGCCGTCGGGGACGATGCCGCCGGAGGGACCGCGCTGTTCGTGGGGACGGTCAGGAACCACGACGAGGGAGCGGACGTCGACGCGCTGGGGTATTCGTGCCACCCCAGTGCCGAGTCGGAAATGCGGCGGATCGCCGAGAAGGTCGTCGCTGAGTATCCGGTGCGGGCGCTTGCGGCCGTTCACCGGGTGGGGGACCTCAAGGTCGGGGATCTCGCCGTCGTCGTCGCCGTCTCGTGTCCCCACCGCGGCGAGGCCTTCGAAGCATGCCGCAGGCTGATCGACGACCTGAAGCACGACGTGCCCATCTGGAAGCACCAGAAGTTCTCCGACGGCACCGAAGAGTGGGTCGGCGCGTAGCGCCGTCGTCGAGAAGTGGTGGCCCGGCGACGAGAGGGCGGGGCGGCGCCTGCTGACCCAGTGCGGGCCCGCGGTCCGGGCTTGTCTTCCGGTTGCGTAACCCGACCCCTGGCGTGAGCGTTGAACAGGTGGATGGTTAATCTGCTGATCAGTCAGTTGCGGTCGCTCATGGGGTTGGGAGGTCGGCATGGCGGCGCTCGCCTGGTTGCTCATTCCGTTTTTGGCTGCGGTCGGGGCCGGGCTGTGGGGCTCTTGGGCCGGACGGAACCGCAAGACCATGGGGGACGGCATCGAGCTCGCGGGCTACACGCGCTTCCGCGAGGCCATGGAGAAGTCGCGTCCGGAGGCCTGACCGGGCCCTGAGGCCCTGTACGGGCGGCCCCGACGGTGCGCTCACAGGCTGCTACCGTACTGTCGTTCCATGCCACGCCGCACCGCGACGATGCTCGCCTCCACCCTGATGCTGATCGCGCTCCTGTGCGCGGGAGTCTTCATCACAGTGCCCTACTCGCAGATGTCGCCGGGCCCGACGGTGAACACGCTCGGCGAGCACGACGGCGAGCCGGTGCTCCAGATTTCCGGTCGCAAGACCTATCCGGCGACCGGTCACCTCAACATGACGACGGTCCGGGTCACGAGTGCCGACTACAAAATGAACCTCGTAGAGGCCGTGTACGGCTGGCTGGCGCACGACAACAAGGTGGTCCCGCACGACACGCTCTATCCCGACGGCAAGACGGAGGAGCAGTCGACGCAGGAGAACGCCGAGGAGTTCAGCCACTCCCAGGAGAGCGCCAAGGTCGCGGCACTCAAGGAGCTGGACATCCCGGTGAAGTCCTGGACCATCGTCTCCTCGGTGCTCAAGGACAGCCCGGCCGAGGGCAAGCTGCACGCGGGCGACGTGATCAAGGCCGTGGACGGTACGACCGTCACGGCGTACGACGAGGTGGCGAGGTTCGTCACCAAGCACAAGCCGGGCCAGAAGGTCGTCTTCACGATCGTGCCCGCCAAGGAGCAGGCCGCCGCGGAGAAGGAGAACCGGACGGCGACCCATACCAAGGACGTCACCATCACCACGACGAAGTCGGACGACGAGGGCAAGGAGCGTGCGATCGTCGGCATCGAGGCCGGCACCGACCACACGTTCCCGTTCGCCATCGACATCAAGCTCGCCGACGTGGGCGGCCCGAGCGCCGGCCTGATGTTCGCGCTCGGCATCGTCGACAAGCTCACTCAGGGTGACCTCACCGGCGGCACGTTCGTGGCCGGCACCGGCACCATCGACGACGACGGCAAGGTCGGCCCCATCGGCGGCATCGAGATGAAGACGATCGGCGCCCGTGACAAGGGCGCCCAGTACTTCCTGACGCCCAAGGACAACTGTGCGACCGCCGCCCGCGACGTCCCCAAGGGGCTCACGCTCGTCAAGGTCGACACCATCGACGACGCGATGAACGCACTCGAGGACATCCGCGGCCGCGACACGGCCGACCTGCCGAAGTGCACCCAGAGCCAGTAGGGCTTTGTCGGGTGCGAACGCGATCGCGGCACTCGTAGTCGCAGCTGCCGCAATGAGGTGCTGTGACGTGCAGGAATTGACCTGAGGGCACGTCACCAGACTCCTCGGTCGTTCGAGGTTTCCGCAGGTCACAGCGACTCGACCAGCAGGGGGGCCTCCACCGAGGACGTTCCGGCGCCCTGCGATCGCACGCACCATGCCCCGCTCCCTGCGCCGGCCCGAAACTCAGAACAGGCCCTGATGCCCTTCTGGAGTCCTACTGCGCGAACGTCGCCGCCAGTGCCTCTGCCAGTCCCGGTACCAGGTCGGAGCCGGTGAGGACCTCGGTCGGCGAGTCCTTCTCGCGCAGCCGGAGCGCCGACTCGCGCTCGCCGCCGCGCAGTACCGCGACGGTCATCCGGACCTCCTGGCGCTCGGGGTGCTCGGCGACCCACTTCGCCAGACGTGCCTCGTCGAGCCCGTCCGGTACGGACGCCTCCGCGGACGGCGGCAGCATCAGCCGCTCCACGGAGAGGGCGCAGCCGGCCACGGCGTCGGGCCAGGCGATGGTGCCGAGGAACTCGTCCAGCGGGCTGCCCGCGGGGAGTTCATCTTGTTCGATGGGTGTGAGAGCGCCGTCGGGTGCGTCGTCGCCAAGGCCGAGGCGTTTCGCGAGATCTGGCTCCTGGGAGCGCAGCTGAGCAGTGTCGACGAGTGCGAAGAGCCGGGCGGGCCGGCCCCAGCCGAGCCCGGAGACGTACTCGTCGATCTCGAGGACGGCGCGGGTCAGAGGGCCGGCCGCCATGGGGGTGCCTGTGGAGGCGGTGTTGGACATGGTCACAATCCTGCCTCGTTCGACCCCGGAACCGGGAACCGAGTAAAGCATCAGTAAGTTGCATAGATGTGGCCCTGCGCTCGCCGGGCCCAAGAGACCAACAGTGAACTTCGAGGTGCGCACCTTGGCTTTCCAGATGCCGGACCGCGGCGGAGGCCCGACGGGGCCACGGATCAGAGTGGGCCGACCGTCCCGGCGTGTCCGGACCCTGCTCATGACACTGGGCATCCTGGCCGTACTGGCCATGGCCTTCGTCATGTTCGCGGGGTTCTGGACGGACTTGCTCTGGTATCGGTCGGTCAAGTATTCATCCGTCTTCACGACGACCCTGTGGACCAAGATCGGCCTGTTCTGCGTGTTCGGACTCCTGATGGCCACGGCTGTCGGCGTGAACATCTGGCTGGCCTACCGGCTCAGGCCACCGCTGAGCGCCATGTCGATGGAGCAGCAGAGCCTCGACCGCTACCGGATGGGTGTGGCCCCGCACAAGAAGTGGGTCCTGCTCGGGATCATTGCCCTGGCGGGGCTGATCGCGGGTGCCTCCTCGGCGGGCGAGTGGCGTACGTGGCTGATGTGGGTGAACGGCGTGCCCTTCGACCAGAAGGACCCGCAGTTCCACCTCGACGTCGCCTTCTACGTCTTCGACCTGCCCTGGTACCGCTTCCTGTTGGGCTTCGGCTTCGCTGCCGCGATCCTGTCGGTGATCGCCGCCGCGCTGACCCACTACCTGTACGGCGGACTGCGGATCACCAGCCCCGGCTCGCGTGCCACGGCCGCGGCCACCGGTCATCTCTCGGTGCTGCTCGGCCTCTTCGTCGCGCTGAAGGCGGTCGCGTACTGGCTCGACCGGTACGGACTCGCGGTGAAGTCCAGCGACTTCAAGGCGACGGGCAACTGGACGGGCCTCAGGTACGTCGACGCGAACGCGTATCTGCCCGCCAAAACCATCCTGTTCTGCATTGCCGTGATCTGCGCGCTCCTGTTCCTCGCCACGCTGTGGCGGCGCACCTGGCAGCTGCCGCTGATCGGCTTCGGTCTGCTGGTGCTCTCGGCGGTGCTGATCGGCGGGCTGTACCCGGCGATCGTGCAGCAGTTCCAGGTCAAGCCGAATGAACAGGCCAAGGAGACCTCGTACATCGAGAAGAACATCGAGGCGACGCGCAAGGCGTATGGCATCGACGGCGTGAAGATCGATGAGATCTCGGGCACAGGCGACAGCGGCAACGCCAAGCAGCAGCGCGATCAGGCCGATTCAGTCGCGAGCTACCGGCTGAACGACCCGAACGTGGTCTCGCCGACGTTCCAGCAGCTGGAGCAGGAGCGGAAGTACTACCAGTTCCCCACAACGCTGGACGTCGACCGGTACAAGGGCCAGGACACGATCATCGGTCTGCGTGAGTTGAACCTCGGCCGCGTCGACAAGAAGAACTGGATCAACCAGCACTTCATCTACACGCATGGGTACGGCGCGATCGCGGCCAAGGGCACAGAGATCCAGCAGGGTTCCGACGGCTCCCCGGCCTTCACCGAGCAGGGCCTGCCCACCACCGGCACCTTCAACAAGGACTACCAGCAGCGCATCTACTTCGGCGAGAAGACCACCCAGTACTCGATCGTGGGCGGGCCCCAGAAGGAGCTCGACTACGAGGAGGCGGGCGGCCAGAAGACGTACCAGTACAAGGGCGAGGGCGGCATCGACCTGTCGAACCCGCTGAACCGGGCCGCATACGCGGCCGCCTTCAGCGAGCCGCAGATGCT
>CBFGQM010000176.1:0-10505 GCA_965650905.1 uncultured Streptomyces sp. | reverse complement strand
ACTAGGTGGCTGGTGTTAAGCGGGTCGTCCTGAGTTCCGCTTCGTCGGGTGGCCCGCTCAGCACCGTCTGGAACGGTCACGTCGACCGACGCGGCGGGCGAGCAGGTCGGGCAGATCACCGCGCTGGGGTGCGCCTGGGGCTGCGGAGCGGCGCTTTGAGGACCCTGGGCCGCGCATTTTTTCAGGAAGGCGTTCTCCATCTCGACTTTGCGGATGCGGCGTTCGAGTTCCTTCAGGCGTGCGGTTCATTGACCGTCAGCTCGCCCGTCGGCGGGCGGCTCGTGCTGTTTCTGGTACTTCTTCACCCAGCCCCGATCGAAAACCTGCACCCTCGATGACATTACGGAAGCAGGCGCGCGCGGCGACGACGGCTTCGAAGCGGGTGTGCGTGCCGAGCTTGGTCATCGCGCTGCGCAGGTAGGCCTTGCCGGTCTCGGGCTGCAATGAAAGGCGCTCGCCCGCTTCGGCGTTGCTGCATCCTCTTCGTCGGTGCAGGAGGTGCTGCGAATGCGGGCGGCGGCCGCGCTGGTGGCACGATCGTCCGACTTGCCTCAAAGCTTGTTTTCTCTCCTGGTCGTACCGCTCACGGGTTTGTCCCTCGGGTGGTCGTCACGGCTCCGGCACCGGAGTCGTCGAGGTCGATGCCTCCGAGCTCGGCCTCCATGGCTTCCAGTTCTTCGCCGCCGGCCATCAGGTTGAGGACCTCCTCGCGGCTCTTTTCTCCGCGTTTGAAGTCAGCGGCCACCGCGCCGTGGATGAGGACGGCGAACCGGTCGCCTACGGACATCGCGTGGTGTGCGTTGTGGGTGATGAACACGATGGCCACCCCGCGGGCGCGTGCCTGGGCGATCAGGTGCAGGACCTTGCCGGCTTCCTTGACGCCCAGCGCCGAGGTGGGCTCGTCGAGGATGAGGACGCGGGCGCCGAAGTACATCGCCCGGGCGATGGCCAGGGCCTGTCGCTCGCCGCCGGACAACGTTCCGACGAGCTGTTCCCCGTCGCGCACCCGCGTGATGCCGAGCTCGTGGATCTCCTTCAGGGCGATCCGGCTGGCCTTGGTTATGTCAATGCGCTTGAACGGTCCCCATCCGATGGTCGGCTCCGTGCCCAGGAAGAAGTTACGGGCCACGCTCATCAGCGGAATGGTGCCGCCGTACTGGTGGACGGTGGCGATCCCGCGGGCTCGTGCGTCGCGTGGATCGGTGAGCCGGACCGGTTCGCCGTCCAGCAGGATGGCGCCGTGAGTCGGCTGGTGCACCCCTGACATGATCTTGATGAGGGTGGACTTGCCCGCGCCGTTGTCGCCGAGCAGGCAGAGCACCTCGCCCGCCCGGGCCTGGATCGACACGTCGGTGAGCGCCTGAACTCCCGCGAACGCCTTGGAGACATCGCGCAGTTCGATGATGGGTGTGCTGGTCATGGCGGTTGCTTCTCCGGTGGTCATCGGACGGTGAGCGCGAGTTTGCGGAAGTAGTTGTTGGCCAGCACCGCGGCAGCCAGGAGCACACCGAGGAACAGCTGTACCCAGTCGGTGCTCCACCCGGTGTAGAAGATGCCCAAGGAGACGATGCCGTAGGTCATCGTGCCCAGGAACACGCCAAGAGCGGACCCGTACCCCCCGGTGAGCAGAACCCCGCCGATCACCGCGGCGACGATGCCGTTGAACACGAAGGCCTGGCCGCGGGTGACGTCCCCGCCGTTGAACTGCACCGTCTGCAGCACACCCACCAGCGCGGCGGCCACGCTGGTGGTGACGAACAGGGTGATCTTCACACGGCTCGTCGGCACGCCGGCGGACCGGGCGGAGTCCGCATCCCCACCGGTGGCGAACACCCAGTTGCCGAACGTGGTCTTGATGAGCACCCAGGCAGCCACCGCTGTCACCAGGACCCACCACAGGATAGAGACACTGAACCCGTTCCAGCTGCCGGCGAACACCGTCTTCGCCGCTCCCCAGGGGCTCACCGACACGCTCGTGGTCCCGGAGATCACCCGGGACAGGCCCAGCGCCGCTCCCGCGACCGCGAGCATCGACGCCAAGGTGACGATGAACGAATGCAGCCCGGTCCGGATGGTGACGATGCCGTTGACCAGGCCCACTGCGGCACCGACTGCGAGCGCGAGAAGAATGGACACCCACAGCGGGGCGGTGTACGTGCCGCTGCCGATCGCCACCACCATCGACGAAGCCCCGGTCACGGAACCCACGGAGAGGTCGAACTCGCCGGAGATCGTGAGCATCGCCACCGGCACAGCGAGGACTCCGAGTTCAGCCGCCGCGTTCAGCCAGCTGGCCGTGCCCCCGGCCGACAGAAAGCCATTGCTGCCGGCAGTCACAGCGAAGAACGCGTAGACCGCGATCACACCGAGGAGGGCACCGGACTCCGGGCGGCGCAACGTGCGGAGCAGCCGGGCCCGGGTACCGCCGGATGAAGCCGGTGGGACAACGGCACGATGGTCGGCGGACCGGTCGTGAACGAGGGTGTCGGATCTCATCGAACACATTTCCTTGTCAGGCGGGGGCGGGGACTGGTCGAGGCGAGCGGGCCGGCAGCATCAGAGGCGATGACTGCCGACCCCACGCCGGCGTCAGGACGCGCCACGGATGCCGCCCTGGGTGTTGTTGATCTGCATCACCTGGTCGACGTTGTCCTTGGTGATGAACATCGGCGCGGTGGAAATCGGGGTGACGGGCGCGAGACCGAAGCGGACCTTCTGCGCGGCGATGAGCACGCCGTAGTAGCCCTGCAGGTACGGCTGCTGGTCCACGGCATAGAGCAGCTTCCCGTCCTTGACTTCGGTGAGAACGTTCTTCGACAGATCCGTCGTGCCGATCTTGACCTTGTCTGCCGCGCCGAGGGAGTCCACGGCCTTGACGGCGTTCTCAGCGATCCCGGAGCCGAGGGTGAAGACTCCGTCGATGGAGCGGTGAGAGCGCATCGCGCCGGTGATCGCCTGGGTCACGGTGGTGGGATTGGTGGCATCGGTGGCGGGGATGTTCAGCCGGATGACCTTGCCCCCGGCCTTCTTCAGCGCCCGCTCGAACCCGGCGCACCGCTCCTCCAGCGTGGGGTTCCCCGGCACGTGATTGACACACAGCCCGGTCCGGACGCCGGAGGCAGCCAAGCGCTCACCGGCTCCCTGGCCCACGAGCGTCGCATCCTCGCCCACGAACGTGACGCCTCCGAGCTTCTTCCAGGAGGCCGCCCCAGCATTGGCGAACACGACCGGGATACCCGCACCGACGGCCTTCTTGATCCCCGCGTCCTGCGCGTCCGGAATGAAGGAACTGACCACCATCGCGTCGGGCTTCTTGGCCACCGCGGCCTGCTCCAGCCGCGCCAGATCCGGGCCGATATTCTTCAGGTCTGCCGGCGCGGTGTACTCGAACGTGACCCCGGTGTCCCGGGCGGCCTGCTCGGCGCCCTTTTTGATCGCGCTGAAGAACGGGTCGGTCAGCGGCCCGGACACCATCACGACCGACACCTTCTTGCCCTGCGCGCCATCCTTGCTCGATTTCTGCGGGGCGGCGTCACGGGCAGTGCAGCCTGATGCCACAGCGGCGGCAAGTGTCACGGCGACGGCAGCGACGGCAAATTGACGTCCTGGCGAGTGCTTCATGGGGATTGCCTCTCGTTCCGCTCCAGGTCACAGGACCGTGATCTGTTAGCGCGCGTTAATACGGTAGGATTAGAGCGCGCTAACTGGTCCCGGTCAATATCTTCGGAGGGGATATTTTGTCTGCGACACAGGACGACGTGGCTGCCCGCGCCGGCGTCTCCCGAGCACTGGTCAGCCTGGTGATGCGCAACTCCCCGCGCGTTTCGCAGGTTCGTCGCCAGGCGGTCCTCCGAGCCGCAGCCGAGCTGGGCTACCGACCCAACGCATATGCCGCCCAGCTCGCCAGCCGGCACACCATGACGCTGGGAGTGGTCCTCGTCGAAATGGAGAACCTGGTCTTCTCGAAGCTCTTCAGTGGCGTCGAGCACCAAGCCGAAGCAGTTGGCTACGCCGTACTCCTCACGGCAGGCGACCTGGATCAGGAGTTGGAGCGGCGAGCCATCAACCGGCTGCTGGGGCATCGCGTGGACGGCATCATCCTGGTCGGGACCAGACTTCCCTCAAACGAACTCCGCGATCTTGCCGACCAAGTCCCGTTGGTCGTGGTCGGCCGCCGAGTGCCCGGCGTCGAAAAGGTCTGCGTCGACGACCGGCAGGGCGCCAGGATTGCCGTCGCACATCTCCTCAGCCTCGGCCACGAGGACATCGCACACATCGACGGGGGGAACGGGCCCGGCGCCCGGATCCGCCGACGTACCTACACCGACACGATGGAAAGTCACGGCCTGTCCGCCAGGATCCGCACCGCCGGCGGGGACTACACCGAACAGGGGGGGAGGGCGGCGGCGGAGACCCTGCTGGCCGGCCCTCACCCGCCAACAGCGATCTTCGCCGCAAACGACCTCTCGGCACTCGGCGTCCTCGCCGGGGCCAAACGCCGCGGAATGAACGTCCCGGACGACCTGTCCCTGGTCGGCTTCGACAACATCACCCTGAGCGCCTACGGCTACATCTCCATGACCACGGTCAACCAGCCCGGACGTGACATGGGCGTTGCGGCCGTCAACTCGGTGACCACCCGTATCGACGACAGGAGTCGCCCCCCACACACGATACTGATGGCGCCCGAACTCGTGGTGCGCTCAACGACAGCACCCGCCGTAGCAGTGAGGTCTTTCAGCGCCGCCGCTCCAAAGTGAGGACCGCCGCTGTTCCTCAGGAGTCACACCTGACAGGACATCAAGCCGTAGCCCCCCGGCCAATAGATCCACCCAACAAAGCCCTACTAGTAGGACATTCTCGACTGCGACCTTGATGGCGGCACTCGTACTGGACGTACCTGGTCGGCGTCGTTGGTCGCGGGGCGCGCCGCGCTCATGCCCGGCGCCGGGGCGTCCCCGCGGGCGTGCCGCGCGACCTCACTTTGGAGAACGAGATCAGCGAGGAGCCGGACGGCTCCGCTCGGTACGATCGGCTGCCGGGCTGGAACGAACCGGAGCCGGACGCCACACCCTGACCGCGACGCCGTACGCGAGCAGACCGATGGCCAGCCCGGCCCCCGCCCCGAAGCACACGGTGGGAATCAGCTCCCAGGGCTTCGCACTCGACCCCCAGTAGTCCCACCACCGCACCGCCCGCTGCACCGCGGCCACCGTCGCGCAGCCACCGATCACGAGCCGGGAAAGCCACCGGTCCCGTACGGACAGGACCGGCAGCCCCACGGGTTCCGCGGCGGGAAGTCGCCGCAGAGCGAGCCCTACGAAGACCGCGATCACCACCGCGGCCACCGCCGATCCCCCGTACTGCAGGTACCAGTACAGCGGGGAGCCCGCGATCTCCCGTCCCAGCACGGGGAACACCCGTATCCCCCACCGGTCGAGATGCGTGAAGGTGTCCCACACGACATGCGTCAGCGCGCCGAGCGCCGCGGACACGTACCACCACAGGGCGAGCGCCGGCCGGAAGGGGGCACGTGGCGCGCCACAGTGCACAAGAGCCGCCGTACGTTCCTGCCGGCTCGGTGGCAACAGCGCGACCAACGGCTCACGCAGCATCAGCCAAACGCCCACCAGCGCCCAGGTGATGAGGACATCGATCGTGAACACTCCGATGAAGGAGTGCGTGACCTCGCCGAACTCCATCGCCTCGGGCAGCGCGCTCGCCGCGTAATAGGTCATGTCGGGCGCGAACGAACCGGCTACGAGCACCGCCGGGACCAGTGGACCACGGCCGGTTCCGTCAGCGCGCACGACGGGCAGCACGGCCGCGGCATGGCTGAGAGTGAACGGCAACTGGGCTCCCCGTGAACGGCGTTGACCGAACCTGACGGTCCCTTGATCGGTGAAGCCCAGTATGCGGGACGCGCCGCCTTGGTCGGGAAGTGCCGGGAGGGGAAAACGGATTGGGCCAACCGGTGAAAATCGGGCACGAGCGGATGCCTGCGCGAAGGAAGTTGTCGTAGGGTCACCTGGGTCGCCGTGCTGGCGAGTACGGCCGAACCGGGAGATAGCGCGCGAAGCGCGAGCGGTCGTCGACGGGGAGGGGTTCACGCAATGGCGGCGCAATTCGGCCGAAGGCTGGCCAAAGGGGCGGCAACCACCGCTGTGGCGGCGGCCGCGGTCACGGCCCTGTCGGCATCCCAGGCACCGGGCGTGACCGACACCGCACAGGGCAGGCAGAACACCGGCTCGCAGCCCTCGCCCGACGCAGGCGCCGACAACAGCGCGACCGGCAACTCGCCGTACTACACGGACCTCCCGCCGCTCACCAGGCCGACCCCGACGCCCGGCACGGGGCCCTCCGCCGCGGGCGACGCCGAAACGGGTATACCCGCCACCATCCTCGACGCCTACAAGAAGGCCGAGGCGAAGCTGCGCGAGTCCAAGCCCGGCTGCAACCTGCCCTGGGAACTTCTCGCCGCCATAGGCAAGGTCGAGTCCGGCCAGGCCCGCGGCGGCCGCGTCGACGCCGAGGGCACCACGCTCACCTCGATCCTCGGACCCGTCCTCAACGGCAACGGCTTCGCGAAGATCACCGACACCGACGGCGGTGCCTACGACGGGGACACCGCCCACGACCGTGCCGTCGGCCCCATGCAGTTCATCCCCTCCACCTGGGAGTGGTCGGGCCGCGACGGCAACGGCGACGGCAAGAAGGACCCCAACAACGTCTACGACGCGGCCCTCGCCGCCGGCCACTATCTGTGCCGGGCGGACCGCGACCTGTCCGTCGAGCCGGACCTGGAACGCGCGATCCTCAGTTACAACCACTCGACGGAATACCTGAACCTGGTCCTGTCGTGGCTGGAGTACTACCGCAAGGGCACCCACGAGGTGCCGGACGGCACGGGCACGTTGCCCGCCGGTCGCAGTGACGACACCAACGGGGCGAGCCCCGATCCGACGCCGACGCCGACGCCTCTGAAGACGCCCAAGCCGGCGAGCTCCAGCCCCACACCCCCGGGCGAAGCCACCAGCCCGACCCCTCCCAGCACGCCTCCCGGCACGCCGCCCCCGAGCTCCACGCCCGACACCCCCACCGACACGGTGGACCACCTGGAGAACGCGGGTACCGGCAAGCTCACAGCGACCGCGGGCGACGCCTTCACCGAGAAGATCGCCACGCGCACGGAGACCAAGGCCGGCGAGGCCGTGGCGAAGGTCCGGGTCCGCTTCACCATCGTCAGCGCCACGGACGCCGCCTTCGCCGGCGGCGAGAGCATCGCCACGGTTGTCAGCAACAGCTCCGGCGTGGCCGTCGCGCCCGCGCTCCATGCCGGCGAGAAGACCGGCGACTTCAGGGTCCGCGCCACCGTCGTCGGCCGCAGCGTGCCCGCCCTCGACTACACGGCGACGGTCACCGCCCGCCAGGCCGACACTCTCGCGCGCACCAGCGACACCGCGCTGACCTGCGTCCCGGGCGGCGAGTTCGCGGATCAGGTCGAGGTGAAGGCCACGTACAAGGGCGCCGTCGCCGATGGTGTCGCGGCCACCGCCGCGCTCATCACGTCGGCGGACGACGCGACCGAGAACGACAAGGGCCCCTATTTCAAGGACGCGGAAGGCAACCCGGTACGCACCCTGAAGGACCTCAGGACGGACGCGAACGGCCTGCTGAAGCTGCCGAAGCTGTACGCGGACGACACGACCGGCACATTCCTGCTGCGCATCAACACCACCGGCGGCGCGACGCTGACGGTCGAGCTGAAGGTGGCGGCGGCTGCCGCGCCGAGCCCCAGCACCTCGCCGAGCCCCAGCGCCTCGTAAGCCCTCGCCCCTTTGGATCAGCGGCGCCCCCTTGAGCGGGTCAGCGCCCGAGGCGCGCGTTCGTGTGCCGGGTCGGCGCGCGGTCGCCGCGGGGTCCACGGGCCACGGGTGCTTCGGATAGCGCCCGCGCAGCTCGGCCCGTAGCCCCGGTACCCGTCCCGCCAGAAGGAGGCGAGGTCGGAGGTCGCGGCGGCGGGCCGCCCGGCGGGCGAAAGCAGATGCACGAGTACGGGCACACCGGCGACGGCCGGGACTTGTGCAAACCGAACATCTCCTGCAACTTCACCGCGAGCACGGGCCGTTCGGGATCCGCGTAGTCGATCCGCCCACCCGGCGGCGGATCGAGCAGCGTGAGCCCGGCCGCGTCTGGATCGCCCCAGCACGCCGCCCGCAAGGCGAACGCCGCTCAGGTCGGCCACCTTGATCTTCGGTGCGGGACGCGCCTAGACGGAGGTGCCCCTCCAGGGCATCCCGCAACGCGGGCACGGCGGGACGGATGGGCAGCCGGTCCAGAGCGTCGGTACGGATCAGGCACCCAGTGTCGTACGAAGGTCAAAACACCCGCACGCGCGTGTGTCTCACTCCGCTTTCCGCCGTCCGGCCGGTCCGCTGTACGTCCCGTACGCACACGAAGATCGCCGTACCCGGGATCAGGTTCCCGCGCAGCGGCGACCAGCCGCCCCACTCCTGGCTGTTCCAGGAGGGCCACTCCGGCTCGACCAGGTCCACCAGCCGGAAGCCCGCCGCCACCACGTCCCGGACACGGTCACCGAGTGTCCTGTGGTGCTCGACGTACACGGCACGGCCCGCCCCGTCCTGCTCGACGTACGGCGTGCGGTCGAAATAGGAGGAGGCCACACTCAGGCCCTCGGGGCCCGGCTCGTCGGGGAAGGCCCAGCGGATCGGATGGGTGACGGAGAAGACGAACCGGCCGCCGGGCCGCAGTACGCGGTGCACCTCTCGCAGGACCCGCACCGGATCCGCGACGAACGGCAGCGCTCCATACGCCGAGCAGGCCACATCGAAGGTGCCGTTGGCGAAAGGCAGCGCCCCGGCGTCCCCCTCCACGAGAGCGACGCCCTCGGTGCCGATGCGCAGGGCGTGCTGGAGCTGCCGGTGCGAGAGGTCCAGAGCGACCGGACGGGCCCCGTGGGCGGCCAGCCAGCGCGAGCACTGGGCGGCCCCCGCACCGATCTCCAGTACGCCCTTGCCCCTCAGCCCCTCGGGCGGCCCCAGCAGCTCCGCCTCAGTCTCGTCGAGCCCTTCGGGCCCCCATACGAAGCGGTCCTCACCGAGGAACGTGCCGTGCTCGACCTGGTACTCGTCCGCGTTCCGGTCCCACCAGCCACGACTGGCGCGAGAGCTCTCCGCGGCTCCCGCCGTGCGTCGGGTCGCCTTGGATTCGAAGGGTTGGGGCTCTTGGATGATCGGCTCCCTCGTCGTACTGTTCCGTGCAGCCCGTCCCGGCAGTGACACGGAAGGGGTCTCTCAGGCCTGCGTGCCTTCGCGTGGTGCCTGATGTAACGGCTGCCGCATGGGGTTGTGCGGCGGGTATGTGACATTTTGCCCCGGGTGTGCACCTTCGCGCATTGACCCTGCCCGGCCGCCCCCGTATGCTACAAGTTGCGCTGCGGGCCTGCGCACCTCAGACGTAGCAGGTTGCGCTCGCATCTGTATGTATGTCCCCTCGGTTGTCGAGGCGCCTTCCGGATCATCGGATTTCGGCGCTTCCTTGGCTGTCCGGCTTCTGCAGAGCGAAACGGGCTCCCGGCGTAAGCAGTACCTACGACTTCAATGTCCGTACCGGAGCCCTTTCCCACATGACGAGCAGCACCGAGACCACCGCCACCATCCCGCAGGTAGCGGTCAACGACATCGGTAACGAGGAAGCCTTCCTCGCCGCGATCGACGAGACGATCAAGTACTTCAACGACGGCGACATCGTCGACGGCGTCATCGTGAAGGTCGACCGGGACGAGGTCCTGCTCGACATCGGTTACAAGACCGAAGGTGTTATCCCGAGCCGCGAGCTCTCGATCAAGCACGACGTCGACCCGAACGAGGTCGTCGCCGTCGGTGACGAGATCGAGGCCCTTGTCCTTCAGAAGGAGGACAAGGAAGGCCGCCTGATCCTCTCGAAGAAGCGCGCCCAGTACGAGCGTGCCTGGGGCACCATCGAGAAGATCAAGGAAGAGGACGGCATCGTCACCGGTACCGTCATCGAGGTTGTCAAGGGTGGTCTCATCCTCGACATCGGCCTCCGTGGCTTCCTGCCGGCCTCCCTCGTGGAGATGCGCCGCGTCCGCGACCTCCAGCCCTACGTGGGCAAGGAGCTCGAGGCCAAGATCATCGAGCTGGACAAGAACCGCAACAACGTGGTCCTGTCCCGCCGTGCCTGGCTGGAGCAGACCCAGTCCGAGGTCCGCCAGACGTTCCTCACGACCCTCCAGAAGGGTCAGGTCCGCTCCGGTGTCGTCTCCTCGATCGTCAACTTCGGTGCCTTCGTGGACCTGGGTGGCGTCGACGGTCTGGTCCACGTCTCCGAGCTGTCCTGGAAGCACATCGACCACCCCTCCGAGGTTGTCGAGGTCGGCCAGGAAGTCACCGTCGAGGTCCTCGACGTCGACATGGACCGCGAGCGTGTCTCCCTGTCGCTGAAGGCGACGCAGGAGGACCCGT
>CBFGQM010000175.1:0-10592 GCA_965650905.1 uncultured Streptomyces sp. | reverse complement strand
CACCGGCGTCCACCATGCGGCGCATCAATTCCGGAGGGGCGAACTTCTCGTCCTGGGACTCCGTGTAGATGTTGCTCGTCGCGTGCAGGAGGATGTCGACGCCCGTCAAATCGGCGGTGGCGAGCGGCCCCATGGCATGGCCGAAGCCCAGCTTGCAGGCGAGGTCGATGTCCTCGGCGGTGGCCACGCCCGACTCGTACAGCTTGGCCGCCTCGACGACGAGCGCCGAGATGAGCCGCGTCGTGACGAAGCCGGCGACGTCACGGTTGACGACGATGCAGGTCTTGCCGACGGATTCGGCGAACTCCCGTGCGGTGGCGAGGGTTTCGTCGCTCGTCTTGTAGCCTCGTACGAGCTCACACAGCTGCATCATCGGGACCGGCGAGAAGAAGTGGACGCCGACGACGCGCCCCGGACGCTCGGTGGCCGCCGCGATCTTCGTGATCGGGATGGCGGAGGTGTTGGACGCGAGCACGGCCTTGTCCTTCACCAGCTTGTCGAGCGTACGGAAGATCTCGTGCTTGACTTCCAGCTTCTCGAAGACGGCCTCGACGACGATGTCCGCGTCGGCGGCCGCGTCCAGGTCGGTGGTCGGGGTGATGCGCCCCAGAGCCTCTTCGGCCGCGCCGGCATCCAGCTTTCCCTTGCTCACGAACTTGTCGTACGAAGCCCTGATGCCGTCGGTGCCACGGGTCAGCGCCTCATCCGTGACATCCCGCAGGACGACGTCCCAGCCCGCCTGTGCGGATACCTGGGCAATACCGGAACCCATGAGCCCGGCGCCGATGACGGCAAGCTTCCGTGTCACAGTCCGACTCCCCTAACACGCTGTTCATCTGCCTCTCCGGCGGACACTAGCGCTCGTAAGGGGCTGTGTGCCCGGTAAGTAATGCGCGTCACTTCTCAGATGACGGACATCACACCGGCATGGGTCATTCCGCCGTCCACGCGGCGTAGTTGACGACCTTCTCACCCAAAAGTTCCCCCATGTCGTCGAGCAGCGCCAGCACCTCACGGGACACTTCGGCCGGATGCCGCCCGGCGATCATCTCGTGGCCGATGGTGTTCATGACCGCCTGGTGGAGCCGGCCGATGCGCCCGGCCATCAGGCTCGGCACCGGATCCCCGGCATCCGCGCCCGCCTCCTTGCGCGGGGCCGCCCCCAAATCTTGGTGGACCTTCTGCAGGCTCCAGGCGCGGGACCGCAGGGCGGGCGCGTCGTGGATGACGCGCAGAAAGCGGTACGGTCACGGCAGCCCTACCGTGGGGAGTTCCCGCGATACGGCCGAAGGTCCTGGCAAAGGTGCTGCACCAAACCAAGGCCCCACTACGGGATGCGGCAGCGGTCCACACCACCCGCTGGGCGTTGTCGTACGCGCTCGGCACCCTCAACATCCGAACGACGCACGGCACGGGTGACCGACATCCACCGGAGGCAGGTCCACCTTCTCCAACGAGCCGGTGGACACGCCTACATCACGAGGAAGGAGGCCACGCGGGCGTGAAGGCCTCAGGCCGGAATGCCCGTGCGAAACTTCTCATGGTCAATCTGACACGCATCTACACCAGGACCGGCGACCGGGGCACCACCGCCCTCGGCGACATGAGCCGGGTCGCCAAGACCGATCTACGGATCGCGGCGTACGCCGACGCGAACGAGGCGAACGCGGTCATCGGCACAGCGATCGCCCTCGGCGGGGTGGGCGAGGAGGTCGTCAAGGTCCTCACCCGCGTCCAGAACGACCTGTTCGATGTGGGGGCGGACCTGTCCACTCCGGTCGTCGAGAACCCGGAGTTCCCGCCCCTGCGCGTAGAGCAGTTCTACATCGACAAGCTGGAGGCGGACTGCGACCGCTTCCTCGCCGAGCTGGAGAAACTGCGCTCCTTCATCCTCCCCGGAGGCACGCCCGGTGCGGCACTGCTGCACCAGGCGTGCACGGTCGTGCGGCGGGCGGAGCGGTCGACGTGGGCGGCACTGGAGGTCCACGGAGAGGTCATGAACCCGCTCACGGCGACGTATCTGAACCGGCTGTCCGACCTACTGTTCATCCTTGCGCGGACGGCCAACAAGGAGGTCGGGGACGTGCTCTGGGTCCCGGGCGGGGAGCGCTGACCTCTCCCCGACTCCGTACGGGGCGGCCTGCTCCCCGTACGGAGACTTCTTCGGGAACACACACCGTTCAGCCCATCGAAGAAATGCTGCTCGGCATCGGCTGCCACCGCCGCGGCCGGACCGGCGGCACCCAGCAAGGGAGCTGGTGAGCGCCATCAACACCGGCCTCGGGTAGCCGTCAGGCGTCAGGCGACGTTGACCCGCTGTCCGGGCGGGGCTGCCTCCAGCCACGCGAGGAAACCGGTCAGCGCGTCCTCACTCATCGCCAGCTCGAGCCTCGTCCCCCGGTGGATACAGGCGAGCACGATCGCGTCGGAGAGCAGCGCCAGCTCCTCCTCGCCCTCGGGGGTGCGGCGGCCGGCCACCTCGATCGCCGAACGCTCCAGGATGCGGCGCGGGCGCGGGGCGTACGAGAAGATGCGGAACCACTCGATGCGGTCACCGTTGTAGCGCGCGATGCCGTAACCCCAGCCTTTGCCACTGGTGTCGCCCTTCTCCGGGGTGTTCCAGCGGAGGCTGCAGTCGAAGGTGCCGCCGGAGCGCTGGATCATCCTGCGGCGCAGGCCGAAGACGAAGAGCCCGACCGCCACCAGTACGACCACCAACCCGCACACAGCCAGAGCGAGGACCATCGACACCGACCTCCTCGTCTCCTAGGTAACGGAAAGGGAAAAGCACCCGCATCGCCTCAGCCGCGGCCCGGTCCGGAGATAGCTCCGGTCCTGGCCGCGGCTGAGTCACGTCATGTGGCGCGCTGGGTTCAGCGTGCCGCCGCCGCTCGCAGTCGCACGTCCGCGCGACGCTCGGCGAACGCGTCGCCCTCAGCTTTCGCGCGATCGAGCTCCCGCTCCACACGCTGGACATCGATCTCGTCCGACAACTCGGCGATCTCGGCCAGCAGCGACAGCTTGTCGTCCGCGAACGAGATGAAACCGCCGTGCACCGCGGCGACGACCGTCCCTTGGTCGCTCGTACGGATGGTCACCGGCCCCGACTCCAGCACACCGAGCAGCGGCTGGTGTCCGGGCATGACGCCGATGTCGCCGGACGTGGTACGCGCGACGACCAGGGTGGCCTCGCCGGACCAGACACTCCGGTCCGCGGCGACGAGCTCGACATGCAGCTCAGCAGCCAAGGTGGGCTCCTCGGGTCACCACCCGGCCTTGCCGCCGGGTGTTGGGTGTCAGTCTAGTAGGGCTTCGGATACCAATGTGCCGGGCCCTCTGCCCGGCCGCTCGGCCGGGGGTCCGGGGGATGCCCCCGGGGGATACCGCGTAGGCGTGAGAAGGGGGGCGGGACGCAACCCGCCCCCCTTCATGAGTACGAGAACTCAGGAGTCAAGAGCGCGAGGCTCAGGAGACGCCCAGTTCCTTCGCGTTCTTCTTGAGGTCCTCGAGACCACCGCACATGAAGAAGGCCTGCTCCGGGAAGTGGTCGTAGTCGCCGTCGCAGATCGCGTTGAACGCGGTGATCGACTCGTCCAGCGGCACGTCCGAACCGTCCACGCCGGTGAACTGCTTGGCGGCGTGGGTGTTCTGGGACAGGAAGCGCTCCACGCGACGGGCACGGTGGACGACGAGCTTGTCCTCCTCGCCGAGCTCGTCGATACCGAGGATCGCGATGATGTCCTGGAGGTCCTTGTACTTCTGCAGGATCGTCTTGACACGCATGGCGGCGTCGTAGTGCTCCTGCGCGATGTAACGCGGGTCCAGGATGCGGGACGTGGAGTCCAGCGGGTCCACGGCCGGGTAGATGCCCTTCTCCGAGATCGGACGGGACAGAACCGTCGTCGCGTCGAGGTGGGCGAACGTGGTGGCCGGGGCCGGGTCGGTCAGGTCGTCCGCGGGGACGTAGATCGCCTGCATCGAGGTGATCGAGTGACCACGGGTCGAGGTGATGCGCTCCTGGAGGAGACCCATCTCGTCGGCCAGGTTCGGCTGGTAGCCCACCGCGGAGGGCATGCGGCCGAGCAGGGTCGAGACCTCGGAACCGGCCTGGGTGAAGCGGAAGATGTTGTCGATGAAGAACAGCACGTCCTGCTTCTGCACATCGCGGAAGTACTCCGCCATGGTCAGACCGGCCAGGGCCACCCGCAGACGGGTGCCCGGGGGCTCGTCCATCTGACCGAAGACCAGCGCGGTCTTGTCCAGAACGCCGGACTCCTCCATCTCGGCGATGAGGTCGTTGCCCTCACGGGTGCGCTCACCGACGCCCGCGAAGACGGAGACGCCCTCGTGGAGGTTGGCGACACGCATGATCATTTCCTGGATCAGCACGGTCTTGCCGACACCGGCACCACCGAACAGACCGATCTTGCCACCCTTGACGTACGGGGTGAGAAGGTCGACGACCTTCAGGCCCGTCTCGAACATCTCGGTCTTGGACTCGAGCTGGTCGAAGGCCGGGGCCTTGCGGTGGATGGACCAGCGCTCGCCCTCGTAGGTCTCGTCGACGTTCAGCACCTCACCGAGGGTGTTGAACACCTTGCCCTTGGTGAAGTCGCCGACGGGGACGCTGATGCCCGAGCCCGTGTCGGTCACCGTGGCCTGGCGGACCAGACCGTCGGTGGGCTGCATCGAGATGGTGCGGACCAGACCGTCACCCAGGTGCTGGGCGACCTCCAGGGTCAGCGTCTTCTTCTCGCCCTCGTTCGCCGGGTCGGCGACCTCGACGTGCAGGGCGTTGTAGATCTCCGGCATCGCGTCGACGGGGAACTCCACGTCGACGACCGGGCCGATGACCCGGGCGACGCGGCCCGTGGCAACGGCCGTATCAACAGTGGTCGTCATTACTTGTCACTCCCCGCGGTCGCGTCGGCCAGGGCGCTGGCGCCACCGACGATCTCGCTGATTTCCTGGGTGATTTCGGCCTGGCGGGCCGCGTTGGCAAGTCGGGAGAGCGTGTTGATCAGCTCGCCCGCGTTGTCGGTCGCCGACTTCATCGCGCGGCGCGTGGCGGCGTGCTTGGAAGCAGCCGACTGGAGCAGCGCGTTGTAGACCCGGCTCTCGACGTAGCGCGGCAGCAGGGCGTCGAGGACGTCCTCCGCCGACGGCTCGAAGTCGTACAGCGGAAGAATCTCGTCCTTGGCGTGAGACTCCGCCGCCACCTCTTCGAGGCGAAGCGGCAGCAGGCGGTTGTCGACCGCCGTCTGCGTCATCATCGAGACGAACTCGGTGTAGACGATGTGGAGTTCGTCCACGCCGCCGTCCGCCGTCTCCTTCTCGATGGACTCGATCAGCGGGCCCGCGACCTTCTTCGCATCCGCGTACGAGGGCTCGTCGGTGAAGCCGGTCCACTGCTCCGTGATCTCGCGCTCACGGAAGTTGTAGTGGGCCACACCGCGGCGGCCGACGATGTACACGTCGACCTCCTTGCCCTCGGTCTCCAGACGCGCGGTCAGCTGCTCCGCCGCCTTGATCGCGTTGGAGTTGAAGGCGCCGGCCAGCCCGCGGTCGCTCGTGAGGAGCAGCACCGCGGCGCGGGTCGCCGACTCCGTCTCCGTCGTCAGCGGGTGCTTGGTGTTCGAACCCGTCCCGACAGCCGTGACCGCGCGCGTGAGCTCGGTCGCGTACGGCGTGGAGGCCGTCACCTTGCGCTGTGCCTTGACGACGCGCGAGGCGGCGATCATCTCCATCGCCTTCGTGATCTTCTTGGTCGCGGTGACGGATCGGATGCGACGCTTGTAGACCCGGAGCTGGGCTCCCATGAGTCAGGTCCCTTCCTTACGTCACTTGGCGGCAGCCGGAGCGTCCTCGCCGAGAAGCTTCCCGTCCGAGGTCTCGAACTGCTTCTTGAAGTCCGCGATGGCGTCGGCCATGGCCGTGAGGGTGTCGTCCGACATCTTGCCGCCCTCCTTGATGGAGGTCAGCAGGCCCTGCTCCTTGCGGTGCAGGTAGTCCAGCAGCTCCTTCTCGAAGCGGCGGACGTCGGCGACCGGCACCTCGTCCATCTTGCCGGTGGTGCCGGCCCAGATGGAGATGACCTGGTCCTCGGTGGCCATCGGCTGGTACTGCGGCTGCTTGAGCAGCTCGACCATGCGCTGACCGCGTTCCAGCTGCGACTTCGACGCGGCGTCCAGGTCGGAACCGAAGGCGGCGAACGCCTCCAGCTCACGGAACTGGGCGAGGTCGACGCGCAGTCGGCCGGAGACCTGGCGGATCGCCTTGTGCTGCGCGGAACCACCGACTCGGGAGACGGAGATACCGACGTTCAGCGCGGGGCGCTGACCGGCGTTGAACAGGTCCGACTCCAGGAAGCACTGGCCGTCGGTGATGGAGATGACGTTGGTCGGGATGAACGCCGAGACGTCGTTGGCCTTCGTCTCGACGATCGGCAGACCGGTCATCGAGCCCGCGCCCATGTCGTCGGACAGCTTCGCGCAGCGCTCCAGCAGACGGGAGTGCAGGTAGAAGACGTCACCGGGGTAGGCCTCGCGCCCCGGCGGACGGCGGAGCAGCAGGGACACGGCGCGGTAGGCGTCGGCCTGCTTCGAGAGGTCGTCGAAGATGATGAGGACGTGCTTGCCCTCGTACATCCACTGCTGGCCGATGGCCGAACCGGTGTACGGCGCCAGGAACTTGAAGCCGGCCGGGTCGGACGCCGGGGCGGCGACGATGGTCGTGTACTCCAGGGCGCCGGCCTCTTCGAGGGCACCACGCACGGAGGCGATGGTCGAGCCCTTCTGACCGATGGCGACGTAGATGCAGCGGACCTGCTTCTTCGGGTCGCCCGTGCGCCAGTTGTCGCGCTGGTTGATGATCGTGTCGACGGCCAGGGCGGTCTTGCCGGTCTGACGGTCACCGATGATCAGCTGACGCTGACCGCGGCCGATCGGCGTCATCGCGTCGACGGCCTTGTAGCCGGTCTCCATCGGCTCGTGCACCGACTTGCGCTGCATGACCGTGGGGGCCTGCAGTTCAAGGGCGCGGCGGCCGGACGTCTCGATCTCGCCGAGGCCGTCGATCGCGTTGCCG
The DNA here is from genome assembly GCA_965650905.1 of uncultured Streptomyces sp. Classification (GTDB taxonomy): domain Bacteria; phylum Actinomycetota; class Actinomycetes; order Streptomycetales; family Streptomycetaceae; genus Streptomyces. Next base: position 3,506 of record CBFGQM010000175.1, on the reverse strand, counting down.
AGCGGGTCGACGACGCGGCCGAGGTAGCCCTCTCCGACGGCCACGGACAGGACCTCGCCGGTACGGCTGACCGGCTGGCCCTCCTCGATGCCGCTGAACTCACCGAGGACGATGGCGCCGATCTCGCGCTCTTCCAGGTTGAGCGCGAGGCCGAGGGTGCCGTCCTCGAACTTCAGCAGTTCGTTGGCCATGGCCGAGGGCAGGCCCTCGACCTTCGCGATGCCGTCGCCGGCAAGGGTGACCGTACCGACCTCCTCGCGCGAGGCCGCGTCCGGCTTGTACGCCTGGACAAAGTTCTCCAGCGCGTCCCGGATCTCCTCCGGCCGGATCGTGAGCTCCGCCATCTGGGTTCCCTGCTCTCCTTGTTGGGCCCGAAGTTTTCTTGGGGGGTCTGGGGCTGTTTCCCTCAGCGGCTGCGCCGCGGGCCCCCAGGAATCCTCTGCACGGCCCAACCAGGGCCGTAAGTACTGCTTGTGTACGTGTGTTGATACGAGTATTGAGTTGCCGCTAGTCCGCCATGCGGCGGCTCGCGTCCTCAAGCCGGTCCGCGATGGAACCGTTGATGACCTCGTCACCGACCTGCACCCGGATCCCGCCGAGGACCTCGGGGTCCACATCGAGGTTGAGGTGCATCGTGCGGCCGTAGAGCTTCGCGAGGGCGGCGCCCAGGCGCTGCTTCTGCGGGTCACTCAGCGGGACCGCCGAGGTGACGACGGCGACCATGCGGTCTCGGCGCCCGGCGGCGAGCTTGGACAGGGACTCGAGTCCCGCCTCCAGGCTACGTCCCCGCGGCGCGGTCACAAGACGTGTGACCAACCGCTCGGTGCCGACGCCTGCCCGGCCGCCGAGCAGGCTGCGCAGCAGCTCGCTCTTGGCCGCGGTGCCGGCGGCGCGGTTCGTCAGCGCTGCGCGCAGCTCGGTGTTCGAAGAGACGATCCGGCCGAACCGGAAGAGCTCGTCCTCCACGTCGTCGAGTGCGCCCGCCCTCTGGGCGGCGGTGAGGTCTGCCGTGTTCGCCAGCTCCTCGATCGCGTCCACCAGGTCACGCGGCTGCGACCAGCGGGAACGCACCATGCCGGACACCAGGTCGGCGGTCGGGCCGCTGACCTGTCCGCCGAACAGCCGCCCGGCCAGCCCGGCCTTCGCCTCGCCGGCCTGCGCCGGGTCGGTGAGGACCCGACGCAGCGACACCTCGCGGTCGAGCAGCGCGGTGACGGCGGCCAGCTCGTCGGCGAGCGTGAGCGCGTCCACGGCCGTGCTGTCCGTCAGCGCGTCCAGACGCTCACGGGCGGCGGCGGTTGCCTCGCGGCTCGCTCCGTGCGCTGTCATCGAGCCGCCTCGGCCTGCGTCGCGGTCTCTTCGAGGCCGTCGAGGAAGCGGTCGATCGTGCGGCTCTGGCGCGCGTGGTCCTCGAGGGACTCGCCGACGAGCTTGCCGGCCAGGTCGGTGGCGAGCTTGCCCACGTCCTGGCGCAGCGCCAACGCCGCGGCCTTGCGGTCGGCCGCGATCTGAGTGTGACCGGCGACGACGATCTCCTCACGCTGCCGCTGGCCTTCCGCACGCATGTCGGCGATGAGCGCGGCGCCCTGCTCCTGCGCCTCCTGGCGCAGACGCGCGGCCTCGTGCCGGGCCTCGGCGAGCTGAGCCTTGTACTGCTCGAGCACGCTCTGGGCCTCGACCTTCATGGCGTCGGCCTCTTCGATACCGCCCTCGATCGCCGCGCGGCGCTCGTCCAGAACCTTGTTGATGTTCGGGAGGAGCTTCTTCCAGAAGAAGAAGAACACGATGGCGAAGGCGATGGTGCCGACGAGCAGCTCGGGACCCGGCGGGACGAGCGGGTTCTGCTCCTCCGCGGCCGACAGCTGTAGCAGACTGGCGATCACATCAGTGCCTTCCGTTAAAGGGTTTGCTCGTCAGGGTTCGTCATCCGTAGACGAACGGCATGACGATGCCGATGAGGGCGAGCGCCTCACAGAAGGCGAAGCCGAGGATCTGGTTGGTGCGGATCAGGCCGGCGGCCTCGGGCTGGCGGGCGAGGGCCTGCGTGCCGTTACCGAAGATGATGCCGACGCCGACGCCGGGGCCGATGGCGGCGAGGCCGTAGCCGAGGGAACCGATGTTGCCTTCGACGGCGGCGAGGGTCTCAAGGGCAGCCATGCTGATTCTTCCTTCTCTTTCATGGACCGGCGGGTGTTGGCCACCGGAACGTTCTTGGGGTTGGCGGGGCGGCGCGGCTCAGTGGTGCTCGGCGAGAGCGCCCTGGATGTAGGAGCAGGCGAGGAGGACGAAGACGAACGCCTGGACGGCCTGCACGAAGAGCTCGAAGAGGATCATGATCATGGTCATGACGAAGGAGACACCGGCGGCCGGAATCATCCAGCTGTTGAGCAGGTACCAGGAGGCGACGGTGAACATCACCAGCATCAGGTGTCCGGCGAACATGTTGGCGAACAGTCGCACAGCGTGCGTGAACGGCCGAACGAGCAGGTTCGAGAAGAACTCGATGACCATGACCAGCGGCAGTACCCAGCCCAGCGACTTGTCGTAGCCGGTGACGTTTTTGAAGAAGCCGACGAAGCCGTGCTTCTTGAAGGTCAGCGAGACCCAGACGACGTACACGACGAGGGCCAGCACCATCGGGAACGCGATGATCGACGAGACCGGGAACTGGGCCAGCGGAATCACGGACCAGATGTTCATGATCCAGATGAAGAAGAACAGCGAGACCATCAGCGGTACGTACTTCTCGCCCTCCCGCTTGCCGAGGGTCTCGTAGACGATGCTGCGGCGCACGAAGTCGTAACCGGCCTCGCCGACCATCTGCAGCTTGCCCGGGACAACCGTCGCCCTCCCGAAAGCCGCCCAGAAGAAAGCGACGATCAGGACGGTGGTGACGAGCGCGAGCAGCATCACCTTGTTGAACTCGAACCCGCCGACCTCGGCCATCGGCTTGAAGAGGAACGAGTGCAGGCCCGGAGCCGGGAAGCCGCAGCCGTTGTCGGACATGATCCGACAGCTCCAGTCAAAGGCGAGCTCGGTCTGTTCAGCACTCACCGCGGGCTCCTTCGGCGTGACGCATAGGTACGGCAACCTCGTTGTGTCGGCGCGGCGCGCAGCCGCGGTTCGGCACTGGACTGGTGTTACGGATGTGGGGGCGGCAGTCGGGCATTGAGCCTCGCACTAGAGCAGGCGTCAGCTCAGATGCCCGCGTCCGCGATGCCGCAGTTGGCACCGGACGATAGCAGGATCTATTACGCGCACTTATCCCGGCCCCACCCTTCACGACGAGTGCCCGGTCTTTTCGGGCTTGTCGCCCTTCGAAGAATCGGGCTCGACGTAGAGGATCTTGGCCTTCATCTGAGCACGGGCCTGGCTGCCGATCCACGCAAGCGTGGCGGCGACCAACGTGAACGCGAAGGCCCTGGGGTTGAACAGTGTCGTGTCCTTGAAGGCGGCGACGAACATGAACAGCAGCAGAATCTGTGCCGTATAGAGCATCAGACCCA
>CBFGQM010000174.1:0-10636 GCA_965650905.1 uncultured Streptomyces sp. | reverse complement strand
GACACCGACGGATCAGCGCCGCGCGCGGGCAGCCATTCCTGATCCACAGCCTCGGACATCGCGTGGGCGAAGTGTTGCCGAACGGGCGGCACTTCGCCTCCACGGAGGACACACCGGCACGAGTGCCTCCGCTCACCAGCGCCAAGGCCGGGCACAAGAGCCCAGAATCAACAGGGGAACCGGGTGAGATGATGCGGATCTTGTTCATTGTCGGCGGATTCTTTCGCGTAGGCGACTATTTTCGTTACACAAACATCGCCGAGTCGCTTGTGGCCCGAGGACACAGCGTGACCATAGTAAGCAGCGATCCGAGCCGGCGATTTCTCTCGGTGCGAGAGCGAGTCCATGGCGTTGAATGGGTCTATGCACCCTATCTCGGCGGGCTGGAACTTGCAGAGCGCATGAGCCGCTATCTTCCGGAAACGAAGATACCTCTGGACGTGGCGTACCGTGTGGGGCACGCCATGCGTCGAGCAAAGCGCTTCGATGTGGTTCATGTATTCCATCCCGGCTTCAATACATTTCTGCCGCTCATGGCTGCAAAAAGGGGGCGAACCACCCGCCCGCTCATTGTGTACGACTGCAGCGACCTATGGCCTGGGGGAATATGGGAGGAGCCAGGCAAAGGAATTCTTCGCCGATTGGACCATCGGATCACCAGCGCCATAGAGCGTGCCGCCATCACCCAGGCGGACGGCGTGACAGTGAACACCGACTTTCTCCGCAAGCGCGCCATCGGGTTGGGCGTTGCTCCGTCCCATGTCGAGCTGGTGCCGGACAGGGCGAACTCCTCTTCGGTGAAACCTCTTGATCGTCTCTTGGCGCGAAGGGAGTTGGGGATCCCTGCGGACTCGACGGTTCTCGGCTTCAGTGGATTCTTTCATCCCGATACGGAACTCCTCCTCAGAGCGGTTGCTCAAGTGCGAAAGACGCACGATGTGAAACTGCTCATGACAGGCGTTGTCCGCGACGACCTGTTGCAGCTGATGGAAAAGCTAAATCTCAAACGTAATATTATCCTGACCGGAGTCGTCGCCCAGGAAGAGTTTTCCACCTGCCTGGGTGCGTGCGACGTATTGCTCCTGCCGTTCACTGACCGGCCGCTGAATCTCGCCCGCTGGCCCATCAAGTTGGGTGACTATCTCGCCGCCGGCCGTCCGGTTGTTGCCGGCGGGTACGGAGTCGTAGCGGAATTCTTTGAGAAGTACCCGGAAATTGGTGTGGCAGGCGAGTGTACTGTTGACTCGTTCGCGGACATGATCATCGACCTACTGAACGATCCGGGCCGCCGGGCCAGAGCAGAAAAGGCGGCACGAACGGTTGCCACGGAACATCTCGCCTGGGCCACCAGCGCCGAAACACTTGATCGATTCTACGCGATGCGCATCGCTTCCAGATTCCCCGGCAGGAAGTGAGCACGCCGATCCCGGCAAGGTGACCCGCCACATCGCGGACACGCGCCAGGTTCCACGATCCGCCAACCGTCACGAGCCGATGTGACGGCTTCGTCCGTGTGTGGAGGACGCATGGTGATCCGGGCGGGTGAGAATCCGCCACCAGGCGCCTGTCCCAGCTGTTTCGCGCGGACGCGACGGGTCAGCCCACGCTGCGTCACGTACCCCTGCCGGATCAGGAGAAGGCGTGACACGACGCGCACAACGACAGCCTTTCAGCCTTCAATAATGTGTTCATGGTTCAAGCACCGTCTGATACGCCGAACAGGAATCAAAGAATCGATATGCAGGCATCTCCCCCTCTTGTCGCAGTGGTAGGGCCAGTTGAGCCGGATCTACTCAGGGCCTTCGTCGCCCACTACCGAGACACCGTCCATGTGCAAGAGTTCTACTTGGGCTTTCACTTCACCGAACACGCTCCCAAGTCGGTTCGAGAGGAACTGATATCCGTGTGCGAGGAGCTGATCGGTCCACCGACTGTCATCAGCCAAGGGCCCTTGCACGAAACGGTGCAGAGTGAGTTGCGCGACCATCTGCGTGTCCGGGCCGGTGCAGGCTGGCACGTGATCGCGGACATCGACGAGTTCCACGACTACCCGGTTCCGCTGACCGATTTGATCACCGCCGCCGAGACCGCGGGCAGCCCGGTCGTCGGCGGACTGCTGTTCGACCGTGTGAGTGAGGACGGGTCCATCCGGCCATGGTCTCTTGAGAAGGGGCTGGATCAGACGTATCCGCTTGGCGGTTACCTCACCCCCAGACTGCTGGGCGGTAATCCCGGCAAGATCGTGGCCGCGCACTCATCGGTTCGACTGGGCCTCGGAAGTCACCGCAGTCTGGACGAATTCCCTGTCAACCGCCCGCTGGTGCCCGTGCACCACTTCAAGTGGCGCGCCGGAATCCTGCAGGACCTGAGACGTCGGATCACCGAGTACACCACCGGGGCGTGGCGCGAGACCGGTCCCTGGATTCGGAACGAGGCTTCCGCGTTGCTCCGCCACGTGGAGCAGCAGGACGGCCTCATCGACGTGGCTGACAAGCGCTTCGGCTTCCGCCCTGCCGCTTTCGGGGAGCTTCCCGAAGGGTGGGACCAGGACTCCGTGGACATGCTCGACGAAGCCATGGACCTGTGTGATGAGCACAAGTGGTCCACGGTCCAGGCGCCCATCCCGAACTCATGAAACGAAGGTGAAGGCTTCGGTGTTGAAGACAGTCGTCATACCGGTCCACCAAGAGATTTCCATATTACGAATATTCTTGGATTCCCTCGTCCGTACCCTGGAAACCGACACCCAGCTCCTCGTCGTCAACGATGGTTCGGGAGCGGACGTGCAGCGCCTCCTTGAGGAACGGCTGGTTCCGCTCACGAAGAACGGGATCATTGTTGAGATCATCCAGCACGAGAATCCGCTCGGCTGTGCCGCTTCCATCAACGAGGCACTGCGCCTGACGCTCGGGGATTATGTCTACCTCGTTGACTCGGACGTGATTTTGGAGCCTGGGTGGCAGTCTGGGATGCGTGCCACCCTGGAGAGCGACGAGACCGTCGGGATGACCGGGGGCGTACTCGTTTACCCGCAGACAGGTGGCCTCCAGCACTGCGGAGTGACGTTCACCGATTCGGTGGGGCGGCATCTCCTGCTGAACGCTCGGCCCAGTGCCTTGCCGCGCAGCCGATATCCGGTCCAGCTGGTCGTGTTCGCTCTGTTTGCGATGAAGCGTCAGGTCCTGGAGGAGACCGGTTCGCTCGACGAGGACTTCTTCAACGGCTACGAGGATTTCGACTTCCAGATGCGTGCCCGGTCCCTGGGCTACCGGACTCTGGTCGATCCACAGGTGGTGGCCTACCACTGGGAGCGGAGCAACGGCATCCATCGGGCGAGCAACAGGAAGAGCAACCTCGGACGCTTCTGGAAGCGCTGGGGTCACGCTCTTGAGCAGGACCTGTGGGACCGGCTCTTCACGCGCCTTGAAGAGGTGGCCGGGGCCCCGGCATGCGGCGAGCCGACCGTCGGGGTGGATATGGCGGAGGCCCGCAGTGATGCTGCGGAATTCTGGAAGCGTCTCGCCTTGCGTGCGTGGAAGCCGGAAGGGGTGCACAACGAATCCCACAAGGTCTCGACCGGGTCCCCGATTCTGCTCGCGCAGGTTCTTCCGCCTGATCTGCTCCGCGAGGAGTCGCGGCTTCTGTTACTGACCGACAACTTTGTGCAGCTGTCGGACAACTGGCTCTGGTGGAAGGAGCGCTCCACTGTGCGCACCGACGATCTCATCGTCGACCTGTACGGCAACTGCCTCACGGCCGCGGAACTCCATGCCGGCTGTTGGCCCGGCCGGAAGATCAGATGAGGAGATCCGGTATGGAGCCCGCCGCGTCATCCGACCAGCTCCCGGTCGAGTTCCCGCTCAGCCTGCGCTGGCTGGAGAAGAGCGAACGCCTTATCCCCGCCGCTTGCAGCACGCTCGCAAAGTCTCCCTCACGTGTCCTGCCCGGCACGACCGCGATCTGCTGCACGGAGGCGAACGGCGCGTACTTCAAGGACATCGACGGCAACACATGGCTCGACTGCGAAATGGCCATGGGCACCGTCCCCTGGGGACACGCCCGCAGAGAAGTGGAGGAAGCCGTCATCGCCCAACTGCGCCGCGGTGTCTCCTTCTCGCTGCCCGCCCCCCTCGAGGCCGAGGTCGCGGCCCGAGTGCTCCAGCGGTTCGGACGGTACGACTCGCTGCGCTTCTGCAAGAGCGGTGCCGATGCCGTGACGGGTGCGCTGCGCGTCGCCCGCGCCGCCACCGGCCGCCAGATCGTCCTGGCGACGAGTTACCACGGCTGGCACGACTGGTCTGCCTACGGCTACTACGGCCGGCAGCCGGGCCCACTCGGGATCCCGGACGCCGTCGCGAAGACCACCCGATGGGTGGGCGGATCCGACCCGGTGGCCGTGGAACATGTCTTGGCGCAGACGTGGGGAGAATGCGCCGCAGTGGTTCTCTGCCCCAATACCTGGGCGGTTGCGGACTTGCGACGCGCGGTCAGCTCATGCCGCCGGGCCGGGGCCCTCGTCATTTTCGACGAGGTGACCTCCGGCATCCGGATGGGCCGCCGGGCCACCGCCGGGGAGTACGGTATCTGGCCGGACCTGCTGTGCATCTCCAAGGGAATGGCCAACGGCCTCCCGCTCGCCGCGGTGCTCGGCCCGGCTGGGCTCATGGACCAGGCCACACACACCAAGTTCAGTAACGCACACTCCAGTGAATGCCTCGCCCTGGCCGCCGCGCTGGCGTGCGAGGACCTCATGAGCCGTACGCCCCTATGGCCCAGCTGGCGCGACCGCACCGCAGTGATGCTCGATCGCCTGAACGCGGAGATCACACGTCTGGACCTTGACGCCGAGCTGGTCGTGGAGGGAACCCACGCCAGTTTCGCCCTGCGCAGCCGCGGTATCGCGGACTTCTGGTCAGATCCGTTCCGCGCACACCTGATCCGCGTGCTGGCAAGGGAACGGATCTTCTCCAAGGGCTATCTGGTTTTCTCGGACGCCCATGGCTTCGAGGAACTGGAGGCAGTCGAGTCGGCGCTGCTGACCGCACTCCGTGACTGGCCCCCTGCTTCATCCGTACCGCCCTACGAGAGAAGGACCTCATGAAGGCTCTGGTGTACGTCACCCACGGCAAGGTGGAACTGCGCGAGGTACCCGAACCCGGACTGGTTCACGCCCATGACGTGAAGGTCCGGATATACGGCACAGGCGTCTGCGGCAGCGACCTCAAGATCGTCCAGGGGAAGTACGCCATCGGGCAGGAGGGCACGATCCTCGGTCATGAGGGCGTGGGCACCGTCACAGAGGTCGGCCCGGCCGTCACCGGCCTCAAGGCGGGCGACCGGGTCGTCATCAATCCCACCCAGTCCTGTCGTCTGTGCCCAGCGTGCCGGGTCGGCCACTACTGCTACTGCGAAGAATTTGAGAGGCACCAGGTCGGCTATTCGCTCCCGGGCACGTTCGCCGACTACTACGTCGGACACGAACGGTACCTGTACCGGATACCCGACTCCATGAGCTGGCGGACGGCAAGTCTCATCGAGCCGCTGGGCTGTGCGCTCAACGGGCTGGTGAAGGCCCAGGTCCAGGCAGGTGACTCGGTCCTCGTCCTTGGCAGTGGCCCGATCGGGCTGCTCTGCCAGAGCATCAGCATGAAATTCGCCCGGCTGACGGTCGCCACCGACCCCAGCCCGTTCCGGCGCGAGTTCGCCGGCACCGTCAGCGACCACGCCATCCATCCCGACGAGCTGACACCGGCGCTGCTTGGTGAGGTCAACGGCGGCCGCCGCTTCGACATCGTGATCGACGCCGTGGGCCATCAGATCGAGACGGCTCTGTCGTACGTGGCGAAGGGCGGGAGGGTGGTCCCGCTGGGCTGCGATGACAGCTACACGGCCGCGGTAAAGCCGGTGGATCTGGTCGACAACGGCATCAGTATCGTCGGGGCGGTGCCCCTGCACGACGCGATCGGACCAGCGATGGAATTCGCCCGCCGACTGCCGGAGCTCGAGCGAATGGTCACCACACAGGTCCCTCTGGAGCACTTCATGGAGGCGTTTGACCCCGTCATGGGCGTGGACTCAGCCACAGGCGAGCCTCGCCCCCTCACTGCCGTGAAGACGCTTCTCCTCTCTTAGCCGCCGCCCGCCGCCCTGTTCCGTAGCGGCAGGGCGCGTCGCGGTTTCCCAGAACGGACCCCTCGTGAGATTCATACCGCTGAAGGACCTGGCCCCGAACGCTCGGTACTGCGTCCTTCTCGAACCGCTGTGGGCGCTGACCGGCACGGTCGTGCTCTACTACGCCACGCTCTACATGAAGTCCGTAGGACTGAGCAATCTCTCCATCGGTGTCATCCTGTCAGCGAACCTGTACGCCGCCTTCCTCTTCCAGATCATCGCCGGGGCCGTGACCGACCGGCTCGGACGAAGACGGACATCCCTCGTATTCGACCTGGTCGGCTGGGCGCTGCCCATGGCGCTCTGGGCGCTGGCGACGAACTTCTGGATGTTCCTGATCGCGGCTCTGCTCAACGCCTGCTCAAGCATTGTCAACACCTCCTTCAACCTCCTCGCCACCGAGGACACCCCGAAGGGGGACCAGCCCCGTGTCTTCGCCGCGATCAAGCTGATCGCCATGGGCGCGGGGCTCCTCAGCCCCGTCGCCGGTGTCCTCATGGACCGGTACGGCGTGGTCTCCACACTGCGGGTCATCTACGCCGTCGGCGCGGTCATGATGGTCGTCCACTTCGTCTGGCGCCACCGCCTGGTCCATGAGACAGCCGCAGGCAAGGCCGCCATGAAGCGGCGCGGCAACACCGGCATGGCGCACAGCGTCGCCACGAACCTACGGCTGTTCTGGACATTGTCACGACACCGCCGGATGTGGCCTCTTATCGGCCTGTACATCGCCACCAGCCTGGCGGTGACGATCAATGTCTTCCAGGTCGTCTACCTGGCGGACAACCTCGCGATCGGTGCCGGCACCATCTCCTGGGTCCCGGCGCTCACCGCGGCCGTGGCACTGTTGTGCTTCCTGGTATTGCTGCCCCGGCTGCGGGGGCACTCCGTCGTGAACACCGCCCGGACAGCCCTCGCGCTGAGCGCCGCGGGATGGCTGCTGTTCCTGCTGGTACCGAGGCATGGAGTCGTCCTGCTGCTGCTGAGCAGCACACTGACCGCCGCCGGTGTGTTCCTCACGGAGTCCTACCGCGACACCCTCATCGTCGGGACACTCGGTGACATGGACCGGGCCGCGATGTTCAGCGCCCTCCAAAGCGTGACCGCCATGATGGCCATTCCCTCCGGCTATATCGCGGCACTTCTGTACGACACCCGGCCCCGGCTGCTCTTCGTCGTCATCTTCCTGCTGTACGCGGCCGGCGCGATCTTCGCCTGGATGCTGCGGCCTGCGTCCGTGCCTTTGGACGACGTCTCTCCCAGCACCTCGGAGGCAGCGTGGTCAGAGGCCTGATACTCGACTTCGACGGGTTGATCGCCGACAGCGAATCGATCTGGCACCGCGTGCTCAGCAGCCTGTACGCCACGCACGGGGCCGTACTGTCCCAGGAGAACTGGTTCAGAGGAGTCGGCTCCACCCTGGCGGAGTTCGACCCGTTCGAGGAGCTCGCGGTACTCCTCGGCACACCCGCGCTACGGGACTCCTTCGAGGCGGCAGGCGAGTCGATGTTCCGCGCGCTCATGGAGCAGTCCGTTCCGCTACCGGGCGTGATCGACCTGCTCGACCAAGCGGCAGCGCACGGACTCCGGTGCGCGGTCGCTTCCAGCTCACGGCGTGGGTCTGTGCTGCCGTATCTGCGGCAATTCGGGATTCTCGAGCGCTTCGCCCATGTGGTCACGCGCGAAGCGGTGTCGAACGCCAAGCCGGCTCCCGATCTGTATCTGGAGGCGTTGTCCCGCCTTCGACTTAGCCCCCGCGAGGCACTCGCCTTCGAGGATTCCGCTCCGGGGTTGAGAGCGGCCCGAGCTGCCGGCCTCCGTTGCATCGTCGTACCCGGCCCAGCCGCCGACAACGTCGACTTCAGCGGCTGCCATCTCCGACTCACCACCTTGCGGGGCTTCGAACTGTCCCGTGCGGTCTCGGCTTGATGGTCGTCCATGGTTTGTCCGGACAATTGAACTTCACGACTTCCGGTCATCATTCGCCGGGGCTACGCTCGCCCCGTGCCCAAACCAGAAATGGATCCGACCGTCACGCTCCAGCTCGGCGTCGACCGGAGCAGTCCGGTGCCGTTGTACTTCCAGCTGTCCCAGCAGCTCGAGGCGGCGATCGAGCGCGGCGCGCTGACTCCGGGCAGCCTGCTGGGCAACGAGATCGAGCTCGCCGGGCGGCTCGGCCTGTCCCGCCCCACAGTCCGTCAGGCCATCCAGTCCCTCGTCGACAAGGGTCTGCTCGTACGCCGCCGCGGCGTCGGCACCCAGGTCGTGCACAGCCAGGTCAAGCGTCCACTGGAGCTCAGCAGCCTGTACGACGACCTGGAGGCGGCCGGCCAGCGGCCGGCGACCCGGGTCCTCGTCAACACCGTCGTCCCGGCGTCGGCCGAGGTCGCGGCCGCCCTCGGAGTGGCCGAGGGCAGCGATGTGCACCGGGTGGAGCGGCTGCGCCTCGCCCACAGCGAGCCGATGGCGTACCTGTGCAACCATCTGCCGCCCGGACTGCTCGACATGGACAGCTCTCAGCTGGAGGCCACCGGCATGTACCGGCTGATGCGGGCCGCCGGCATCACGCTGCACAGCGCCCGCCAGTCCGTCGGGGCGCGCGCCGCCACAGTCGTGGAGGCCGAGCGCCTCGGCGAGCCGGAAGGGGCCCCACTGCTCACCATGCAGCGCACCACCTTCGACGACACGGGCCGCGCGGTCGAGTTCGGCAGCCACACCTACCGAGCCTCCCGCTATTCGTTCGAGTTCCAGCTGCTCGTACGGCCCTGAGGGCTCTCGCACCGCCCGGAGGCTGAGGACCGCGGCATGGGGGCCGCCCCCGTAAGGGGCGCGGGCTGCGACGCATGCGGCTCCGCCCATGCAGCCACGACGAGCTCGCAGGTCACCCACCTCGCAGGTCCCATACGACGGGTGGTTGCCCACGGCTCGCCCGGCGGAGTGAGGCGACTCCACGATGCAACCTCGCGGGAGCGTAGGGCAGAATCGGCGCGATGAGCACCTACCGCGACCTAGCGCACCGCGGCTCCGCGCGGGCCACCGTCCTGCGGACTGTCGGGACACGTGAGCGCCGATCACATCTGACGGCACCCCGCGTCCCCACCGTCGGCATCGACATCGGCGGTACGAAGGTGATGGCGGGCGTCGTCGACGCGGACGGCAACATCCTGGAGAAGGTCCGCACCGAGACCCCGGACAAGTCCAAGAGCCCCAAAGTCGTCGAGGACACCATTGTCGAACTGGTCCTCGACCTCTCCGACCGGCACGACGTGCACGCCGTCGGCATAGGGGCAGCCGGCTGGGTCGACGCCGATCGCAACCGCGTCCTGTTCGCCCCTCACCTGTCGTGGCGCAACGAGCCCCTCAGGGACCGCATCTCCGGACGCCTCGCCGTCCCCGTTCTGGTCGACAACGACGCGAACTCCGCCGCCTGGGCGGAGTGGCGTTTCGGCGCGGGCCGTGGTGAGGACCACCTCGTCATGATCACGCTGGGCACCGGCATCGGCGGCGCGATCCTGGTGGACGGCCAGGTCAAGCGCGGAAAGTTCGGCGTGGCGGGCGAGTTCGGCCATATGCAGGTCGTGCCCGGCGGTCACCGCTGCCCCTGCGGCAACCGCGGCTGCTGGGAGCAGTACAGCTCCGGCAACGCGCTGGTCCGCGAGGCCCGCGAACTCGCCGCCGCCGACTCCCCGGTGGCGTACGGCATCGTCGAGCACGTCAAGGGCAACATCTCCGAGATCACCGGCCCGGTGATCACCGAGCTGGCCCGCGAGGGCGACGCCATGTGCATCGAGCTCCTCCAGGACATCGGTCAGTGGCTCGGCGTCGGCATCGCGAACCTCGCGGCGGCCCTGGACCCGTCCTGCTTCGTCATCGGCGGCGGAGTCTCGGCGGCCGACGACCTGCTGATCGGCCCAGCGCGGGACGCCTTCCGCCGCCATCTGACCGGCCGCGGCTACCGCCCCGAGGCCCGTATCGCCCGCGCCCAGCTCGGCCCCGAGGCCGGCATGGTCGGCGCCGCCGACCTCGCCCGGCTCGTCGCCCGCCGCTTCCGGCGCGCCAAGCGGCGTCGGGTGGAGCGGTACGAGCGATACGAGCGCTACGCGCAGTCGCGCCGTACGACACAGGGATCGCTGTGACGCCTTCACTGCCCCACCAGCCGTCGTCGCCCGACGAGCCGCCTCACCCACCCGAGAGCAGGGGCCGAATGATCCGCCGCCGCGCGCTGACCCTGCTGATCATCATGCTGCTCGTCGGCGTCCCCGCCGGCTACCTGGTGATCTCCGCCAACCAGAGCCGCGCCAGCGGCAAGGACAAGGAGGAGAAGTACTCGGCGACCGGCCTCACCGAGGGCTGGCCCTCGGGCCTCCAGCGCCGCGTCTACCAGATTCCCGTCCCGCCGTACTCGGAAGAGGTCGCGTACTACGAGACGAACAACTGGAAGACCAGCCGCCTGTACGCCCAGTTC
>CBFGQM010000173.1:0-10649 GCA_965650905.1 uncultured Streptomyces sp. | reverse complement strand
ACACCAGGTCGACGTGCACACGATGGTCGCCACCATGGCGGGCGGCGGGCCGGCGGCGGCGGGCGACGACCCGTCCTCGTCCTGGGCCGCGTCCCGGGACAACGTGCTGGACGCCCTGGACACCCAGTGCCTGATGACCGGCACCGACCCGATGCTCTCCCCGCCGCCCCTGTGGAACGACGCCACACGAGCCCGGAACCCCGGCGGCGACGTCGTCACGACCCTCGACCCGGCCGCACAGCAGGCGGCGTACGCCGGACTCGGTGACCGGTGGGGCGCGGTGGCCGCGATCGAGCCGTCGACGGGCCGGATCCTGGCGCTCGTCTCCACTCCCTCCTACGACCCGGAGCGGCTCTCCGGGACGGACCGCGCGGTGGCGCGGGAGTGGAAGCGGCTGAACCGCTCACCGGACAGGCCGATGCTCAACCGGGCGATCCAGCAGACCTATCCACCCGGTTCGACCTTCAAGGTGGTCACCGCGGCGGCTGCCCTCGACGCGGGCCTGGTGACAGACCTGGACGCGCCCACCGACTCCCCGGACCCGTACCGGCTGCCCGGCAGTTCGGCCGAGCTGACCAACGATGTCGAGGGCTGCGCCGACGCGTCGCTGCGCCAAGCCTTCGAGTGGTCATGCAACACGGTGTTCGCCAAGCTGGGCGCGGACGTGGGTCCGGAGGGCATGGCGAGCGCAGCGGCCGGCTTCGGCTTCAACGACCCCGAGGTGGGGATCCCGTTCCCGGTGTCCGCCAGCACCTTCCGCACCCGGTTGGACAAGGCTCAGCTCGCGCTCTCCTCCATCGGCCAGTTCGACACCCGGGCGACACCCCTGCAGATGGCGATGGTCTCGGCGGCCGTCGCGAACGGCGGATCGGTGCGTGCGCCGCACCTGGTGGAGCGGACGACCACGGCCGACGGCGCCACGGTCTCGGCCACCCGCCCACGCACCCTGCGCCGGGCCATGAACACCGCCACCGCCATGCGGCTGCGCACGTTGATGACAAACGTGGTGACGGAGGGCACCGGAACGAACGCCGCCATCCCCGGCGCCACGGTCGGCGGCAAGACCGGCACCGCGCAGCACGGCATCGGCAACTCCGGTACGCCGTACGCCTGGTTCATCTCGTGGGCGCATGCCGCCGGCGCCATGGAACCGGCGGTCGCCGTCGCGGTCGTCGTCGAGGACGCGGCGGCCGACCGGGGCGACATCAGCGGGGGCGGGGACGCGGCGCCGATCGCTCGGGCCGTCATGGAGGCGGTACTGAACCCGCCCGCCGACGACGGCCGTTGACGGCGCTCGCGAGACGGGACCCGCGTTCGTCACACGGACCCGGCCGGGGAGCCCCTGCCGCAGTGCACGCCGCCGAAGCTCCCCCGGGGTGCGACGGACGGATCCGACGAGGGCTACGAGGGTTACGCCCCTGCCGCGCCCGCAGCGGCCACGGAGCCCAGATAGGCCTCGGTCTTCTCGGGCTCGTAGAAGAAGTTCTCGAAATCGCTGGGGTCGTTGAAGCCGTTGGCGAAGCGGTCGGCCACAGGCTGGAGCAGGCCCGCCGCGCCGATCAGGTTCAGCACGTGCTCGGGCGGCACGCCGAGCATCGCGTTGGTCCACTTGGTGACGTGCTGGGCGCTGTCCCAGTAACGGTCGAAGGTCCCTTGCATCCAGGCCTCGTCGAAGTCGCGCTCACCGTGCGAGAGGATCGACTCCAGGTAGGAAGCGGCGCACTTGGAGGCCGAGTTGGAGCCCTGGCCGGTGATCGGGTCGTTCGCCACGACGACGTCCGCGACGCCCAGGACCAGGCCGCCGCCCGGCAGCCTCCCGATCGGGTTGCGGACCGTCGGCGCGTAGCGGCCGGACAGCGTGCCGTTCGCGTCGGTCAGCTCGACCTTTGTGGCCCGCGCGTACTCCCACGGCGTGTACCGCTCCATGAGGTCCAGGGTCAGGGAGAGGTGTTCGGCCGGGTCCTTGACGCTCTGGAAGACGTCCATCGGGCCGCCGGGTACGCCCTCCAGGAAGAGGATGTCGGCGCGGCCCGAGGTGGTCAGGCAGGGCATGACGAAGAGCTCGCCGACGCCCGGGACCAGGTTGCAGCGGACCGCTTCGTAGTCGGGGTGCTCGGGGCGCGGGCCCAGTCCGTGGACGTACGAGACGGCCAGGGAACGCTGCGGCTCCGCGTAGGGGGAGCGGGAGGCGTCGCGGCCGAACATGGAGACCAGCTCGCCCTTGCCCGCCGACACGAGGACCAGGTCGTACGTACGGGAGAAGTAGTCGAGGTCGGAGACCGCCGCGCCGTGGATGACGAGCTGGCCGCCGCGCTGCGTGAACGTCTCCACCCAGCCGGCCATCTTCACACGCTGGTCCACGGACTGGGCGTATCCGCCGAGCTTGCCCACCCAGTCGATCGCGCGCTGCGTGGGGCCCGGGTCGTGGGAGCCGGGCGCGGCGACCGAGACGCCGAGCCCTTCGATCTTCGGGGCCTGGTGCTCCCAGAAGTTCAGCTGGAGATCACGCTCGTGCCGCAGTGCCGTGTGGAACATGCACTGCGTGGACATGACGCGTCCGGTACGGATCTCGTCCGCCGTCCGGTTGGACATCAGGGTGACCTCGTACCCGTGCGACTGGAGTCCGAGGGCGAGCTGGAGTCCGGACTGGCCGGCTCCGACGACGAGTATCTTCCGCATGCGGATCCTGTCTCCTACTTGCGACTACGAGGGGCCTACTCGGGGCTGACTTCGAACGCGTGGCCGACGAGGGCCAGGAGGGTCTCGATCACCGAGATCCGCCGGCGCGCGTCCATGATCATGACAGGTATGTGCGCGGGCACGGTAAGGGCCTCTCGCACATCCTCCGGCTCGTACCGCTCGCTGCCGTCGAAGTGGTTGATCGCGACGACGTACGGCAGTCCGCAGCTCTCGAAGTAGTCGAGCGCCGGGAAGCAGTCCTTCAGGCGGCGGGTGTCGGCGAGGATGACCGCCCCGATCGCCCCGCGCACGAGGTCGTCCCACATGAACCAGAACCGCTGCTGACCCGGCGTACCGAAGAGGTACAGCACCAGGTCGTCGTCCAACGTGACGCGGCCGAAGTCCATGGCCACGGTCGTGGTCAGCTTCTCGGGCGTCGCGGTGAGGTCGTCGGTGTCCTCACTGGCCTCGGTCATCAGCGCCTCGGTCTTGAGAGGCGTGATCTCGGAGACGGCGCCGACGAGCGTGGTCTTGCCGACGCCGAAGCCTCCCGCCACCACGATCTTCGTGGCGATCGGGGCGCGCGTCCGGTCCGTCTGCCAGGCCTGGAGGCTCTCGTACGCGTCCGGGACGACAGCGGGTTCGGCGACGACTTCAGAGACGGCGGAGTCCATTCAGCACCCTTTCCAGCAGTGCGCGGTCCGGCTGTCCCGGGCCGTGACCGGTTCCGTACACACGGATCTTTCCCTGGTCCGCCAGGTCGCTGAGGAGTACGCGGACCACACCGAGCGGCAGCCTCAGCAGCGCGGCGACCTCGGCCACCGTTCGCATCCGGCGGCAGAGTTCGACGATGGCGCGCATCTCTGGCATCACCCGGGTGGTGAGGGAACCATTCGTCAGTTCCCTCCGCTCGTCGGGTGCTTCGAGCGCGGCTGTGCTGGTGACGAACGTCTCGACGAGCAGCACGTACCCGAAGCGCGTGCGGCCGCCGGTGAGCGAGTAGGGGCGTACACGGGCGGGTCTGCGTTCCCCGCCGCGGACCGGAAGCTTGGGCGTACTGCTCACTGGCGGCTCCCTATCGACGCGTCCTCTATCGACTGGCGCAGCTCACTGCGGAGTTCGGGGGTCAGAACGTGCCCGGCGCGGCCCACGAAGAGCGCCATGTGGTAGGCGACGACGCTCATGTCGCAGTCCGGCGCGCCGTACACACCGAGCAGCGAGCCGTCACTGATCGACATGACGAAGAGGCTGCCCTCGGCCATCGCGACCACCGTCTGCTTGAGGCCGCCGAAGTCCATCAGCCTGGCGGCGCCGATGGTGAGGCTGCCGATGCCGGACACGACGGTGGCGAGGTCGGCGGAGGAGCCCTTGGGGCCGGCGGGTTTGGCCCTGCCCGCCTCGCGGCCCTGCGCCTTTCTCCCGGCGTCGGAGGAGAGCAGCAGCAGACCGTCGGAGGAGACCACCGCGACCGACAGGATGCCCGATACCTCCTCGACGAGGTTCGTCAGCAGCCAGTGCAGATTGCGGGCCTCATTGCTCAGCCCGAAGGTACTCGGCGCGGTCAACTGCTTGCCTCCTCGACGGTGTCCCCCTCGGTTTTCACGACGTCCCCTGCGGGCGCCTGCATCTCGGCCGCCTGTTCGGCGATCTCGGCCTCGACGTCGCGGCGGCCCTGCATCGCGCCCCGGTGGAACCCGCCGAGCCTGAGACGCAACGCCTCCGCGTCAACGGATCCCGCATGCGGCCTCGCCTGCGGCGAAGTCGCGGAGAACGTGGGCGTCCGCTTCGGCAGACCCTTGTCGGTGACCCGCTCCGGCTCATCGGCGACGCGCTCGTGGGTGTCGGGGCCGATGGCGTACGGGTTGGTGGCGAAGGGGTCGGCAGGGGTCTGGGCGGGGATGGCGATGACGGGTTCGGCCCCGGATTCGCGTCCGATGACCGTTTCCGGTCCGTCGGCGGCTCCCGGTCCACCGGCGGCTTTGGATTCGGCGGCTTTGGATTCGGCGGTCGCCTGCGCCTCGGCCCGGGGCTTCGGTGGGATGAGCTCCATGGTCGTCTCCGACCCGGAGGAGCCGGTGGGCCGGGCAGGCCCCGAGGGCTCGGCGGGCTCTGCTCCGAGCGCGGAGCCCTCGCGTGCGCGCTCCTCGGCCGGGCCCTCCTCGGACTCGGCCCCGTAGTCGGTCTTTTCAGACTCGGTCTTCCCGGACTCGGTCTTCCCGGACTCCGCCTGCCGTGCCGTCTGCTCCGCCGCCGCGATCAGCGGGTCCCGGCCACAGCGCCCGGGGAGCACATGGGAGTTGGCCTCGGCCTCGATCCCGGAGAACGCCGGCGAGGGCGCGCCCTGGGCCATCGAGGTGGCCTGCGAGGAGACGGCGTGTGCGGGGGCGAGCAGCGAGTTGGGCAGGACGGCGACCGCCGCGATGCCGCCCTGCTTCTGCTCACGCAGCCGTACACGTACGCCGTGCCGGTGCGCGAGCCGCGCCACCACGTACAGCCCGAGTCCGAGACCCTCGCCGCTCTCCCGGTCGTACGCGTCCTCGGGGGCGCAGTCCGAGAGGCGGGCGTTGAGCTGATCCAGGCGCTCGGTGGTCATGCCGATGCCCTCGTCATGTACGGAGAGCATGACCTCGCCGCTCTCCAGGAACCAGCCGGAGACCTCGACGGGGATGTCGGGCGGCGAGAACGACGTGGCGTTCTCCAGGAGTTCGGCCAGCAGGTGGCTGATGTCGTGCGCCGCGAACCCGGCGAGGTGCTGGTACGGCGGGAGCGAGCCGATCCGAACCCGCTCGTAGCGCTCGATCTCGCTGATGGCGGCGCGCACGACGTCGACGAGCGGGACGGGGCCGGGGTGCTGGTGGCCGTGTTCCACCCCTGCGAGGACCAGCAAATTCTCGCTGTGCCGACGCATGACGGTGGCGAAGTGGTCGAGCCGGAAGAGGGTGGCGAGGCGGTCGGGGTCCTGCTCGCGCTCCTCGAGGCCCTCGATGGCGGCGAGCTGCCGCTCGACGAGGCCGAGGGTGCGCAGCGACAGGTTGACGAAGATGCCGTGGACGCTCTGCCGGACCTCGGTCAGGTGGGCGGTGGCCGCGGCGAGTTCGAAGCGCAGCCTCTCCCGTTCGTCGGCCATCGTCTGACGCTGGGCGACGAGGTGTTTGCGGTCGCCCTCCAGGGTCGTCAACCGCTCGTGGAGCGCGGCGGCGTGCGCGTGCAGCGCATTGACGGAACGCACGACCTGGGCGAACTCGTCGTTGCGGCCGGTGAACCTGACCGGTTCCTCGGCGACCGGGTCGGCGGCGAGGCGGGCCGAGCCGAGGCGCAGCACGGCCAGCGGGCGGGTCAGCGTACGGGCCATGGCCGTGGAGACGCCGACGGCGACCAGCATCAGAACGCCGAGGAGCGCGATGCGGATCTCCAGGGCGGTGACGTCGTCGTCACGCAGCTGGGCGAGGTCCGCGGCACGGCGGCTGTTGAGGGACGCCTCGACGCCACGCATCAGCTCGACGCGGGCGGACAGCGCGGCGTCCAGCTTCTTGGTGTTGGTGCCGAGCTCGGAGTCGGAGAGGGTCGGCTGGTCGACGAGTTTCGCGAGGTACTTCTCGGCGGAGGTGACCTCGGGGCCGGTCACCGTGGAGTCGTACGAGGCGCTGTCAGCCCTGGGCGCGGCTTCCTGGAAGTCGGCGAGCGCGGCCTGTTCGCGGACGTTGGCCTGCTGAGCGGCGGCGGTGAGGGCGCCCCGCTGCTTGGTGTCGCCGGCCGACGACGTGGTGGTCGTGGTGGGCAGGGCGGTGATCGGGTCGGTGGTGGGACGGGTCGTCACGGGTACGTTCAGGGCCGCGAGGAGGAGCCCGCGGGCGGCGGCGGCCTGCTGGACGGCGGTGTCGAGGTCGGCGAGCGCGTGCGAGCCGGCGCCCGCGCGGGGTGGCAGCCGCTCGGCCAGGTCCTCTGCGAGACCGTGAAGTTCGGTGATGGCGGCGGAGTACGCCTGATGCGTTTGGAGAGCGGTGCTCCTCCCGGTGAGCGCCGCTCTTCGTACGGACGCGATGTCGTTGAGATCGCTGCGGAGCGCGGCGGGGGCCTGCGGCCGCAACTCGTCGACCTGCCGGTCCACGCGGGCGCTGTGCTGTTCGGAGGGGCCCCGGCCGTCTGGGCGGCCGGCCGCGATGTAGGAAGTGACCTCGTCTCGCTCGTCGGCGAGCGCGTGGGCGAGGGTCAGTGCGTCCTTGGTGCGCTCGGCGGCCGTCACCAGGTTCTGGGAGTCCTTCAGCTCACCCGAGGCGGCGATGACCGAGGGAGCACCGGCTCCGGCGATCGCGGCGGCCACGACGGCGACGGCGACGATCAGCCGGTTGCGTACGTGCGCGGGGCGGCCTTTTCCTGCGGGGTCCGGGGAGTGCGGTGTGCGCCCGGTTCCCGCGTCCGGAGCCGTCTGCTTGCCTTTACGCCGAGGCCGCATCTTCTGCACCGATGCTCGCATTCTTGACTCGTGTACCCATGGCCCAGGTAAACGACAGTCAACCCTCATGTCGTTCCCGGATACGGCTCCCGACCTTCCCAGTGCCGGTGGGCGGTGGCCGCGCATCGCCTGACCCACCACCCAGAGGAGTGAACATCGACAGGGCGGGGGCGGGCAAGTCGCGCCGGCGTGTGCAAGGGCCTTGTGCAGCGGGCCGGTTGGACTCCCGGGGCCGCCAGTGGCAGGATGCGTCGCCGCGCTCCGACGGAATCGATTGTTCCGTGGCGAATCAGGCGCCTTGACTGCGAGATGAGCCAATTCCGCGACGGTTGCCTGTCTTTGGCGAAGCTTGCGAAGACGTCGCGCAGACTGGCCGAATGCGCACGGAACTGATCTCGGCCCCCGGCACCCCTGCCCACCCGAACGAGGACTATGCGTCGGTTGGCCTGCCGGCCTCCGGAGAGGGTGGTTCGCTCGTCCTGCTTGATGGTGTGACTCCACCGGCGGCCGATGCGGGATGCGTGCATTCGGTCCCCTGGTTCACGGCGCGGCTCGGCGGAGCACTGAGTGAACTGTCCGTTTCGCGAAGAGATTTGCCACTCGCCGAGGTGCTGGGGCAGGCCATCCGGCGGACCGCCGACACCCATCGGGTCACCTGTGACCTTTCTCACCCACGCACCCCTCAGGCAACCGTGGTCCTCGCCCGCTGGTCCGCCGCCGATGTCGAGTACCTCGTCCTCTCCGACTCGGCCCTCCTCGTCGAGTCCCGCGGCGGCACGGTCGGCGCACTCCTCGACGACCGCCTCTCCCGCCTCCCCCGCGCCTCCCTGACCACAGACGCCATCGCCGACGCGACGGTCCGCAACAAGGAGGGCGGCTTCTTCACGGCCGCCGCCGATCCGTCGGTGGCCGCCCGCGCGGTGACGGGCACGCTGCCACGCGCCGACGTCCGCACACTGACCGCCCTGACCGACGGCGCCACCCGCTGGGTGGAGAAGTTCCGGCAGGGCGACTGGGCCGGCCTCCTCACCTTCATACGCGAGGAGGGCTCCCAGGCCCTCATCGACCGCGTACGGGCTCTGGAACTGACCGATACGGAACGGGTGTTCCTGGGCCGGAGCAAGACGCACGACGACGCGACGGTGGTGCACGTGGAGCTTTGACACCGGTGGGCTCGGAGCTGTTTCTCCGGAGGGCATGGAGCTGCTCTCTCCAGTGGGCGCGCCGTACGTGGCCGTACGGCGACTACCCCTCCTCGACCCCCTCGTGACAGGAGCCCTGGCGGTCGCCGGCCCCCGGTTCGGCCGCCCGTCCCCCGGCGGACTTGCCAGGATGACCCCATGACCACCGCGTACGACACCCCCGAAGTCCTCGACCGTCGCGACGGCCCGTACGGCGAGGTCGTGCTGCGCCGGCATGGCGAGCTGCTGCAGATCGTGGCCAACGGGTGCTTCCTGATGGACACTTCCGACGGGCGCTCGGAGCGGCTGCTGGTCGACGCGGCCATCGGTGCTCTCGGCGCGCTGGACGGGCGGGCGGAGCCGGACGTGCTCATCGGTGGGCTCGGAGTCGGGTTCTCGCTCGCACACGCGGCCGCCGACCCGCGCTGGGGCCGTATCGCGGTCGTCGAGCGGGAGCGGGCGGTCATCGACTGGCACCTGGACGGACCGCTGTCACGGCTGTCGGCGGAGGCGCTCGCGGATCCGCGGACGGAGATCGTCGAAGCCGATCTGATCGCCTATATCCATGAGGCGTCAGACACGTACGACGCGCTGTGCCTGGACATCGACAACGGGCCGGAATGGACCGTGACCGAGGGCAACGACACCCTCTACTCGGAGGCCGGACTCGCCGCTTGCGCAAGGCTGTTGAGGCCCGGCGGGGTGCTTGCCGTGTGGTCGGCCCAACCATCGCCTGATTTCGAGGGAACCTTGGGGAATGCCGGGTTCCGACACGTGCGTACCGAAGAGATCCCGGTTGCCCGGGGCGTTCCGGACGTCGTGCATCTGGCTGTCGGGCCTGAATAGCCGAGCGGTGGTCGCTGCCCGTACTCTGCTGCCCTGGCGCCGATCATTCGAGCGTCAAGCGCAGTCATGGAATCACCCCACGGATTCCGGAAAGCACACTCAGGGGCGGGCGATGGAGCAGACACACACCTCCCACAACGGCACGGCGGCCACGCCGGGCGCACAGCGCCGTGTACTGGTGGTCGAGGACGATCCGACGATCGTGGACGCCATCGCCGCCCGGCTGCGTGCCGAGGGGTTTCTCGTACAGACCGCCGTTGACGGCCCGGCCGCCGTCGACACGGCCGAGGCGTGGCAGCCGGACCTGCTGGTCCTCGACATCATGCTGCCGGGCTTCGACGGCCTGGAGGTCTGCCGCCGGGTGCAGGCACAGCGCCCGGTGCCGGTACTGATGCTCACCGCGCGCGACGACGAGACGGACATGCTGGTCGGGCTCGGCGTGGGCGCCGACGACTACATGACGAAGCCCTTCTCCATGCGCGAGCTGGCCGCGCGCGCACACGTGCTGTTGCGCCGGGTGGAGCGGGCCGCGCTGGCCGCGTCGACTCCTCGCTCCGGCATCCTGCGGCTGGGCGAACTGGAGATCGACCATGCGCAGCGGCGGGTGCGGGTGCGCAGCGAGGACGTCCATCTGACGCCCACCGAGTTCGACCTGCTGGTCTGCCTGGCCAACACGCCCCGCGCGGTGCTCTCCCGTGAGCAGCTGCTCGCGGAGGTGTGGGACTGGGCGGACGCATCCGGCACGCGGACCGTGGACAGCCACATCAAGGCCCTGCGCCGGAAGATCGGCGCCGAGCGGATCCGTACGGTGCACGGCGTCGGTTACGCCCTGGAGACCCCCACTCCCTGAACGGGGATCCGGCGGTACTGAACCGAACCGAGTGGGACTGCCAAGAGCCGGACCTCCCGAGGGGGCTTGTGTCATGAGCGGTGTCGGCGGCCGACGCAGAAGCTTGGACGGCCGGAACTCGGACGGCGGAAGCCTGGACGGCAGGAGCGCCGGCCTCTGGGACGAGGTGCGCCCCTTCTCGATCAAGACGAAGCTCGGCATGCTGGTCGTCGTCTCGGTCTTCATCACCACCGGTCTGCTGATGATCGCGGTGCGCACGGAGACCGAGCTGCGGTTCATCACGGTCTTCTCGATGATCGCGACACTGCTGATCACGCAGTTCGTGGCGCACTCACTGACGGCCCCGCTGGACGAGATGAACACCGTGGCCCGAGCCATCTCGCACGGCGACTACACGCGCCGGGTCAGGGGCGCTGACCGCCGCGACGAGCTGGGCGACCTGGCCCAGACGATCAACCGCATGGCCGACGACCTGGAGGCCCAGGACCGCCAGCGCAAGGAGCTGGTGGCGAACGTCTCGCACGAGCTGCGCACCCCCATCGCCGGCCTGCGCGCGGTGCTGGAGAACGTCGTGGACGGCGTCTCTGCCGCTGATCCCGAGACCATGTGTACAGCCCTGAAGCAGACGGAGCGCCTCGGG
>CBFGQM010000172.1:0-10664 GCA_965650905.1 uncultured Streptomyces sp. | reverse complement strand
ACCAGCTCACCGGCCTCCGCGAGAGCGCCGCCGAGGACCACCCGGCTCGGGTTCAGCAAGTTGCAGAGACTGGCGACTCCACTGCCGATGTGTCGGCCCACGTCGGCGATCACACGACGGCAGCCAGGGTCGCCGTCCCGCGCCAGCCGTACGACACGTTCCATGGTCAGATCCGTACCGTGGCTGGACTGGAGCAGCGGCAGCACATAGCGTGCGGCCGCGAAGGTCTCCAGACAGCCCCGGTTTCCGCAGCGGCAGACGGGGCCGGACTCATCAAGAGTGATATGCCCGATTTCTCCGGCGGTGCCGCCCGGGCCGCGGTAGATGCGGCCGCTGATCACCAGACCCGCGCCGACACCGCTCGCCACCTTGATGTACGCCAGGTCCCTGACCCCCCGGCCGCTCCCCCAGACCAGCTCACCGAGGGCGCCGAGGTTGGCGTCGTTGTCCACGTGCACCGGCACGCCGAGCCGCCCCCCCAGCTCCACGGCGGGCTTGGTACCGGTCCAGCCCGGCAGGATAGCGGTCGAGCCGAGGGTCCCGGACTCCACGTCGATCGGGCCCGGCACGCCGAGGCCCACGCCCGCGATCTTGGCGCGGTCGACCCCGGTGGCCAGGATCAGCCGGCTGACCAGGTGTTCGGCCCGGTCGAGGCCCTGTGCGGCGGAGGCGTCCACGTCAAGGGGCTCGGACTCTTCGGCCAGCACCTGGTGCGCGAGGTTCCCGACCGCGACGCGCAGGTGCGTGTGCCCGAAGTCGACCCCTATCACCAAGCCGGCGTCGCCGCTCAGGCTGACGCTACGGGCCCGCCGCCCGCCCGCCGACGTGGGCGTGACCTCGACCGTGCCGCCGGCCTTGAGTTCCCGGACGATATTGGAGACCGTCGCCGCGGACAGACCCGTCGTCCTCGCGATCTCCGCCTGCGTGAGCGATCCGGCCAGGCGCACGGCACGTACGACCCGTTCGAGATTTGCTCGGTGCAGCGACGACTGCGACCCGGGAGTCTCCACGACGACCTCCTGCGTACGGGGCCGCCGCGGCGAAGCCCCGTCTATCCAATTAGTGAACTCTAAGCTGAGCTGTTTGCGTCGCTTTCCGTCAAGAGGTTGAGCCGCGTCGTGGGCAACAGGGACACCCGAATGAGGCCTCTTCCAGAAAGGGCCCTGCGGCTCGGTGTAAGGCTCCTCGACCCGGCCGAACCTGCAGAGAGAACAAGCGCTGAGCCGTAGCCCGCGGCGGGCGGGTGTCATTGTCTGGGCAGGAGCGAGGCTGGCGGGGTGTTTGCGCTGGTGGTGCGGGTGCGGGTCACGCCTGACTGAGGAGAGCTGCCCAGGTGTCCGGGCCCACCACACTGTCCGTAGCCAAGTGGAGCTCTTCCTGTAGAGCTCCAATGGCTTCCGCCGTCGACGTACCGAAGGTCCCGTCGGTGTCGACGGGGTGGCCGTGCACGGCAAGCAGGCGCTGCACAGCTGTGACTGCTGAGCCGCGGTCTCCGGAGCGCACGTTCATACTGCGGTACAGCCCCCGCTGCGAGGCCGCCTGGGCCAAGATGAGCAACACGTCGCCGGAGGACCGCGTCATAATCACCCCCAAACGCGGTGATTCCGAGGAATACCGTCAGCAGACCGGACACGACGCCCACACCCGCATGGTCCCCGTGACCCGCCCCGAAGATGCTCGCGCCTGCGCGAAGATTCAGGACCGCGTCTGCGCCACCACACCAGCACTGTCCAGCCCCTCTCCCCTGCTGACAGCCACCTTGCTGGAGTCCTCAAGTCCAGGAAGGCAACGGCTTTTTACGGCAGATCAGCGCGGCCTAGCCACTTCGGCTTAACTGGCACCCCGTCGGGGTATTGCTCTTCGGGCGGCGAGGCGGGCGGCATCGTGTCCACAGGCTCAGGCTTGGTGGCCTCGCGTCTATCGGTCGACTTCATCGTGGCCCCGCATGTATTCGTTGGCTTCGCCGGTGCGGCGGTGTCCTCCAGCAGCTCCGCGACCGTGTACCGAGTGCCCGAGGACCGCCAGGCGGCGTCATCGACGACCATCAGGAAGTCGTCGCCGTTGCGGAAGAGCCGGCGGCGCTTTCGCTTCTTGGGATGATGAGCCATTAAGCGCCGAGCATGCAGCTCCAACTCCGCCAGGGCTTCTTCGTACGTACCTTCCACATATGCCAACACGTGTGTCTCTGTGATGTAGCTGTCCCAGTGCTTCACGTTTGTTGTCTCGCGGATCAGTCCCCAGGTCGCCATCGGTACCTCTTCCCGTTGAGATCAATACGAAGTGTGGCGCGTCCGTCAGCGTGGGCTTCCGACATCACCAGGTCTGTGATGCCCAGGCACGTGGCAGCGAGAACCAGAGTGGCGCGATGTGGTCCCGACGGCTGAGAGTTGACCTGGCGAGCCCGCTGGAGCGTCTGATCCCGAGCCATGAGACAACCTTGAAGCCCTGGCCCAGTGCCCGCTCCCCCCACTCACTGGCAACACTGCACCGCTCCCCTTCCCCCATCCGGGAAAACCGCACTACTCCCGCCGTGGCCCATACCGTCTCCTTCGGGTCGCTGTAGCAACGGCCGCAGAAGCAACGGATATCGCCGGCCTGGGACGATGCCGCTCGGAGCGTCGTGTCGTTCGGTGGGCACGCTGTGAGTGCTCCAGGTTCAGCTCCGCCGGCGGGCGGCCGGGTCGGATGCACGCGACGTGGGCCGCAACCGCGTCGACGCCGGGGCGGGCGTACCGCTCCGGGGAGCGGACGGAGGCGTGGCGGGAGCGGGCCAGCAGCATCGGGGTGGAGCTGCCTCGCTCGGCATCGTGCGTCGGCACGGAGTGCCGTAGCCGGTGCAGCGTGAGCCCGACACCTCGTGCCCCCGCTCACACCCCGGCGCCCGCCAACAGCAGGGCCGCATCCCCGTCCCCGGGAATGCGGCCCAACTGCCGTACTGGCCCGCTGGCTCACGGGCCCGTGGTCCGCCCCGATCGGTGAGGTCGCGGCCCGGTACGGCACGTCGCGCCAGACCCTGCACAGCTGGCGGCGGCGGTTCGAGCAGGAGGGCATGCCCGGTCTGCTGGATCGCTCCCGCCGCCCGCGGAACAGTCCCACGCGCCTGTCCGCCGAGGTTGAGGCCGAGATCTGCGAGCTGCGCCGCCGGCATCCCCGGTGGGGTGCCCGCCGGATATCCCACGAGCTGTCCGGCCGCGGGCTGGAGTCGGCGCCGTCGCGGGCCACGGTCGACCGGGTGCTGTCCCGCAATGGCCTGGCCGCGCCCAGGAACAGCAGCATCCGCGCAAGTACCGCCGGTGGCAGCGTGAGGCGCCGATGCACCTGTCGCAGATGGACCTGGTCGGAAGGAGGCAACTGTTGGGTTCATCAGCTGCAGCAGACGACACAGCCGAGAACAGCAGCGATGTACCACGGTCAGTTCGACGCTCGGCACGCACGACCGTGAGCGTAGAGCACGCCGACCCTGCGCCGGGCAGGCTCTCAGGCCAGTGCACGTCGTGGACGTAGAGCGCCACACCGGACGGCTGGGGGCCGTGGGAGCGGTACTCGTGGCGGCCGCGTGAGGAAGTCCCAGGTCTTCGTCAGGGGTTGCGGATCGTCGCGACGAGGTCGCGCCATCCCTTCTGCGCGTCGGCTGTGGCGAAGCGGATCTCGTACTCGATCTTCTTCGGAGGGCGAGGAACCAGCTCGCCCTTCCTGGCGGCCGCCACGGCTACGGACGTTCCACGGTCTCATCGTCGTCGAGCCACTCCAGACCGGCGCTGCCGCTGCTGAGCCCGGCCGCGACGGCAGTGGCCGTCTCCTTCCAGGAGGTCAGCTCTGCGATCGCGAGGTGCGGCTGGTCGGTGGAGAACGACGCGCGCGCCGCATCGACGAGGTCCTGCGCGCAGGACTCCCGGTCGGCCGGCGACAGCGCGAGCATCCAAGGGAAGGCCTTGGACATCCGCTCGGCGAGCGAGCCGCGGTCGTCGAGGGTGACGGTGATGAGCTGCGCGGCAAAGTTCAGCAAGCGGGCACGACCCTCGGCCTCGCGCTGCGACATCAGGACCAGAGCCTCGCCGTCGCGCCGGGTCACCGTCACGGGGTGGTCCTCGGCCTCGGCGAAGACCTCGGCGGAGTGCTTGCTCAGGTCCGAGGAGCGCCGAGTCCCCACGGGGAGGTCTGCTGCGATGGTCATGGATCCATAGTATTCGGAACGTATTCGGAAGCCCAGTGGAGGTCACGGAGTGCGTGCGCCAGACTCGACCTCCGGATGCGGTCCGATGTCAGATCTCGGCCTTCCTTGATGCTTGAGTCGGACCCGAACTCACAGCCGGTCGATCAGAAGACGAAGCCGTCGGAGGTGGCACGGCGCCTGCCACGTCAGCGGGCCGTCCACGCGGGAGTACCGGCACAGGGTGCGAAGGTCGGCGGCCGTGTTCACGGGGCGCGTCGTCATCCAGGCCGACAACGCGCCCGACGGCTGCTATCTGGGTGTGGCGAACGTGTTCGCCCTGCTGCGGCTGCTGCCGGTGAGCAACCAGGACAAGGACGCGGAGATCCTCGCGCTGCGTCATCAGATCACGGTGCTGGAACGCCAGCTCGGCCGGGATCGGTTACGGTTCGCCCCGCGTGACCGGGTGTTCCTGGCCGCGCTGCTGCACCGGCTCCCGCGCGGTGTGCTGCGCCGGGCGCGGCTGCTGGTGCGCCCGGACACTGTGCTGCGCTGGCACCGTGACCTGGTCTCGCGCCGCCACGCGGCCCGTTCCCGGTCCAAGCGTGCGGGTCGGCCGCGTACGGTGCGCTCGATCCGCGTTCTCGTGCTGCGTCTGGCGCGGAAGAATCCCGGCTGGGGCTACCGGCGCATCCACGGCCACGGCGAGCTGCTGGTTCTGGGCGTGCAGGTGGCCGCCTCCACGGTGTGGGAGATCCTGAAGGAGGCGGGGATCGACCCGGTACCCGAGCGGGGTTCCAGCACCTGGACGGCATTTCTGCGCTCCCAGCGCTGATGCCCTGCTGGCGTGTGACTTCTTCGAAGCGGTCACCCTGTCCGGGGCGCGGCTGTACGTGTTCGCGGTGATCGGGCACGCCGGCAAGGCGCATCCGCGTCCTGGGCGCGACGGCGCACCCGACCGCCTTCTGGGTGGCGCAGGCCGCCAGGAACCTCGTCATGGATCTCGAGGATGCCGGCTGCCGGGCCCGGTTCATGATCCGCGACCGTGACGGGAAGTACCCCGCCCTGTTCGACACCGTCCTTGAGGATGCGGGGATCGAGGTCGTACTCAGCGGGATCCGGATGCCGCGGATGAACGCGCTCATGAAACGGTGGGTGCAGACCTGCCGACGCGAACTGCTGGACCGCACCCTGCTCTGGAACCAGCGTCACCTGCTCCACGCCCTGCGCGAGTTCGAACAGCACTACAACTCCCACCGGCCCCACCAAGGCATCGCAGACGCCCGCCCGCTGCACCCCCTGCCTCCGCCGATCACCGACCCGGACGCCATCGCCCACCTCGACATACGACGACGCGCCGCCTCGGCGGCACCCTCCACGAGTACCAGCAGGCGGGCTGACCTGCACGGACGAGATTCTCGGCAGGGACAAGATCGATCGCATCGTCGCAATCCTCCGGCTGAGCGACGGCGACGACACGCGGCTGCAGCACATCGCCTAGCGGCGCTCAGTTCGCCACACGCTCGCAAGGACAGAAGAACCCCGCACCTGGCACCAGGTGCGCAGTTCTTCGTCGTCGTAGGATGCGCAGCTCCGCTCCGGGAACAGATCGCGTGCGATCATGTCGCAGGCGCGTCTTCCGCCCCGTCGAGCGCGAGTGCCCCGCTCCCCGCGAGATGCAGGGGCAGGGCGCTCGTTCACGTCAGGTCAAGAACCGACAAGTTGGCGAAGCACGTACTGCATGATGCCGCCGTTGCGGTAGTAATCCGCCTCACCCGGGGTGTCGATGCGGACGACCGCGTCGAACTCGACACCGGTGTCGGTGGTGACCTTGACCGTGCGGGGTGTACGGCCCTCGTTCAGCTCGGTCACGCCGGTGAAGGAGAAGGTCTCCTCGCCGGTCAGGCCGAGGGACTCGGCACCGGCGCCCTCCGGGAACTGGAGCGGAAGGACGCCCATACCGATGAGGTTCGAGCGGTGGATGCGCTCGTACGACTCGGCGATGACGGCCTTGACGCCGAGGAGCGCGGTGCCCTTGGCGGCCCAGTCGCGCGACGAGCCGGAGCCGTACTCCTTGCCGGCCAGGACGACCAGCGCAATCCCCTGCTCGATGTAGTTGCGCGAGGCGTCGTAGATGAAGGAGACCGGGGCGCCGTCGACCGTGAAGTCGCGGGTGTAGCCGCCCTCCGTGCCCGGCGCGATCTGGTTGCGCAGGCGGATGTTGGCGAACGTACCGCGGATCATGACCTCGTGGTTGCCGCGGCGGGAACCGTACGAGTTGAAGTCGCGGCGCTCGACACCGTGTTCGGTGAGGTACTTGCCCGCCGGGGTGTCGGCCTTGATCGCACCGGCCGGGGAGATGTGGTCGGTGGTGACCGAGTCGCCCAGCTTGGCGAGGACGCGGGCGCCGGCGATGTCCTGGACCGGCTCCGGGTCCATCTGCATGCCCTCGAAGTACGGGGGCTTGCGGACGTACGTGGACTGCGGGTCCCACTCGAAGGTGTTGCCGGTCGGGATCGGCAGCGCCTGCCACTGGGCGTCGCCCGCGAAGACGTCGGCGTAGGACTTGTTGAACATGTCCTCGCCGATGACGTTCGCCACGACGTCGTTGACCTCGGCCTCGGTCGGCCAGATGTCGGACAGGTGGACCGGCTTGCCGTCCTGGTCGGTGCCCAGCGCGTCCTTGGTGATGTCCACCTTCATGGAGCCCGCGATGGCGTACGCGACGACCAGCGGCGGGGAGGCCAGGTAGTTCATCTTGACGTCGGGGTTGATCCGGCCCTCGAAGTTACGGTTGCCGGAGAGCACCGAAGTGACCGCCAGGTCGTGCTCGTTGACCGCCTTCGAAACCTCCTCGGGCAGCGGGCCCGAATTGCCGATGCAGGTGGTGCAGCCGTAACCGACCAGATTGAAGCCGACCTTGTCGAGGTAGGGGGTCAGGCCCGCCTTGTCGAAGTAGTCGGTGACGACCTTGGAGCCGGGCGCCAGCGTCGTCTTCACCCACGGCTTGCGGGTCAGGCCCTTCTCGACCGCCTTCTTGGCCACCAGAGCGGCGGCGACCATGACGTACGGGTTCGAGGTGTTGGTGCAGGAGGTGATGGCCGCGACCGTCACGGCACCGTGGTCGATCTCATACGTCGAGCCGTCGGGGGCGGTGACGGTGGTCGGGCGGGTCGGTACGCCGTTCGAGACGGCCGGGGCATCGGAGGCCGGGAAGGACTCCAGGCCCGCCTCCTCGTCGGAGTCGACGTAGTTGCGGACGTCCTGCGCGAACTGCTGCTTGGCGCCCGAGAGGACGATCCGGTCCTGCGGACGCTTCGGGCCGGCGATCGACGGGACGACCGTCGACAGGTCCAGCTCCAGCTTCTCCGAGAAATCGGGCTCGGCGGCCGGGTCGAGCCACAGGCCCTGCTCCTTGGCGTACGCCTCGACGAGCGCGAGTTGCTGCGCCGAACGGCCGGTCAGCTTCAGGTAGTTGATCGTCTCGACGTCGATCGGGAAGATCGCGGCGGTCGAGCCGAACTCCGGTGACATGTTGCCGATGGTGGCGCGGTTCGCGAGGGAGGTGGCGGCGACGCCCTCGCCGTAGAACTCGACGAACTTGCCGACGACACCGTGCTTGCGGAGCATCTCGGTGATGGTCAGCACGAGGTCGGTGGCGGTGGTGCCGGGCTTGAGCTCACCGGTCAGCTTGAAGCCGACGACGCGCGGGATGAGCATCGAGACGGGCTGGCCGAGCATCGCCGCCTCGGCCTCGATACCGCCGACGCCCCAGCCGAGGACACCGAGACCGTTGACCATGGTGGTGTGCGAGTCGGTGCCGACGAGGGTGTCGGGGTACGCCTGGCCGCCCCGGACCATGACCGTACGCGCCAGGTGCTCGATGTTGACCTGGTGGACGATGCCGGTGCCGGGCGGGACGACCTTGAACTCGTCGAACGCGGTCTGGCCCCAGCGCAGGAACTGGTAGCGCTCCTTGTTGCGGCCGTACTCCAGCTCCACGTTCTGCGTGAAGGCGTCGTGGGTGCCGAACTTGTCGGCGATCACGGAGTGGTCGATGACCAGTTCGGCGGGGGCGAGCGGGTTGATCTTCGCCGGGTCGCCGCCGAGCCCCTTGACGGCCTCACGCATGGTCGCGAGGTCCACGACGCAGGGCACGCCGGTGAAGTCCTGCATGATCACGCGGGCGGGCGTGAACTGGATCTCCCTGCTCGGCTGGGCCCCCGAATCCCAGTTGCCCAGGGCCCGGATGTGGTCGGCGGTGATGTTCGCGCCGTCCTCGGTACGGAGCAGGTTCTCCAGCAGCACCTTCAGGCTGTACGGAAGGCGAGCCGAGCCTTCCACCTTGTCCAGCCGGAAGATCTCGTACGACTCGTCGCCCACGCTCAGCGTGGCGCGGGCGTCGAAGCTGTTCGCCGACACGACAGTCTCCTTCGTTCATGTGCGCGTACCACCGCATCCTGCCGCCACGCCGGTGGGCGATCAGCCCGGTCAGGCCAAGTTAGGTTACCCTTACTGGACTGACGGCTGCGGTACGCCTAATCAGATATCTCGATGTCGAGATAACTCTAGTACATGACCGCTGCTTGGTCATGCCCGGAGGTCGGTGGCCCCCGTCACCCGTGCGGCGTGCGGCGCCGGATCCGGGGTACTCGCCCCGCCGCGCGGGCGGCGTGCTCTCCGGGCACCCAGCCGGTGCCATGCTCACCAGGCGTCATGGAGGCCGCTCCTGAGTGAACGTCACCCGAATGGCCTCTCCGAGAGGTGGCATCTCATATCCGAGATAGCCTGCCGCCATGGCAGAGGACTACCTCGTACGCATCGGCAAACTCATCCGTGACGCCCGTAAGCACCGGGGCTGGACACAGACACAGCTGTCCGAGGCGCTCGGCACCAGTCAGAGCGCCGTGAACCGCATCGAGCGCGGCAACCAGAACATCAGCCTTGAGATGATCGCCCGTATAGGTGAAGCCCTGGACAGCGAGATCGTCTCGCTGGGATACGCGGGTCCGATGCATCTGCGCGTGGTCGGCCGTCGTCGACTCTCCGGCTCCATCGACGTGAAGACCAGCAAGAACGCGTGTGTGGCACTGCTGTGCGCCAGCCTCCTCAACAAGGGGCGCACCGTGCTGCGCCGGGTCGCCCGCATCGAGGAGGTGTACCGCCTCCTGGAGGTGCTCGGCTCCATCGGCGTGCGCACCCGGTGGGTCAACGACGGGGTGGATCTGGAGATCGTGCCCCCGGCGAGCCTCGACCTGAACACCATGGACGCGGACGCGGCCCGCCGTACGCGCTCGATCATCATGTTCCTCGGCCCGCTGCTGCACCGCATGGACCACTTCAAGTTGCCTTACGCGGGCGGTTGCGACCTCGGTACGCGGACCATCGAGCCGCACATGATCGCGCTGCGCCGGTTCGGTCTGGAGATCGCCGCCACCGAGGGGCTCTACCACGCCCGGGTGGACCGGTCGCTCTCCCCCGGCCGGCCGATCGTACTGACCGAGCGCGGCGACACGGTGACCGAGAACGCGCTGCTCGCCGCCGCCCGCCACGACGGCGTGACCGTCATCCGCAACGCCTCGTCCAACTACATGGTCCAGGACCTGTGCTTCTTCCTGGATGCGCTGGGCGTACGCGTGGAGGGCATCGGCACCACGACGCTCACCGTGCACGGCGTGCCCACCATCGATGTGGACGTGGACTACTCGCCCTCGGAGGACCCGGTCGAGGCGATGAGCCTGCTGGCCGCCGCCGTCGTCACCGAGTCCGAACTGACCGTGCGACGGGTGCCGATCGAGTTCCTGGAGATAGAACTCGCGGTTCTGGAGGAGATGGGCCTCGACCACGACCGTACGCCGGAGTACGTCGCGGACAACGGCCGAACGCGGTTGGTGGACCTCACCGTTCACCCCTCCAAGCTGGAGGCGCCGATCGACAAGATCCACCCGATGCCGTTCCCGGGGCTGAACATCGACAACGTCCCGTTCTTCGCGGCCATCGCGGCCTCCGCCCAGGGCAAGACCCTGATCCATGACTGGGTCTACGACAACCGCGCGATCTACCTCACCGACCTCAACCGGCTCGGCGGACGCCTCCAGCTCCTCGACCCCCACCGTGTGCTGGTCGAAGGCCCGACCCGCTGGCGCGCCGCCGAGATGATGTGCCCACCCGCCCTGCGGCCCGCCGTGGTCGTCCTGCTGGCGATGATGGCGGCCGAGGGGACGTCCGTGCTGCGCAACGTGTACGTCATCAACCGCGGTTACGAGGATCTGGCCGAGCGGCTCAACACTGTGGGGGCGCAGATCGAGATTTTCCGGGACATTTGATATACGAATGCCGCCGCACCCTGTCTGACCTGCTATTTAGCGGGCCAGGATGGGTGCGGCGGCATCTCTGGGACTTCTCTGGGACTTTGGGCCCGTGAAGGGCTACGGGCCACGCTCCACAGGCTCTGCCAACCGGCTACGGCTACGGCTACACGAAGATCGCGTCGATGGCGGCACTTCCCCGTGCG
>CBFGQM010000171.1:0-10676 GCA_965650905.1 uncultured Streptomyces sp. | reverse complement strand
CCAAAAGCATTCGTATCCCGCGATCGGCCCGCTGGAGAATGTGGACTCCCTGCTGGTTCGCTTTGATCACTTCGCGCAGTACGGGGTCCCTCACGACCGGGGCGCCTCGGCTCCTCGTCGGTGAGGGCGAGCGCGCAGTCGTTCAGCACGACGGCGAGCGCGTCCCGGTGCGTCTCGAAGGTCTCCGGCGCACTCTGGCACAGCTTGTCCGCCAGTGGCAGAACCTCATCGCGCACCGTCCTTGATGCCCGTACCGGATCCGTTTCTGCCAGCTGCCGCCAGGCTTCCTGGCGGGCCATTGTCAGCTGGACAGAAATTCCCTGACTGTGTTCTTCCCCCCCCACACTGTGGCGCATCTGTCGTCTCTGTTCGCCATTTCGCTCATTGTTGTCGCACGGCTTCCATGCGGCAAGCGACAGCATGACCACGGGACGTCAGTGCGTTGATGGGGAAGAGATCAGCGCATGGGATCGCGCACGGGATGCGCGAATCGGATCAGCGAATGGGGCGGTGAACGTTTTCCCGCTGGGACGGTCCGGAAGTCGCGTCCGCGATCCAGGGGCCGTCGCCGGACGGGTCGATGACGCCCTCCTCCAGCCAGGTGTAGGTGCCGGACAGGACGCCCTTGACGACCTTGCGGTCGAGGTCGTCGGTGTTGCTCCACAGCCGGTCGAAGAGTTCCTCGACGCGGATGCGGGCCTGGCGGCAGAAGGCGTCGGCGAGCTGGTAGGCCTCGCGGCCGTGTGACCCGGTGGAGCGCAGGAGCTCGGCGCGTACGCAGGCCGCGCTCATCGCGAACAGTTCGGCGCCGATGTCGACGATCCGGCCGAGGAAGCCCTGCTTGGTCTCCATCCGGCCCTGCCAGCGCGACATGGCGTAGAAGGTGGACCTGGCGAGCTTGCGGGCCGACCGCTCCACATAGCGGAGGTGGCCGGACAGGTCGACGTGTCCGGGCGGATGGAAGTCGCCGTACGAGCGCGGGAGCTGCCCTGGGCCCGCGACCAGCTTCGGCAGCCAGCGGGCGTAGAAGACACCAGCGTTCGCACCCGCCTTCGCCTTGTCCGACAGGGACTTCTCGGGGTCGATGAGGTCACCGGCCACCGACAGATGGGCGTCGACCGCCTCACGCGCGATCAGCAGGTGCATGATCTCGGTCGAGCCCTCGAAGATGCGGTTGATGCGCAGGTCGCGCAGGATCTGCTCGGCCGGGACGGCCCGTTCACCGCGGGCGGCGAGCGACGCCGCGGTCTCGAAGCCGCGGCCGCCGCGGATCTGGACCAGCTCGTCGGCCATCAGACAGCCCATCTCGGAGCCGTACAGCTTGGCGAGGGCCGCCTCGATACGGATGTCGTTGCGGTCCTCGTCGGCCATCTGCGAGGAGAGGTCGACCACGGCCTCCAGGGCGAAGGTCGTCGCCGCGATGAAGGAGATCTTGGCGCCCACGGCCTCGTGGAAGGCCACCGGCTTGCCCCACTGCTCGCGCGCGGCGGACCATTCGCGGGCGATCTTCAGACACCACTTGCCCGCGCCCACGCACATGGCGGGCAGCGAGAGCCGACCGGTGTTGAGCGTCGTCAGAGCGATCTTGAGGCCGGCGCCCTCGGGACCGATACGGTTCGTGGCGGGGACACGGACCCGGTGGAAGCGCGTGACGCCGTTCTCCAGGCCGCGCAGGCCCATGAACGCGTTGCGGTTCTCGACCGTGACGCCCTCCGACGCGGCCTCCACGACGAACGCGGTGATGCCGCCCTTGTGGCCCTCGGACCTCGGCACCCGCGCCATCACGACCAGCAGGTCCGCGACGACGCCGTTGGTCGTCCAGAGCTTCACCCCGTCGAGGACGTACGAGTCCCCGTCCGGGACGGCCGTCGTGGCGAGGCGGGCCGGGTCGGAGCCGACGTCCGGCTCGGTCAGCAGGAAGGCCGAGATGTCGGTGCGGGCGCAGCGTGGCAGGAAGACGTCCTTCTGCTCTGGCGTGCCGAAGAGTTTGAGCGGCTGCGGTACGCCGATCGACTGATGCGCGGACAGCAGCGCCCCGATCGCCGGGCTCGCGGACCCGACCAGGGCGAGCGCCTTGTTGTAGTACACCTGGGTGAGGCCGAGGCCGCCGTACTTGGTGTCGATCTTCATGCCGAGGGCGCCGAGTTCCTTGAGCCCGTTGATCGTCTCGTCGGGGATACGCGCCTCGCGTTCGATCCGGACCGAGTCGATCTTCGTCTCGCAGAAGTCACGCAGCTTGGCGAGGAACTCCTCGCCGCGCTGCGCGTCCTCGTCGGGAGGCATCGGATGCGGATGGATCAGATCGAGCCGGAAGCGGCCGAGGAACAGCTCCTTGGCAAAGCTGGGCTTGCGCCAGTCCTGTTCACGCGCGGCCTCCGCCACCTGGCGGGCCTCGCGCTCGGTGAC
This sequence comes from uncultured Streptomyces sp., assembly GCA_965650905.1. Taxonomy (GTDB): domain Bacteria; phylum Actinomycetota; class Actinomycetes; order Streptomycetales; family Streptomycetaceae; genus Streptomyces. The sequence continues at coordinate 8,270 of CBFGQM010000171.1, read as the reverse complement.
AGCGGGCTTGTCGGTTGGTGCGGACATGAGGGGCTTCACCTCGCCGCGAGTCGGGATCTTCGGAACAGTTGGTTACTGGCCGGTGTACTCGATCGTATGTACCCGATTCCGGGCAACCTCACCGGTCATCGTGCAACGTTCATCCGCAGGAACTACGCCGGGTCAGCCCGTCGAGGTCAGCAGATGTCCACCGAGTACGCCTTGGTGTCCGGGCGGCCGAGCCACGGAGGACCTCGGTGCCCGTCCCGAATCACCGGGGACGTGTCCGTCGTTGCTCAGCAGCTTGCGCCGTACGGGTGCCTGGGTGAAGTCGTCGAGGTCGAGGGTGGCCTTGGCCGTGTCGGCGACCCGGACGAAGGAGCGGGCCTTCCAGCCGATGTCGCCCTCGGCCATCGCGACGGTGACGCGCCGGGCGCGAGGGCGGTGACGGCGGCGGTGGCGATCTTCGCCTTGCGGGAGAGGCGGGGGCGGCGGTGCTGTATGGGTTTGGGGAGGGCCCGGCACCGGAAGGCATCGGTGCCGGTTCCCCTTCATCCCGGGATATGACCCCGAGCTTCCACGAAAACGATGGTCACCACTCAGGGTGACTACAGGGTGAGCCCCGTCAGAACCATCACCCGCTCGTACGTGTAGTCGTCCATCGTGAACCTCACACCCTCACGCCCGACGCCGGACTGCTTCACACCGCCGTACGGCATCTGGTCGGCCCGGTACGACGGGACGTCCCCGATGACCACGCCACCCACGTCCAGCGCCCGGTGCGCCCGGAAGGCGGTCTGCAGGTCATGCGTGAACACCCCTGCCTGAAGGCCGTACTTGGAGTCATTGACGGCGGCGAAGGCGGCGGCCTCCCCCTCCACCTTCCGCAGGCACAGGACGGGACCGAACACCTCCTCGCAGGACAGTGTGACGTCGGCCGGCACATCGGCGAGAACGGTCGGCGCGTACGAGGCCCCGTCCCGCTTGCCACCGGTCAGCACACGGGCCCCCGCCCTGGTGGCCTCCTCGACCCATGCCTCCACGCGCCTGGCGGCTTCCTCACTCACCAGCGGCCCGACATCGGTCGCGTCGTCGGACGGATCGCCGGTCACCTGGGCCTCGACGGCGGCGACGACACGAGGCACCAGCCGCTCGTACACGGACGCGTCGGCGATCACCCGCTGCACCGAGATACAGGACTGCCCGCCCTGGTAGTTGGAGAAGGTGGCGATGCGGGTCGCGGCCCAGTCCAGATCCTCGTCACCGGCGTAGTCGGCCAGCACCACGGCCGCGCCGTTTCCGCCCAGCTCCAGAGTGCAGTGCTTGCGCGGCACCGAGTCCATGATCGCGAACCCGACGTTCTCGGACCCGGTGAACGAGATGACCGGCAGCCGCTCGTCCTGCACGAGAGCGGGCATCCGGTCATTCGGCACCGGCAGAATGCTCCACGACCCGGCCGGCAACTCGCTCTCGGCGAGCAGCTCACCGATCATCAGCCCCGACAGCGGCGTCGCGGGGGCGGGCTTCAGAATGATCGGCACGCCGGCGGCAATGGCCGGGGCGATCTTGTGCGCACACAGGTTCAGCGGAAAGTTGAACGGCGCTATTCCGAGGACCACGCCCTTGGGGAAGCGGCGCGTGAAGGCCAGCCGCCCCTGCCCCCCGAGGTCGGTGTCGAGCCGCTGGACCTCTCCCCCGTTGAAACGCCGGGCCTCCTCGGCCGCCAACCGGAACACCGACACGGCCCGCCCGACCTCACCGCGGGCCCACTTGACCGGCTTACCGTTCTCGGCTGAGATCAGCCGGGCGATCTCCTCGGTACGCTCGACCAGCCGACGCGACACGTGGTCGAGGGCGGCGGCCCGCACATGGGCCGGCGTGGCCGCGAACGCGTCCCGCACGGCGTGCGCGGCGGCAACGGCCTCCTCCACCTGCTCGTCGGTCGGCACGCTGACCTCGCCGACGATCCGGCCGTCCCAAGGGGACGTGACATCGAACGTGGCCTCACCGGTGGCCTGGCGGCCGGCGAGCCAGAAGGCATGGGGGGAAGTCATCGGGTTTCCGGCCCTTCCGTCGGCGTGTCCTGTACTTGCCCCCACGGTAGGGGGCCGATGGCCAGGGGTCGTTTGTCCAAGTCGTAGCAGTCACCCTGGAGGGTAGGACCCTTTGGCACGGTCACGCCGAGCGAGGCGCAGGTTTTCGCGCGAGACAACGGCACCTGTCTACTCCCCCGCCCTGGCCGTAGCCTTCAGCGCCAGCCAAAGCTCCATCCGCACGTCCGGATCGTCCAACGACCGCCCCAGGATCTCCTCGACCCGCCGCATCCGATACCGCAACGTATGCCGGTGCACCCCAAGATCAGCCGCCGCCGGGTCCCACTGCCCATGCCGGGACAACCAGGCCCGCAACGAAGCGACGAGATCACCCCGCCCAGTGGCGTCGTACTCGTACAGCGCCCGCAGCAACCCATCCGCGAACGCCCGCACCGCGTCATCCGCGAGCAACGGCACAACAGACCCGGTGGCCAACTCCTCGTGCTCCACCAGCACCCACCCCCGCCGCCGAGCGACCGACAACGCCTGCTCGGCCTGCTTATAGGCCGGCGCGGCGGCAACCGGCCCGGCAGGAGCCGAAAGGCCCATGACAAGGCCGTTCTCGTCCACGCCCTGATCGGCCACACCACGAGCAGCCCGGGGAGGCCCGGCACGCCCAGCACGCCCGGCACCCCCGATCGCCTTCGCGTGCTGAGCGCAGGATGAAACCACCGCACCCCCGTCCGCGGCCAGCACCACAAGCCGCTCCCCGTCAGGAACGACCAGCACGGCCTCGCCCGACCGAGCGGCCGCGGCCTCGATGACCTCCGCGAGCCCGCCCAACAGATCGGCATCGGCGTCGGCCACGGCCTCAGCCACCGCGGCCCCGCCTCCTGCCCCGCTCCTGCGCCGTCCCCCCGCGGCCGACGCGGCCGACGCGGCCTCCGCGAGGATCAGCCGGTACGGGGCATCGAGCAGCCCGCCATACAGATCCCCGGCGACCGCACGGGCGTGATCAGGCTCCCCGGCGAGCAGCATCCGCAGCACGGCGACCCCGATCCGCTGCTCGGCGGCATACAACGACCGCGACCGCTCCGTCGTGAGCGTCAGCAGAGCGATCGCGGAGTGCACGGCGTACCGCTCGGCGGTACCCGGCGCGGCGGCGGTGCCCACGGCCAACGCGGCACGGGCCCGCCGCCCGGTCCCCACGGAATGCAGTTCGACACGATCCTCACTGCTCCCCTTGTCACCGCCGCCGTCACCGTCAGCAGCGCCATCACCGTCCTCGACCGACCCCCCGACGACGGAACTCGCGGGCGCGGCCCGCTCCCGCAGCCGCTCCACCTCGGCGGTGAGCCTCGCGGCCCGCCGCCCGGCCCATTCGGGCGCGACCGCGACGACGGCACCGGACGCGTCGTACAGGGCGGCCCACCCGTCGACCTGCGCAGCGAGGGCGGAGAGCACCCCCTCGGGCCCCTCGCTCAGGGCCTGCTTGGTCAGCTCGCGCTGTGCGGCGAAGCCGGCGGTCACGGCCCGGTACTGATCGGCGGCGATGGCGGCGGAAACGGCCTTGCTGATGGCGAGGAAGGGCGTACGCCGCGGCACTTCGAGGAGCGGCAGCCCCTCCTTCTCCGCGGCCTCGACCAGCGCATTCGGAATGGCCTCGTAATACACCCCGACAGCGAACCCGAGCCCGACGACCCCGGCCCCCACCAGCCGCTTCACATAGCGCCGCATGGCGTCCGGGTTCTCCGCGTCCAGCTTGAGCGCGGTGATCAGGAGCAGCTCCCCGCCCTCCATGTACGGCACGGGGTCGGTGAGTTCGCTGGCATGGGCCCAGCGGACCGGCGTGTCCAGACGTTCCTCGCCCGCGCGCACGGTGAGTTTGAGCGCCGAGTGCTGGACGAGCGAGGCGAGCGTGGGGGGCATGGGACCTTCAGGTCTTCCTGGCCAGGGTCCTCCAGGTCCTCCAGGTCTTCACGGAAGGAGCGGGAGTGGCGGAGTGGCGGAGTGGAGAGGGTGGAGAAGTGATCTTTTGGCCGTCACGTAGGAATGACGGTATTGATTCTGCCTCACCGTACGGTCACCGCGTCACCTTGTGCCCAGATGTCCTACTTGCCCAAGAGCCCATATGTCCCGATATCCGGTCGATATACGCTCGCCCCGAACCCTATCTCCCGCTCAGCTTCGAAGATCCACCAACAACGGCGGCGCGTGCTCCCCTCGCACGCTGGTGAGCGAGAGCACCGCATGCCCCGGCGGCACGGCGTGCGCCAGCTCGGAGGCGGACCACCGCTCACGCTCCACCTGCCGAACGGTGACGGCCCGTGCGGTGGGCGCGCGTCCGGTGATCATCCGCCGCAGCGCGTGAACGGTCTTGCCGAGGGGCGTCTCGGCGATGATCTGCCGGTCCGTGACGTCCCGCGCCTCCGTCCACTCCTTACCCCAGACCTCGGCGAAGTCCTGCCCGTCCCAGGGCGTGAGCCCGGACAACGCCATCCGGCACCCGATCGCACCGAGCAACGGGCTCCGCAGCGGCCGCGGCACGTCGTCGAGCGTACGCAGTGTCAGCACGGCGCCTGCGTTGGCGGACCGCAGCCGCTGAATCCCCCGTACGGCCTCGGGGGTCACCACGCCTGTCGCGTCGTCCAGCACCAGACACACGAACAACGACCGGTCGTCCCGCACGGCGACACTTGCCGTGAACTGCGCGAGCACCAGCCGCGCCAGGATCCGCGAGGCATCCGCGTGGCCGCGTTCGGGCAGATCGATGCGAACCCGCACCGGATGATCGAGGGCACGCGGCGAGAAGGGCCGGGACTGACCGGACGTGTCGAAGAACCCGGCGAAGGCGGGCCGGTCGAGCAGCGCCACCCGATCGGCCAGCACACTCCCGACATCCCCTGGTTGGCCCGCCTGCCGCTCCCGGGCGTCGAGCTCGCGCAGCAGCGAGTCCTGTCCGGCCTGGGTGAGCGCCTTGCGGAGGGCGCCGAGCGCGCCGGGTGCGCCGTCGAGGAGCTGCCGCAGCTCCGGTACGGACGGGAAGCGGCCGTGGACCGCGCGGTACGGCCCGAGCAACTGGGCCAGCACGGTGGTGGACCGGCGGCTGTCCCCGCCGGGATGCGGATCGGTGAGATCGCCGACCAGCGCCTCGGCGAGTACGGCCGCGGCCTCGTCGGGGTCGGTGATCCCGCCGTACAGGTCGAGGTCGAACACGGACTCGGCGTTCCCGACCCGCACGACGACGTCGTACGCGTCCACCGGCCCGAGCCCTGCGCCCGCGGCCCCGACCACGACGACGGCGGCCCGCCCGGCGAGCGCGTGCAGGCACAGCGACTCGGCTAGCGGCCGGACGACGGCGCCCGTCTTGCCGGATCCGGCGGGGCCGACGGCGAGCAGCGAGGTGCCGAGGAGTTCCGGGCCGAGGGCGAGTCCGGTGCCGCGGTAGGCGTACGGATTGCGGTGGTCGTCGGCGGTCTTGCCGAGCCTGACCTGCCCGGTGACGAGGTCGTGCTGGGCGAGGCGTCCGGGAAGATCACGCTCGCCGGAGGGGTGCAGGCAGGCGGCGGCCCCGTCCTTCAGTACCGCGCCCGTGAAGGTGGCGAGGCTGTGCCGCCCGTTGCGCACCCCTTGCCAGGCGCGGCCGATGCGCGCGTGGTCGACGTCGCGCATGAGCCCGGAGTGGGCCTCGGCGGCGAGCCGGTCGGCCGCGTCCGTGGATCCGGCGGCCCGCAGCCCCGCCCACTGGGCGGGGTCCTCCTCGGGCGTGGGCGGCCGTTCGGGCAGAGGCGCGGCCCGGCGCCAGGCGGGCGGCCCGAAGCGGCGCCACACCTCGCCCCAGCGGCCGAGCCGCCCGACGGCCACCATGATGGCCAGGGCGATCACGGTGTAGTAGCCGTACCAGAGGAAGGCGTTGGCGATCCGGTCGTCGCTGTGCCGCCAGGAATCCGGTGTGAACAGTGCCAGCGGCAGCACCCACCAGCCGCCCAGATAGCCGTTCCACAGCAGAGACCAGATCAGCCACCCGACGAGGAAGGCGATCAGCGCGCCGCTGAGAAGTTGCCGGGTCGGGATGATCTCGGGCTCCTCGTCCGGCCGCGGCCGGTGGTCGAACCGCCACACGCCCGGCGCCGCCTCGGGCCGGGGAGTCCGCAGCCACGCCACAAAAGCCGCCCCGTCCGGGAACGGCGGCGCGCCGGGCGCCTGCGCCGGCCTCGGCGGTACGCGAGGCGGCCCTGCCGGGCGCGGCACACGTGCGGCATGGGTGCCCCGTGCGTCCTGCGTGCCGTCGCTGTCCATCGCCCTTGCCCCCTGAACTGCCGCTCCATCCGCCATCAGCCAGCCAATCTAACGCCCCCAGAAGGGGAGTTCGCCGCTTACACGGCCGGGCGGGGCCCGACCTCGGGGCCGCCGCCATGTCCAGCGCGGACAACGCGAGGCCCCGACAACGCCCACATGGAGCATGCCCACTCCCCTCCGTCGGCCCTAGCCTGCGCAGAGGAAAGCCGAGTGTCCGTTCGCACGACCCCAGGGAGCCCCTCATGAGCGCACTTCCGCAGGAGCGCCGCGTCGTCACCGCCATCCCCGGCCCGAAGTCACAAGAGCTGCAGGCCCGCCGTATCGCCGCGGTCGCGGCCGGTGTGGGGTCCGTGCTGCCCGTGTTCGCCGCGCGCGCGGGCGGCGGGATCGTCGAGGACGTCGACGGGAACCGGCTGATCGACTTCGGCTCCGGCATCGCCGTGACCAACGTCGGCGCGTCCGCCGAGGCCGTCGTACGCCGCGCCTCCGCCCAGCTGCAGGACTTCACCCACACCTGTTTCATGGTCACGCCGTATGAGGGGTATGTGGCCGTCGCCGAGGCACTGGCCGAGCTGACCCCCGGCGACCACGCGAAGAAGTCGGCGCTGTTCAACTCCGGGGCCGAGGCCGTGGAGAACGCCGTCAAGATCGCCCGCTCGTACACCAGGCGGCAGGCCGTCGTCGTCTTCGACCACGGCTACCACGGACGCACGAACCTCACGATGGCGCTGACCGCGAAGAACATGCCGTTCAAGCACGGCTTCGGTCCGTTCGCGCCCGAGATCTACCGCGTACCGGTGGCGTACGGCTACCGCTGGCCCACCGGTGCCGACTGCGGGCCGGAGGCCGCCGCGCAGGCCATCGACCAGATCAGCAAGCAGGTAGGCCCTGAGAACGTGGCCGCGATCGTCATCGAACCGGTCCTTGGCGAGGGCGGCTTCATCGAGCCTGCGAAAGGTTTCCTGCCGGCGATCAGCAAGTTCGCCGAGGACAACGGGATCGTCTTCGTCGCGGACGAGATCCAGTCCGGCTTCTGCCGTACCGGCCAGTGGTTCGCGTGTGAGGACGAGGGCATCGTCCCCGACCTGATCACCACCGCCAAGGGCATCGCGGGCGGTCTGCCGCTGGCCGCCGTCACCGGCCGCGCCGAGATCATGGACGCCGCGCACGCGGGCGGCCTGGGCGGCACCTACGGCGGCAACCCCGTCGCCTGCGCGGGCGCCCTCGGCTCGATCGAGACCATGAAGGAGCTCGACCTCAACGCCAGGGCGCGGCACATCGAGACGATCATGAAGGCACGTCTCGGTGCCATGCAGGAGAAGTACGACATCATCGGCGACGTCCGTGGCCGCGGCGCCATGATCGCCATCGAGCTCGTGAAGGACCCGGCCACCAAGGAGCCGAACCCACAGGCCACCGCCGTGCTCGCCAAGGCCTGCCACCAGGAGGGCCTGCTGGTCCTGACCTGCGGCACCTACGGCAATGTGCTGCGCTTCCTGCCGCCCCTGGTCATCGGGGAGGATCTGCTCAGCGAAGGGCTCGACATCCTCGAGCAGGCCTTCACCCGCATCTGAGCACAGGGCCTCTCGCACCCGGTTCCGGTGCGACGGAAGCGAGGAGCAGGGCGTGTGAAGAACGTGTGCGAGGTGCATGACGGGTGGCGCATCCGCCTGCCGGACGCCGATCCCCTGTCGTAGGTTCTGACCGGATGAGAGATACACCCCACCCACGGGTAACCGTGAGTGACGCCAGGTCGGGGCCTCCCCAGCCTCACCCTGGTCGTGCCCTCGCGCACACTGATGGAGCCTCCGGCTCCAGATCTCCTCACCGATCGGACAGTCGCTCGCCCCAAACCCCCCGGGGCGTGCGACGACCCGATCTGGTCGGCCGCCCCCGGACTCCCCCCCCGGTTCCGGGGCGGCCCGCCGTGCTGCTGGGCGGGCTCGCCCTGAACGTAGT
>CBFGQM010000170.1:0-10689 GCA_965650905.1 uncultured Streptomyces sp. | reverse complement strand
CCCGCGAGGACGCCCTGCTCGGCTCCTCCCTGGTCGCCGGCCGGATCACCCGCGACGAGGTCCGCGACGTGTCCGACCTCGTCGCCCAGCGCACGCTGATGTACTACAACAACCTGCCGCTGCTGCCCTACTCGGAACGCGATCGCTTCGAGTCTTACTGGAAGAACGCGGACACGGCGCCGCTGCGCGTGGCCGAGCAGGCCGTCATCACCTCCACGCCCGGCCACCCCGTCGGAGTGACGGCGAAGAGCTGGGACAGTGCGGCAGGCCACGTCCTCGACGGGCTCGGCAAGCTCGACAAGGAGGCGGGCGACAGCTACCAGGACCGCGGCCGGCCCGTGGCGGTCGGCATCATCGTCAAGGCCGTCGTCGCCGGCGTGCTCGGCCTGGCCGCGCTGCTGCTCTCGCTCTTCATGTCCGTACGCATCGGCCGCGGCCTCGTCCGCGACCTGCACGGGCTGTGCCTGGACGCCCACGAGGCTTCCGGGGAACGGCTGCCCAGTATCATGCGCCGGCTCTCGGCGGGCGAACAGGTCGACGTCGAGACCGAAGTGCCGCGCCTGGAGTACGACAAAACCGAGATCGGCGAGGTCGGCCAGGCCCTCGACACCCTCCAGCGCGCCGCGGTCGAGGCGGCCGTCAAGCAGGCCGAGCTGCGCAGTGGGGTCTCCGAGGTCTTCGTGAACCTCGCTCGACGCAGCCAGGTGCTGCTGCACAAGCAGCTCACCCTGCTCGACACCATGGAGCGCAGGACCGACGACACCGACGAACTCGCCGACTTGTTCCGCCTCGACCATCTCACCACCCGTATGCGCCGCCACGCAGAGGGCCTGGTGATCCTTTCCGGAGCAGCCCCCTCGCGGCAGTGGCGCAAGCCCATCCAGCTGATGGACGTCGTCCGCGCCGCCGTCGCCGAGGTCGAGGACTACGAGCGCATCGAGGTACGCCGACTGCCGCGCATGGCCGTCGCCGGCCCCGCGGTCGCCGACCTCACCCACCTCGTGGCCGAACTCCTGGAGAACGCCACGGTGTTCTCGCCCCCGCACACCGCCGTCCAGGTGCTCGGCGAACGTGTCGCCAACGGGTTCACGCTGGAGATCCACGACCGGGGCCTGGGTATGGCCCCGGATGCGCTCCTCGACGCCAACCTGCGGCTCGCCGAGACGCCGGAGTTCGAGCTGTCGGACACCGACCGCCTCGGCCTCTTCGTGGTCAGCCGCCTCGCCCAGCGGCAGAATGTACGCGTCTCCCTGCAACCGTCCCCGTACGGCGGGACCACCGCCGTGGTCTTCATTCCCGACGTGCTGCTCACGGACGAAGTGCCCGACAGCAACGGCGTGGGCTTCCGCCTCGACCGGGCGCTCGCCCCGAAGGAGGGCGCCGAGAACCGTACGACCGCGCCCTCCCGAGGCCCCGCCCAGTTCTCCGGCCTCCCGGCCTCCATCCTGGACGGGCCGGTCGAGCTGGAGGCCCCCGTCGACCTGGGTGCTCTCGACGACTTCCCGGGAGCCCTGGGCGACGAGGACAGCGAACGCGGCGGCCCCTTCCGCCCACGCCGCTCCATCAGCGGAGTCCCGGCGCCGAGGGGGCAGCACCAGCAGGCACGTGAGGTCCCTGGCGAGCCGCCCCGCTCGGGCGAGCCCGTGCCGCTTCCGCGGCGCAGGACACCGAAGCTCGTGAGCTCCCACGGCCGCCCCGTGACCCAGACGAGGTCGCGGCGCGCGGAACCGTCGGACCCCGTGGACACCGGGACGTCGGCGGAAGCGGCCGAGCGGGCGCTCGAGGCGGTCGAACGGCCGGGCGCGCTCGAGGAGCTGCCGAAGCGCTCGCGAGACGCCAGACGGCTGCCCGCGCGTCGGGAAGCGGCGGACTCGCTCGCCGCCCGCCGGAAGGAGGCCGGTGACCGGCCCGAAGCGGGCGCCGACTCGGCGGACCGCCGGACCGAACGGGGTAGCGCGCCGGGCCGTGGGGCAGGGGTCGACAGGGCGCCGGACCGTGGGGCGGAATGCGGCAAGGCACCGGACCGTGACGCCGAGGCGGCGGGCAGCACCGAACGGGCGGGCAGCACCGAACGGGCGGGCCACGCCGCGCCGACGGGCCGTGGCCCCGCACCCGGCGACATTCCCGGCCGTGGTCCCGAGCGTGCCGAAGCCCAGCCCCGCGGTGGTGAGTCCAGCACCGCCCCATCGCTCCCCAATCGCACCTCGCGTCGCGGCACCGCCTCGGGCAGCGCCCGCCCCGGCACCCCGGCCGGAGGCGTCGGCACCGGCCCGCTGCCTCGCCGCGTACGCCAGGCCAGCCTGGCCCCGCAGTTGAAGAACGGCGCAGAGCGGCGCACCGAGCGTGACGGGGCCGGCCCCGGGAGCGGGGCGGAGCCCACCGATCGCGACGCCGACCAGGTAGGCAGCCGCATGGCCTCACTCCAGCGTGGCTGGCAGCGCGGCCGTGAGGAGAACGCCGCGGGCGACGACGCCCAGGGCGGCCCAGCCCAAGGAACGACTAAGGGGGACGGTCGATGACCGAACCGAAGGCCACTGGCCACGCCGCAACCACCAACCTGTCCGGCGAACTCAACTGGCTCCTGGACGAACTGGTGGAGCGCGTAGCCAGCATCCGCAAGGCAGTCGTACTCTCCGGCGACGGACTTCCCACGGGAGTCTCCAAGGATCTCAGCAGGGAGAACAGCGAACACCTCGCCGCCGTCGCCTCCGGATTCCACAGCCTCGCCAAGGGCGTCGGCCGGCACTTCGAGGCCGGCAGCGTCCGCCAGACGATCGTCGAGCTCGACGATGCCTTCCTGTTCGTCATGGCCGCGGGCGACGGCAGCTGCCTCGCAGTCCTCGCGGACGCCGAATCCGACGTCGGGCAGGTCGCGTACGAGATGACGTTGCTGGTCAAGAGGGTCGGCGTACATCTGGCCTCCGCTCCGCGCACCGAACTGCCCGCCGGCGGGTGGTGAGATGGCATGAGAGGAGACGGTCAGGGGATGTCCCACTGGTTCGACGACGTGGCAGGACCGGTGGTCCGTCCGTATGCCATGACGCGCGGCCGCACCACCAGCGCGACACAGCACCGCCTCGACTTGATCGCGGTGGTCGTGACGGAACCGCACACCGACGACTCGGAAGCGGACCAGGCGCTGTCCCCAGAGCATGTGGACATCGTCGGACTCTGCCGTGACGCCCCCCAGTCGGTCGCCGAACTCGCCGCCGGACTCAACCTCCCCATTGGGGTGGTACGCGTCCTCATAGGCGATCTTGTGGATGTGGAAATGGTTCATGTGAAGCGTCCGATACCCCCCGCCGAGCTGCCGGACGAGAGCATCCTGCGAGACGTGATCAACGGCCTGCGGGCGCTGTGACCGGTCGGCGGACCCGGACGACGGACCACCCGGCCCGGATCGGCGACTGCGCCACCAGACCGGCGGACTGGCCGGACGGGACGACGGCGGAGTCGCCGGGGAACTGATCGCCCCCCCGGCGCGGAGACCACGTACAGCTCGTGGCGAAACGCAGATCGTGGACGCCGAACCGCAGAGCGTCCCGAGCTTCGCCGAGAAACGACGCCTTTCCGGGCCCGCGCCGAGGCACCCGACCCCGATATGATTTGACGATCGCCGACCGGCACCTTTGGCTGGAAGTCGGGGCAGCGCGACATCTGGGAGACAGACGTGACGGGCTGGCAGTTCTGGGTCGACCGCGGCGGCACCTTCACCGATGTCGTCGCGCGACGGCCCGACGGTCTGCTGCTCACCCGTAAACTCCTCTCCGACAACCCGGCCAGATACGCCGACGCCGCCGTGGCGGGCATGCGCGAACTCCTCACCGAAGCCGGCGAGGCCCCACCCCGCCAAGGCAGCGGCCTGCCGGTGGAATCCGTCCGCATGGGTACCACCGTCGCCACCAACGCCCTCCTGCAGCGCAAGGGCGAGCGCAGCCTTCTGGTCATCACCCGCGGCTTTTGTGACGCGCTGCGCATCGCCTACCAGAACCGTCCGCGGATCTTCGCCCGAGCGATCGAACTGCCGGAGCCGCTCTACGAACGGGTCGTCGAGGCCGACGAGCGCATCGCCGCCGACGGGACCGTACTGCGCGCCCCCGACCTCGACGCTCTCGCCGCCTCACTCCAGGAGGCGTACGACGCCGGAATCCGCGCCGTCGCCGTCGTCTGCCTGCACAGCCACCTGCATCCCGCCCACGAGCAGGCCATCGGCGAGCTGGCCGTCCGCACCGGCTTCCCGCAGATCTCGCTCTCCAGCGAGGTCAGCCCACTGATGAAGCTCGTCCCGCGCGGCGACACGGCCGTCGTCGACGCCTATCTGTCGCCCGTGCTACGGCGCCATGTCCAGCACATCGCCGATGAACTCCAGGGCGTGCGGCTGATGTTCATGCAGTCCAACGGCGGGCTCACGGAGGCCGGCCGGTTCCGCGGCAAGGACGCCATCCTGTCCGGACCCGCCGGCGGCATCGTCGGCATGGCGCGCATGTCGCAGCTCGCGGGCTTCGACCGCGTCATCGGCTTCGACATGGGCGGCACGTCCACGGATGTCTCGCACTTCGCCGGCGAGTACGAACGTGTCTTCACCACTCAGATCGCCGGCGTACGGCTGCGCGCGCCCATGCTGGACATCCACACCGTCGCGGCGGGTGGCGGCTCCGTGCTCCACTTCGACGGCTCCCGCTACCGCGTGGGGCCGGACTCGGCGGGCGCGGACCCGGGGCCCGCCTGCTACCGCAACGGGGGCCCGCTCACCGTCACCGACGCCAATGTCGCCCTCGGCCGCATCCAATCCGCCCACTTCCCACGGGTGTTCGGTCCCGACGGCGACCAGCCGCTCGACGACGCCCTCGTCCGCGACCGCTTCACCGTCCTCGCCCACGAGATCCGCGAAAGGACCGGCGACGACCGCACTTCCGAGCAGGTCGCCGAGGGCTATCTCCAGATCGCCGTGGCCAACATCGCCAACGCCGTGAAGCGCATCTCCGTGCAGAAGGGCCACGACGTCACCCGGTACGCCCTGACCACGTTCGGTGGCGCAGGCGGGCAGCACGCGTGCATGGTCGCCGACTCGCTCGGCATCCGCACGGTCCTCGTGCCGCCCATGGCCGGTGTACTCTCCGCGCTCGGTATCGGACTCGCCGACACGACGGCCATGCGCGAGCAGTCCGTCGAGGCACCCCTGAAGGCGTCCTCGATGCCCGGTGTTTTGAAGACCGCCGACGATCTGGAGGGCGCGGCCCGCGCCGAACTCCTCGCCGAGAACGTCCCCGGCGAGCGCATCCAGATCACCCGCCGGGCCCAGCTGCGCTATGACGGCACGGACACGGTACTCGTGGTCGAGCTCACCGAGCCCGACACCATGACCCGCACCTTCGAGGACCGCCATCGCGCCACCTACTCCTTCACCCTCGACCGTCCGGTCGTCGTCGAAGCCCTCCTGGTGGAAGCCACTGGTCTCACCGAACCCCCCGATCTCTCCGCCCTCGCCGTCCCCGACACCACCCCCGGCACCCAGGAGACGGTCAGCCTCCACACGGGCGGCGCCTGGCGCGAGGTAACCCTGCACCGCCGCGAGGGACTGCCCCCCGGGGAAACCGTCACCGGCCCCGCGATCATCACCGAGGCCGGCGCGACCACCGTCGTCGACGACGGCTGGCAGGCGGCCATGACCGACGACGGGCATCTGGTCATGGAACGCGTGGCGGTCGCAGAGGGTTCCGCTCTCGGCACAGAGGCCGACCCCGTTCTCCTCGAGGTCTTCAACAACCTCTTCATGTCCATCGCCGAGCAGATGGGTGCCCGCCTGGAGTCCACCGCCCAGTCGGTCAACATCAAGGAGCGCTTGGACTTCTCCTGCGCGCTCTTCGACCCGGAAGGCAACCTTGTCGCCAACGCCCCCCATATCCCCGTGCACTTGGGGTCGATGGGCACCAGCGTCAAGGAGGTCGTCCGCCGCCGCGGCTCGGGGATGCGCCCCGGGGAAGCGTACGCAGTCAACGATCCGTACCACGGCGGCACGCACCTCCCCGACGTCACCGTGATCACCCCGGTGTTCGACACGGACGGTGACCGGATCCTCTTCTACGTGGCGTCACGCGGCCACCACGCCGAGATCGGCGGCATCGCCCCCGGTTCCATGCCCGCGACCAGCCGCACCATCGAGGAGGAGGGCATCCTCTTCGACAACTGGCTGCTCGTGGAGGGCGGCCACCTTCGCGAGGAGGAGACACTACGGCTCCTCACCGAGGCGCCCTACCCCTCGCGTAACCCGAAGACGAACCTTGCCGACCTGCGCGCCCAGATCGCCGCCAACCAGAAGGGCGTCGACGAAGTCGCCCGGATGATCGAGAACTTCGGCCTCGACGTCGTCCAGGCGTACATGAAGCACGTCCAGGACAACGCCGAGGAAGCCGTACGCCGCGTCATCGGCGCCCTTGAGGACGGCGAGTTCAGCTACGAGACCGACTCCGGAGCCGTCATCCGGGTCCGCGTCCGCGTAGACCACGAAGAACGGTCCGCCATCATCGACTTCACCGGTACGTCGCCGCAGCTGGCCACCAACTTCAACGCGCCGTTCTCGGTGGTCAACGCCGCCGTCCTGTACGTCTTCCGTACCTTGGTCGCCGACGACATCCCGCTCAACGACGGCTGTCTGCGCCCCCTCGACATCGTCGTGCCGCCCCGCTCGATGCTCGCCCCCGAGCACCCGGCCGCGGTCGTCGCCGGCAATGTCGAAACGTCCCAGGCGATCACCGGCGCGCTCTACGGCGCCCTCGGGGCACAGGCCGAGGGCTCCGGAACCATGAACAACGTCACCTTCGGCAACGAGCGGTACCAGTACTACGAGACCGTGGCTTCAGGGTCCGGGGCGGGCGACGGTTTCCCCGGCGCCTCCGTCGTCCAGACCCACATGACCAACTCGCGGCTCACGGACCCCGAAGTCCTGGAGTGGCGACTGCCCGTCCAGCTCGATGAGTTCGCCGTACGAGGCGGCAGCGGCGGAGCCGGACGGTGGCGCGGCGGGGACGGCGCGGTACGCCGCATCCGTTTCCACGAGCCCATGACCGTCTCCACGCTCTGCCAGCACCGCAGGGTTCCGCCCTACGGTATGGCGGGCGGCGGGCCCGGAGCGCTGGGCGCGGGCCGCGTGGAGCGTGCGGACGGCACGGTCAGCGAACTCGGCGGGAGTGACGCGGCGGACGTCGGCCCCGGCGACGTACTGGTCATCGAAACCCCCGGCGGCGGCGGATACGGTCCACCACCGCACGACACCACTGAAGCAGGAGAAGAGACCGATGATCTTCGGGCGTTCTGAGCGCGGCATGGCCCCCGTCGAGCCCGTCACGTTCAAGCTACTCGTGGCGGGCGGCTTCGGCGTGGGCAAGACGACCCTGGTCGGTGCGGTCAGTGAGATCAAGCCGCTGCGCACCGAGGAGTTGCTCACCGAGGCGGGCCGTCCGGTCGACGACACCAGCGGCGTGGAGGGCAAGCACACCACCACGGTCGCGATGGACTTCGGCCGCATCACGCTCCGCGAGGACCTCGTTCTCTACCTCTTCGGCACGCCTGGCCAGGACCGTTTCTGGTTCCTGTGGGACGAGCTCGCCACCGGCGCACTGGGGGCCGTCGTACTCGCCGACACCCGCCGCCTGGAGGACTGCTTCGCAGCGGTCGACTACTTCGAGCGGCGCTCCATACCCTTCGTGTTGGGCGTCAACTGCTTCGAGGGAGCGGAACATTACCCCGTCGAAGACGTCCGCCGGGCCCTCGACCTCGACCCCGAGGTGCCCGTCGTACTGTGCGACGCGCGCGAACGGGAGTCCGTCAAGGAGGTCCTCATCGGCGTCGTCAATCACGCCATGGCCTACGCGGCGATGCGCCGCCAGGGCGTCACCACCTGAAGCGCAGGGCCGCCACCCTGCCCCGCACGCGCACGGCCGGTACGCCCGCCGACCGGGGTACGGACCCGTGGTCCGTGGTCCCGAGGTACGGCACACGGGACGCACGCGCGCGTGGACCACGAAAACGAAGGCCGGCTCGCGGCTCGCATCATATGGAATGAGAGGAGTGCAGGGACGCTGAGGGCAGTCGAACGCGTGTCACGACGTCCTGAGCCCCCGGACCCGTACCGGGCGGGACGCCTCGCCCCGGCCGACCTCCCCGTCGCGCTCGACCACCACCCGCTTCCCCTCCCAGCGCGTCACATACCGCTCGATTTCCGGCTCGTCCCAACCGTCGCCCGCGTCCGGTACCACGAGGCCGCCTCCACTGCGTCCGCGCGCGGGGGCCCACACCTCCAGCTCCAGACCGCCGCCGTCGCCGCGTACGGGCACGACGGCGCCCGCGCGCGCCAACACCGGAATGCGGGACAAGGGGGCGTGGATCAGCACCTGAGAAGGCCCTTCGTACGCCTCCTCGGTCACCGTGTCGTACCAGCGCCCCGGAGGCAGCTGCACCGCGCGCCGGTCCATGCCGGGGGCCAGCACCGGCGCCACCAGAAGACAGTCGCCGAGCAGGAAGGCGTCCTCGCGGTCGCGCAGCACCCTCTCCTCGGGAGCGTCCCACCACAGCGGCCGCACATACGGCGCCCCCGTCAGACGTGCCAGATGCGCCAGCGTCATGAAGTACGGCAGCAGCCGCCGCCGCTCGACGAGCGCCACACGCGCGTGCTCAAGGACGTCGGCGCCGAATTCCCAGGGCTCCCCGCACCCGGCCCGCGGACTCGCGTGCGTACGGAACAGCGGTAGATACGCGCCCAGCTGGAACCAGCGCAGATACAGCTCGGGCGACGGGCTGCCGTCGAGGCCGCCCACCGCGGGGCCCGAGTACGGCACTCCGCACAACCCGAGTCCCACCACCAGCGACAGCGAGGCCCGCAGCCCCGGCCAGCCTGTGGCCACGTCCCCGGACCAGGCCCCTCCGTAGCGCTGCATTCCCGCCCATCCGGAGCGCGAGAACATGAACGGTCTCTCCTGGGGCGTCAATTCACGCAAAGCTTCGTAGCCGGCCCGAGCCATGCCGAGCGCGTACACGTTGTGCGCCTCACGATGGTCGCCGCGGCGTCCCTCCATGTCATGCCGGGCCGAACGGGGCAACGTGGATTCCCCGAAGGCCGTGAACGACACCGGCTCGTTCATGTCGTGCCAGAAACCAGCGAACCCCTGCGCGAGCCGCTCCTCATAGAGCCCGCCCCACCAACGTCGCACCCGCGCGCGCGTGAAGTCCGGATACACCGCTTCGCCCGGCCACAGGACACCCCGCACCAGCTTCCCCACGGAGTCCCGCACGAAGGCGTTCTCCGCGGTCCCGCTGTCGTACACCGTGTTCCCCGACTCGGCCTTGACCGCCGGATCCACGATCGACACCAGCCGGATCCCGTCCTGGCGCAACTCTTCGGCCACCACGGGCAATTGCGGGAAGCGCTTCTGGTCGACGGTGAACACCTGATACGCGGCGTAGTGGTCGATGTCGAGGTGGATCGCGTCCAGCGGCAGCCCGCGCTCGCGATAGCCGACGACGATCCGCCGCACCTCCTGCTCACTGCCGAAGCCCCACCGCGCGTGATGGTGCCCCAGCGCCCACGCGGGTGGCAGCGCGGCGGCCCCGGTGAGTGACGCCCAGGTGTGCAAAACGCGCACGGGAGTGCCCGCCATCACCCAGCAGCGCAGCGGTCCGCCGTCCATCCGCAGCTCGCTCGTCCCGGCACGGTCGTGTCCTGAGCCCGCGCCTTCCTCGCCCTCGCGCACGGTCACACTGCCGTCCCACGTGCTGTCGTGGAACACGAGATGCGTGGCCGCGTCGGCCACCACCATCTGCACCGGCATGGTGATGTACAGCGGGTCGACGCCGGGACCGAAGGCGAGGCCCGGATCGGTGTTCCACAGCCGGTACGTTCCGTCGCGCAGCCGGGGCCCCGACGCGCGCCCGCCCAGGCCGAAGAACCGTGCGTCGGCGGCCACTTCGGAGCGCTGTATCCAGCGTGCCGTGCCCCCGCCGACCGGCTCCCACCACCGGGGCGGCAGATCGCGGCGCAGCGTCACCCCGCCCGGCGTACGCACCTCAATGGCGCCGTGCCGCGAGACGACCACCGTCACGCGCTCGGCCACCACCCGCCAGGCACCATCCTTGTCCGGCTCCAGAACAGCCCGCGGATCCGGCTTCGGGGGGCTGCCCGAGAGCGCGTACGACGGCTCCGGCCCGGCCCCGTCCCAGCCCCAGAAGACGGCTCCGTGCACCGTGACGGTGATGCGCAGCTCCGCTCGGGTGAACCGGACGAGTCCGCCGCCGGGCCCGGGCTCCACGTCCAGCACGGGCCCGGGCACCCGCGCGCGCTCGGCGCCACGCGGCGGGAGCCCTGCGGCGTCGACACGCCTCCTGCGCCACGCGGCCCGCACGGTACGCAATCCCCGGGCCGCTCCCGCCGAACCGACCGCTTTCACCGAACGCACCAGGTTACGACCGTCCATGCTGCTCAGCCTGCCATCGACTGCCCCGTTTGGGTGAGTCGTTCAACTGCCGTTCATCGGATACCTCCGAAATCCCGGCCTGGTATGGGCGGGAACTCGTGGTCGTCGACCGCTGGTTCCCCAGCTCGAAGCTGTGCGGTGCCTGCGGCAGGATCCGTGCGAAGCTGCGCCGCTCGACGTCCGTACGTGGACGTGTGAGTGCGGAGTGGTCCATGACCGGGAC
>CBFGQM010000169.1:0-10711 GCA_965650905.1 uncultured Streptomyces sp. | reverse complement strand
CACCGGGTTCCTCACCGCCGCCCACTGCTTCGACGAGACCAAGCCCGCCGCCAGCCACATGTTCCGCATCGCGACGGACAACGGCACAATTATCGACGGCGTGGGACACAAGTACGGGAACCCCTTGTCTTCTGAGGCCGATTGGGGAGTCGTCGCCCTCAAAAAGGGAACTGACCTCAATGACAAGGCGCTGGGGCAGGTGAAAGCCTTCGACAACAAGACCTTTCCGGTAACCGGGCTGCGTGAGCCGGTTGTTGGCATGAAGGTGTGCAAGCACGGGATGATCACACAAACCACGTGTGGGGAAGTGACAGCGGTGGGTTTGAAGAGATCATTCGATGGGATCGTCGAGGACGACTTGATCCAGACCAGCGTGTGCACAGAAGTAGGTGACAGCGGGAGTCCGCTCTTCACCGACCCCACCCCGAACGCGACCACGGTAGAGGGGGTCGGCCTCCTCATGGGGGGTGACGATTTTCCGGACCCGAAGAATCCGAACGGGAAAAGGGTCTGTGGCGAGAAAGCCGGGAAGCCGAACATCTCCTTCTTCGTGCCGTTGAGCCAGGCCCTGACGCAAGCCAACGCCCAGGCCCCGCAGAACGACATCAGCCTGCTGACCCGGAAGCGACGCCGTGCTGACCTCGGACGAGACCGGCCACGCGAAAGTCCTCCACTGACGCCGTCGGCGCGGCCCACCAGCACTCCGGCAGCCCGGGCGGGATCGGCCCGTGTCGGAGGGCGGTATGAGAATTGATGTCTGATTCGCCGCTTCGTCTGGGGTGAGCGGGCGGGCCGCGGCGGCGCCGGCCGGCTTACGGCCGCGGCTGGGCGAACAAGCCTTGCTCGCTATGGGGAATTCGCCGGGCTCAGTGCACGCCGACCTCGTGCCGCCGCTCGGCTCCCCCCGTCTCACCTGCCCGCTCCGGAAGCCTGGCCCCCTCGATGTCGACATCGGGGGTGATCCGGTCGAGCCAGCGGGGCAGACCCCAGGCACGGTAGCCCAGCAGGGCCATCACGGCCGGGACGAGGGTCATGCGGACCACGAACGCGTCGACGAGCACGCCGAAGGCCAGGGCGAAGCCGATGGACTTGATGATCGGGTCGTGGTTGAAGACGAAGCCGCCGAACACCGCGACCATGATCAGCGCGGCGGCGCTGACGACCCGTCCGCTGCGTGCCACGCCCTGCGTGACGGCCTCGGCGGCGTCGCCGGTGTGCTCGTAGTGCTCGCGCATCCGGCTGACGAGGAAGACCTCGTAGTCCATGGCGAGTCCGAAGAGCACACCGATCAACAGGACGGGCAGGAAGCTGGCGACCGGTCCGGCCGAGGGGATGTCGAGGAGGTCGTTGAGGTGGCCGTCCTGGAAGACCCAGACCGTGGCTCCCAAGGATGCGGCGACCGACAGCAGGAAGCCGAGCGCCGCCTTGACCGGGACGAGCAGTGACCGGAAGGCGATGGTCAGCAGGATCAGGGCCAGGATCACGATGATGGCGATGAACAGCGGGAGCGCGTCGGACAGTTTGCCCGCCACGTCGATCGCGGCGGCGGTCGTTCCCGCGATGTAGAGGGTGCCGCCCGCCTTCTCTACGATGGACGCGTTCTCGCGGAGGCGGTGCACGAGGTCGGTGGTGGCCTGGGCGTCCGGCCCGGTCTTCGGGACTACGGCGACGACGGCGAGGGTCGAGTCCGCGTTGGTGACCGGCGGGGCGACGACGGCCACGCCCCGGTCGCCCGCCAAGGCCTTGCTCAGATTCGTCACGGTCGACGCGCGTTCGGCGGCGGGTACGCCGCCGGTGTCGACCACGGCCGTGAGGGTGGCGTTGAAGCCGGGGCCGAAGCCCTCGGTCAGCAGGTCATAGCTCTTGTGCTGGGTGCTGTCGACCGGCTGGGAGCCGTTGCTGGGCAGGCCGAGGCGCAGGTCGCGGGCGGGTACGGCGAGGGCGAGCAGGCCGATCACACCGGCCAGGAGGACGAGCAGGGGCTTGCGGGTGACCGCGCGGGCCCAGGCCAGGCCCCAGGCGCCGGGGGCGCCTTCGGTCGTACGGCGGCCGCGCGGCCGCATGCGTTCGCCGAACAGGCCCAGAGCGGCGGGCACCAGGCTGACGGCCACAAGCACGGCGAGCAGGACGGTCGCCGCGGCGGCCAGCCCCATGACGGTCAGGAAGGGGATGCCGGTGACCGCCAGCGCGGCGAGTGCGATGATCACGGTCGCGCCGGCGAAGACGACCGCGCCGCCGGCCGTGGCGACGGCCCGCGCGATGGAGTCCTCCACGTCCTGGTCGGGGTCGGCGAGCTGCTCGCGGTGGCGGGAGATGATGAACAGGGCGTAGTCGATGCCCACGGCCAGCCCGATCATCAGGGCGACCACGGTCGCGGTGCTGGTCATCTCGATGTAGCGGGTCATGAACTCGACGCCCAGGACGCCGATCGCCACGCCCACGAGGGCGGTCAGCAGCGGCAGTCCGGCCGCGATCAGCGAGCCGAGGGCCAGGGCCAGCACAGCGAAGGCGACGACGACACCGACGATCTCGGCCGGACCGCCGACCTCGGTCTTGGGCTCCATCGCCGTGCCGCCGAACTCGACCTCCAGCCCGGCATCCCGGGCCTGTTCCATCGCGCCCGAGAGGGCGTCCTTGGACTCCTCGGACACATCACTGGCCTGCTGGCGGAAGCGGACGTCGGCGTAGGCGATCCGCCGGTCCTGCGAGACGGTCCCGGTCTTGAGCGGATCGGAGACGTTCACGACGCCTGACACCTGCGCGGCTTTCTTCAGGCTCGCCCCGACGGCCGACTGCGTCTCCGTCTCGGTGAACGTGCTGCCCTCGGGAGCCGCGAAGACCACCCGGGCGACCCCGCCCGCGGCCTTGGGGAACTTCTCCTCCAACAGGTCCTGGGCCTGCTGGGACTCGATCCCCGGCACCGAGAACTCGGTGGTCACCTTGCCGTGCAGGGTGATCCCGAGGCCGCCCACGACGGCGAGCAGCAGCAGCCAGACACCGATGACCCGGCCACGGCGGCGTACCGCCCATCGCCCCCAGGTGTACAGGCGTGACGCCATGTCCGTCCTCACTCTCATCTCGACTGGACTCGCCGCACCGTAAAGCATTTTTACAGTCGACTGTAAATTTGCCATGGATGGTAGAGTCGCGGTCATGGCGAGCGAGAGCCTGCGGGAACGTTCCAAGGCGCGCCGCAGGGAGGCGATCCTCCGGGCGGCGTACGAGCTGTTCGCCGAGCGTGGTTTCGAGGCGACGACGATCGCCGACATCGCTGCACAGGCAGAGGTGTCGCCCCGTACGGTCACGCTGTACTTCCCGTCGAAGATCGAACTGGCGATGTCACACTTCGACGAGTTCGAGGACCGGCTGGGTGCGGCGTTGCGCGAGCGGCCGGCCGGACAGACGACCCTGGACGCGCTGGAGCACTGGTTGCGGGCCAAGGTCACGCACCGCAGCGACCTGGACGATCTCTACGACCACATGCTCGACCTCAATCCACAGCTCAGGGCGCTCGCCAACGCCCGCCTGACGGAGGTCATCCAGGAGGGTGCGCGCATCCTCGCCGAGGAGCGGGGCAACGCTCCGGACGACTTCGTTCCCCGCATGGCGGCCGCGGCGGCAGCGGCGGTGGTCAGCGAGGTGTGCCACCGCACCCAGGAAGCCGACCTCGACACGGCGATGACCTTCCTGCGCGCCGGGATCGCCGCTCTGCCGTAGGCCCGATCACCGTCTTCTTCTCCAGGCGTTCTCCAGCGGGCCTAGAAGCCGTGCGGCAGCCAGGGCGCCACCATGGAGGAGAACCCGAGCGAGGCCCTTGCGAGCGTGCCCTGGCGCAACTCCCGTACCCGCCCCGCCGCGGCCAGTGAGGCCAGGGACACACCCCCGAGAAAGACCGTCCCCAAGTCCCGTGCGGACAAGGCGAGATCAGCGGCGTCGGCGGTCCGCTCGCAGGACGCTTCCTTCGCGTCACCGGCGAGCCGCCAACGTCCCTCGTTCCAGGGGCAGAACGCGTCCTCGACCTCGAACACGACGTCCACCGGCGCGTGATACGCCCGCGCCTCGAGTGCCGAACCGACGTCGACGAGCCGCACGTGCATAGAGTCCCGCAGCCCCACCCCGCACCGCCGGATGTCGGACACGAGATGCTGCCAGGCATCGTCGACGGGCCGGTTGTGCAGCTTGAGCGTCGACGTCAGGTCGATGTCGAAAAGGAACCGCCACAACGCCGCGTACGCCGCCGGATCCACCGCCTCCAGATCACGCAGCTCGATCACGCCCCTGGCCCCTGCCGCGTCCCACTCCGGCTTGATGAAGTACCGGGCGTACCCCGCCACTTCACGGTGACTGCCGCCGTCGCCCGCGCCGGGGACCTCGCGCTCCGCGAGCACGCACTGCAACGGCGACGAACCCTTCCGTTCGCTCTCCGGGTCGAGCAACGGCAGCCGCTCCCAGCCGGGCCGCCGCGCGAGCATCCCGGGCCGGGTCGTCACCTGCCGCGCGTACACGGCCTCACAGGCGTCGCGTACGGCGTCCGCACCCGGCTCGGCGAGCCGCAGCCGTACGTCGTCCGTGCCCGCCGGCACCGTCAGCCGTACCCGGGCCGTGTCGATCTCGGCGCGCATCTGCTGTGTCGCGATGCCGTAGCCGAACCGGCCGTAGATCTCCGGCTCGGACGCGGTGAGCACGGCCAGCGGCTCGCCCCAGGACCGTACGTCGTCCAACTGCCGTCGCATCATGGACGTCAGCACCCCGCGGCGGCGGCGCGTCGCGGCGACGCTGACCATCGTGATGCCGGCCGCCTTCACGAGAGCGCCGCCCGGAACCGTCACCCGAAAGCTGAACGCCCCAGCGGTTCCCACGCATTCGTCGCCGTCCCAGGCGCCGAGCGAGCGGTCGAACTCCGTGAGGCCGTTCCACAGGTCCCGCTCCTCGGCCGGCTCGTCGACACCGCCGAACGCGAGGACCAGCTTCCCGTACCATTTGTCCCAGTCGTCCGGGCGCAGCACGCGCAAGTCAGTCGTCATGTGCCATGCCTACCAGGGCAATCCAGGCTGAACGAGCGCATTTATCTCGGCGTGGTCGGTCCGGCCCCTCCGGCCGTGGGATCCTCGGGGATCGGGCGTTTCTGTGACTTCGGTCCTCGGACGGGGGACAAGTGGGACCTCCCGTGCCAAGCACCTGGTCCGATGGATAGGGTCCCGAACAATGGCAGCAGGACGACAGCGGCGCGCGGAAGCCGACACCCTCACGGCCCGGTTGAAGAAGCAGGCTCACCGGGTCCGCACCGGGCTGCGCAGATCCGCCGTCGACTACTTCCGCGGGGACGGGTCGGACTGGGTCGCGCTGGCCGGTCTCCTGTTGACGATTCCGGTCATCGCGTCCATCACGCTCGCCAACTCCGTGTGGGCCTCACCGGCCGCCCTGGTCCTCCCGATCGTCGCGGGCGGGCTTGTGCTGCGGCCGGCCAGCCTGCTCGGTCTGTACGCCGTCGCGGCCACCGCGCTGATCGTCGAGTCCGTGAAGCTCGGCCCGTACACCGAGGGACCGTCCAGGGTGACTCCGGGCGTCGTCCTCGTGGTCGCGGCCTGCGGGTTCTTCGGTCTGCTCATCGCGCAGTTCCGCAGCCGGGTCGGTGTGCCGTGGCGGCGCGGCGGCACGATGCTCTTCGACCTGCGCGAACGGATCCGCGTCCAGAGCAAGTTGCCGAAGCTGCCGGTGGGCTGGCACCGGGAGATGGCGTTGCGGCCGGCGGGCGGTCAGTCGTTCTCGGGTGACTTCGTCGTCGCGGCCCGTACGAACGGGGGCCGCACCCTGGAGGTCGTCCTGACGGACGTGTCGGGCAAGGGCATGGACGCGGGTTCGCGTGCGCTGCTGCTGTCGGGCGCCTTCGGCGGCCTCCTCGGCTCGCTCCCACCTCACGCGTTCCTGCCCGCGGCCAACGGTTACCTCCTCCGCCAGGACTGGGACGAGGGGTTCGCGACCTCGATCCACCTCGTTCTGGACCTGGACTCGGGTGACTACGAACTCTTCTCGGCCGGGCACCCTCCGGGGCTCCAGCTCAGCGCGGGGAACGGCCGCTGGGAGGAGAAGACCGCGGAGGGCCCGCTGCTCGGTGTCTACGACGGCGCCCAGTTCGACGCCGTGAAGGGTTGCCTCCGTCCCGGTGACGTCCTGATGCTCTTCACGGACGGCCTCGTCGAAACCTCCGACCGCGACATCGTCGAGGGCATAGACCGCCTCACCGGTGAAGCCGACCGTTACGTGGCCGGTGGCTTCCACGGCGCAGCCTGGCACCTCATCGAAGCGGTCGCCCGCGACGTGAACGACGACCGCGCCCTCCTGCTGATCTGCCGAGAGGGGGCCTCGGGGCCGGTCACACTGTGAGGGCCCGGGGCTCGGGTGCTGTCCGCGGGTGCTGTCCGCGGGTGGTGATCCGCGGGCGGGCCCAATGGAGTTCGTCCACCCCCGAATCGGCGGCCGGCCTCAGGGTCGTGGCAGGTCGGACTGTGCGGCGTACGGCGGCAGTACGGCCGCGGCGGCTCCGCCGTCCACGCCTGGTGGCGTCGACCCTCGCCCTCCCAGGGACGGCAGCGACGGTACCCGTCCGGCGGGCGATACCCGCCACACTCTACGCATGACCCAGAACGCACCGCGAGTGACCGAGAACCAGCTGCTGACCCTCATCGAGGTCGAGGTCCTGGCCCGCAATGCGCACGCCGCCCAGACCGACAAGGCGGGCCGGCCGTACGCCGAGCACCTCCAGGCCGTGGCGGACGGAGTGCGGGCCCGTGGCGGCGACGACGAGCAGATCGCCGCGGCCTGGCTGCACGACGCCGTCGAGGACGAGGCCGTCTCAGAGGAGTGGCTGCGCGAGGCCGCACTGACCGGGCGTACGAAGAACATCGTGCTGGCCGTCACCAAACGGGCGGGCGAGTCACCACAGGCGTACGCCAAGCGCATCCTGGCCACTGAAGGGGCCCTGCTGGTGAAGGAGTCGGACCTGGCTCACAACGCGGACCCGTCCAGGCTGGCGGTCCTGGACGGGCCCACGCGGTCCAGGCTGACCCAGAAATACACGCGCATGCGCGAACTTTTGGGCCTTGACCAGGGGGTGTTGTGAAAGTCCCGCACAGCACCCGGGGCCCGGTGCGTGCTCTCGGTGTGCCGGCCGCCAGGGGGTCTGCGGCGGATCAGGCCTTGGCTCTGGCCTTGGCCCGGTCGCGGGCGAGTTCGGCGGCGTCCCGCTTGAACGCCCACTCCATCTTCGGCTCCATCGCGAAGCGGAAGACACGCTGGACGGGTGGGGTGCACAGCAGGGTGATCACCGAGGCCGCGACCAGGGTGACGAAGATTTCGCCGAGCGGCTGGTGCAGCCATGTGTAGTCGTCGTACCAGCCCCAGAAGCGGGAGCCCTTGGCGAGAAAGCCGTGCAGCAGATAGCCGTAGAGCGTGCCCGCTCCGAGCACCGTGAACCACATCTTGCGGCGCGGCACCCAGGAGAAGAAGCAGGCGGTGAGGACCAGCGAGCAGCCGAAGAGCGCGAGCGTCATCACGGCACCGGCCCACCACGGGAAGCCCAACTCCTGGGCGCTGTCCCGGTGGTAGAACCAGGCGGAGCTCATCCGCGGTCCCACCCAGTACGCCACCACCAGCGCGCACGCGAACGTCGGCACCGACAGGATCCTGACTTCGCGGCGCCGCATCAGCCGGAAGTGCTCGGGCTTCATGAACAGGCCGACGACGAAGAACGGGAGGAACTGCAGGACGCGCTGCAGATCCAGGTCGTCGCCGATGTCGGGCGATACGGAGGCGAGGATTGCGATGGCGAGCGCGAGCGGCACGGGCCAGCGGACGACCTTCCACAGCGGGGTCGTCAGCCGCCACACGAACAGTGCGACCAGGAACCAGGTGAGGTACCAGGGGTCGAGCAGGCTGATCGGATGGCTCGGATCGTCGTCTCCCACCTTCTTGAACAGGGAGTACGCGACTTCGAAGAGGACGTACGGAACGATGACGCCCGTCACCAGCCGCTGGAGCCGGTCGGCGCGCATGTCGAAGGTGCGCGAGAAGTAGCCGGAGATGAGGACGAAGGCCGGCATGTGGAAGGTGTAGACGACCATGTAGAGCGCTTCGGCGCTGCGGCTGTGGTCGGTCAGTGGTTCCCAGGCGTGGCCCATCGCGACGAGCACGATGGCCAGGTACTTGGCGTTGTCGAAGAACGCGTCGCGCTGCTTGGCCGGTTTGGCTCCCGGCCCGGCAGGAGCGGTGCCCGTGTGTGTGCCCGCCTGCGGGATCTGCTGGGGTCGCGGGCTCGGTGCTCCCGGCGTCGACGTCTGCGTCGGCGGGAGTGGCGCCCTTAGTCGGCCGTGTGGGTAAAGCGAGTTCGTCACAGACCCTCCCACCAGGAACTGGGGGAGACGATCCGGGACCTCACTGCGCGTGCGCGGGAGGAGGCAGCGTGGAACATCCAAGGAACCTTAGCGGCGCGGGTGGGATTTTGTAAAAGCGTTCGGACTCCTACCGGACTATCCACATGCTTATCACCGCCGTCGGTATGGGATTTGGGGAAGTCGACATAGTGATGCACATGTCGATTGGCAGGTCACATGTGACCGTTACATCCTCATTCATTCCGACTAAATTGTGCATAACGCCCGCAGGCGACTCTGGTGAAATGTCCGGTTGATGGGCTTATAGTGCCCGTTCATTGAGGCATTCGATGTGCCTCCGACAATAATCCGGAATATCTGCGAACAGGAAGTGTGGACACGGAAACGACCCGCTCGAATTTCACGTCGCGGGGTGGCTCCAATTACCGTACCGGTCCCCGTGGTTGGACCCGCGGTTCCTCTCCGCCGAGGAGTGCGGCGCGGCGGCGGCTGGTGCGGTTCCGGCGAGAACCATGGCCCACGATGCCTCACCCGCCGCATACCGAGGGCCGGTTGGTGGCACGATGGCTCTGGCGGGGGTGTGCGGGGTTGCACCCTCGGGCCGGGAGAGTGGACCGACCGTAGGGTGTGATCAGTTGTGGCCATTTCGCTGTCAGTGGTGCTGTTGCTGGCGATCGTCCTGGTGGTGTTTATCCGGGGGGGATCGCTCAAGGCGGGTCCGGCGGTCGTAGCTGTGCTCTTCGGCTTCTTCCTTGCCTCGACCGGCATGGCGGACGACATCCAGCGGTTCCTCAACTCGATAGCCGAGAGCATCGGCTCGATCCGGTTCTGAGCGGGACCCGGATCTGAGGTCTGACGGCCAGGTGCCAGACGGCCACGCTGCGGGGACAGGCTGTGGCGACACAGCGCACAAGGACGCACCGTCACGGTGGGTCTCGACTCCCGCCGCCAGCAGCATGGCGCCGGTTACCGGGCCCATCAGGTCGAGGAGGAGGTCCGCCTGCTCCGCGATCTTCGGAAGGTTGACCACGTCTTGATCGTGACATGACCGGCGGACCGAACAGAACTGCCGGAAACGATCAGGGCCAGGCAGAGGATCGAACCTCTGACCTGGCCCTGAGTCGTTCAGAGCGGGCGACGGGAATCGAACCCGCGTAGCTAGTTTGGAAGACTAGGGCTCTACCATTGAGCTACGCCCGCACAGGACGCGCCGCAGGTCAGTGGACCGCGCGGCACGCAAGCATCGTAGCGGGTCGGGGGCCGTCGCCGCACACCCGTTCCGCGCCCCAGGAAGAGCTTGTGAAATGTCGGTGCCGCACTCCGTGCGGGGCATGTACCCTACGTGTCGCACCGAACGGGGTGTGGCGCAGCTTGGTAGCGCGTCCGCTTTGGGAGCGGAAGGCCGTGGGTTCAAATCCCGCCACCCCGACCATCAGCCGGAACCGGACGGGGATCCTCGGGATCCCCGCGAGCCCCGGGATCGCAAGATCGTCTTTTGGGGCGTGTACCGCCTGCGGTTACTATGCAAGCTGCGCGCCCGTGTGTCTGCACTGTTACGCCTCTCAAGGGCCGCGAATCCCGCTGAGGCTCCGCCGCACCCGGCAGAGGCCGACAGCAGAACCCAAGAAGTCAGCCACAAGGAGACCGAACCGTGAAGAGCGCCGTGGAGACCCTGAACCCGACCCGGGTTCGGCTCACTGTCGAGGTGCCCTTCGAGGAGCTCAAGGGCAGCCTCGACGCGGCGTACAAGAAGATCAACCAGCAGGTCACGGTGAAGGGCTTCCGGAAGGGCAAGGTTCCGGCGCGCGTCATCGACCAGCGGTTCGGTCGCGGTGCGGTTCTGGAGGAGGCGGTCAACGACGCGCTTCCGAAGTTCTACACCGACGCCGTCACCGATGCCGAGCTGAACGTCCTCGGCCAGCCCGAGGTCGACATCACGGAGCTGAAGGACGGCGAGACGCTGAACTTCACCGCCGAGGTCGACATCCGCCCGACCATCGAGATCCCGGACTACTCCGGCATCGAGGTCGAGGTCGACGCCGTGGAGGTCACCGAAGAGGACGTCGAGAAGGCCGTCACCGAACTGCGCGAGCGCTTCGCTTCGACCTCCCCGGTCGAGCGGGCCGCCGAGGACGGCGACGTCGTGACGATCGACCTGGAGGCCAAGGTCGACGGCGATGTCCTCGAGGACGGCGTCGCCTCCGGCATCTCCTACACCATCGGCTCGGGCGAGCTGCTCGACGGTATCGATGACGCCGTGAAGGGCCTGGAG
Source organism: uncultured Streptomyces sp. (assembly GCA_965650905.1). Lineage (GTDB taxonomy): Bacteria > Actinomycetota > Actinomycetes > Streptomycetales > Streptomycetaceae > Streptomyces. The sequence goes on along the minus strand of CBFGQM010000169.1, from coordinate 49 downwards.
GCCGGTGGCGAGGCCACCTTCACCTCCGAGCTCAAGGGCGGCTCGGCGG
>CBFGQM010000168.1:0-10897 GCA_965650905.1 uncultured Streptomyces sp. | reverse complement strand
GCCACAGCATCCGCAGTCGCAGCGTCCGGCAAGACCGACAAGATCCCCGGTCGCTACGTCGTGACCCTCAAGGAGACCGCCACCGACAAGCAGAGCGGAGCGGACGATGTGGTGACGGCGGCGATCGAGCATGCCTCAACCATGGGCGCCGTGGTGCACCGTGTCTATCGCCATGCCCTCCACGGCTATGCGGCGTCGATGAGTTCGCGCACCGCGGCCACGCTTGCCAACGACCCGCAGGTGCAGACGGTGCAGCAGGACCGATGGGTCCGTGCCACGGCCCAGTCGACCCCGACCGGCGTGAACCGGGTCGACGCCGACCTCAGCCGGGCCGCGGCCATCAACGGTGTGGACACCCGGGTCAATGCGGACGTCGCCGTCATCGACACCGGAATCGACATGCGCCACCCCGATCTCAACGTGTACCGGGCCGGCGGCAAGAACTGCTGGATGCCCTACCTGCCGCCCTCGGACATGAACGGCCACGGCACGCATGTGGCGGGCACCATCGGGGCCCTGGACAATGGCACCGGGGTCGTCGGGGTGGCACCGGGGGTGCGGCTGTGGCCAGTGCAGGTGCTCAGCCCCGCCGGCATCGGAACCACCTCGTCCGTCCTCTGCGGCATCGATTACGTCGCCCAGAACGCCGACCGGATCGAGGTGGCCAACATGAGCCTGGGCGGTACCGGCACCGACGACGGCAACTGTGGCAGGACCAACGGCGACGCCATGCATCGGGCCGTGTGCAACGCGGTCGCCAGGGGGGTCACCTACACGGTGGCGGCCGGCAATGACCACGCCGACGCCAAGAACACCGTGCCGGCCGCATACGATGAAGTGATCACCGTCAGCGCGCTGGCGGACTTCGACGGCAAGCCCGGCGGCCTGGGCCGGCCGACGTGCCGCACCGACCAGGATGACACCTTCGCCGACTTCTCCAACTACGGCCCCGACGTCGACCTGATCGCCCCGGGCGTGTGCATCCCCTCGACCCACTACAACCAGAGCTACACCACCATGTCCGGCACCTCCATGGCCGCCCCGCACGTGGCGGGCGGCGCGGCGCTGTACCGAGCCACCCACCCCACCGCATCACCCGGGACCGTCAAGGCGGCCCTGCAGAGAGCGGGCAGCCTCGACTGGTCCTGGCCGTCGCAGGACGGGGACACGGTCAAGGATCGTCTCCTCAGGGTTTCCGCTTTCTGACCGGCTCCTTCTGACCGGCTCCTTCTGACCGGATGAGCCTGGGGCCGACGCGCCAGGCACCCGTCGCCGCCTCGGCAGCGCACCGCGGTCGGCGCCGCGGTGCGCTGCAAGCACCCGTCAGGTCATTGCGCCTCAGTGGGCGCGACTTCCTGATGCCGGCGCTACGGCTTGACCGCGATGCGGCCTTCGTCCATGCGGAGCAGGAGGAGGCGGGCGCCCGTCTTCTCCAGGAACTCGTCCACCGCACACCTCGACCCCTGCCACCAGCCATAGTCGTCGATAAGGAGGACGCCGCCGCTGACCAACCGCGGGTAGAGGTACTCCAGTTCGTGGCGCGTAGAGGCGTACCAGTCGGTGTCGAGCCGCAGAATCGAAATCCGCTCGGGGGCCTGGGCGGGGATGGTGTCCTCCACAAGCCCCCGGACGAAATGGACGCGATCCGCGGGGTACGGAACCCGTTGGAAGCCCTCTTTGACGTCCTCCAACGTGGCGACCGCCCAGATGGGGCGGCTCTTGTCCTGTCTGGCGAGCAGATCCGCGGCGGATTCGCCGTCCCGGCGCAGGTCCTTTTCAGTCGGCTCCGGCATGCCCTCGAAGGTGTCGAAGAGGTACAGGTGCCGCTCCGTGTCGTGCAGGCCGAGCAGTGTGCGGGCGGCAGCCTGCATACTGCCGCCCCGCCACACTCCGCACTCGACGATGTCCCCCGCGATGTTGTGCCGACTGACATAACGGGTGGCGAGAACCAGGGCATTGAGCCGTTCGGGTGAGGTCATCGTGTAGGGAGACACCTCCCGTATGACGTCCCTGGCGGCGTCGTCGTAGTCGGCGGGGAATCTGGGGCCAGAGCCCCGTTCCGCTGTCTGTTCAGAACCCCGCTTGGGACTTTGCGGGGACACTGGGGGCGTCGAGCGGCGGAGTTCGTAGCCGGTGAGCCGCCTCAAGCTCTCGTTGACATTCCTACGCCATGTCATGAGGGCAACATACCTCGGGCGAGGAGCCGGCGAGCTCGGCAGCGGATTGTTCCGAGCACCTGCACCTGTACCTCACCTGCTGTAGGTTCTCGAATCCGCTGACCAACGGCACCTCGTCTACCTGCACTGATTAGTCGTGTCTCAGCAGCGGCCACGGGTAGTTCGTCTCACGATCTTGGCCACTGAGCGCACTTCCTTCAAGCGCTCCGCGGAGTCCTGGCGAGCCCGATGAGAGAGCTGCCATGAGGCCAGAAGGCGAAACACGCGTTCAGATGTCCCAGGTCCGGATTGTGAGCGTCCACGCTGCGCCGGCCCCACATGCCTGCGAATCGTTGACCTTGCACATGCAGAGCGCACGCACCGTCTTCCCCTCAGGCCGATGATCTGCCAGGTCCACGCCGGACCTGCTTGGCCACCCCGGTCGTGTTGTACCGGAAGCGCGCCATCTCCTCGGTGACTCCGTACTCTTCGGCGATCTCCGTCGGCCCCCAGCCGCGCCGGACGGCGCCGAGGAGGAGGAGGCGGGGCAGCATGAGGGTGCCTCCCAGCGCGGTTGCCTCTTCTTCCTGCTCAGGACGGCATGTCCGGAACGGCACTCCGTTGAGATCGCGGACTTCCGTCAGCTCATGCTTGAGGATCAGATGTGATAGTTCGTGAGCGACGTCGCTGGCCTGCCGACCTGGGCCGCGCAGTGGGTTCGTGACGACATACGCCTTGTCGTTGATTTCGAAGGTCGCCGCGGAGAACGCATAGGCCTGCAGGCGCTCGAGTTCTTCGAGGCGCTCGCGCGCGACGAGCCGATCGGCGCTGACGATCCGCACGCCAAGGTGGTCGGCAAGCAGGTCGATCCGGAGCCGACCCTATTCGGCGATGCCGAGTTCAGCGCGCAGACGGGCGGCTTGCCGCTCGGCATTGGCCTTGAAGCCCCTGGGCAGAGTCACAGTTCACCGGCTTCCACGAGGCGGCGTGCAATTCGTCGTGCATGTCACCGAGGAGCGGGGCAAGCCGCTGCGGGACCCCTGGGCGCATCACGTTTGCCTCGGCCGCCGACAGGTCCCGCTCCGAAGTAGCTGGCGGTGGCACCGCCATCGATCACGTAGAGCAGCCCGTTGGTGTACGACGCCTCGGCGGACGTGAGGTGGGCAACCGCGGCAGCGACCTCGTCCGGAGTGGCGAATCGTCCGAGAGGCACGGTCGCTGCGTAGTAGTCGCGTACGCCGTCACCGACTCCGTCGAAGATCTCATCGGCCATTGGGGTTTCGACGAAGCCCGGGCAGACGGCGTTGGTGCGCACTCCCTGGTGGCCGTGGTCGAGTGCCAGGCAGCGGATCAGCCCCACGACACCGTGCTTGGACGCGCAGTAGGCGGCGAAGCCCTCGGCGCCCTGGACGCCCGCGTCATGGCGGTGAACACCTTGCCGCCGGACTCGATCATCCGCGGGATCGTGTGCCGGGCGGTCAGGAAGACGCCGGTGAGGTTCACGTTGAGTGTGCGCTGCCAGTCGGTCACCGACACGTCGAGGGCTGTGCCGGTGACGGCGATTCCCGCGCAGGCGACCGCGGTGGTCAGTGGCCCGAGGGTGGTCACGGCGGTGGCGACCACCTGCTCGACCTGGTCGTCGGCGGTGACGTCGCCGTGCAGCGGGAGCACGCGGCTTCCGTCGGCCTCGATCGCGGCGGCCGTGGCCTCCACTCCGGCCTTGGAGAGGTCGAACAACGCGACCGCGGCGCCGCGAGCCGCGAGTCGGCGTGCAACTGCGGCGCCGATGCCCGAGCCGGCACCCGTGACGAAGGCGACCTCGCGCTGGTGTTCGTTCCTGCTGTGCTCCAGGAGGTTGTACGCGCAGGCCTCAGGCCTGCGGGGCGAGGACGCGCTCGGCGCCGTACGAGAGCGAAGGGCCGGTGGCGGCGCGGATGTCGTCCAGGCCCACTCCTGGCGCGAGTTCGACCAGGGTCAGGCCGTCGTCGATGACGTCGATGACGCCGAGGTCGGTGATGATCCGGTCGACGCAGGTCCTGCCGGTCAGGGGCAGGGTGCACTCCTCCAGGATCTTTTGCGATCCGTCCTTGGCGAGGTGGTCCATCAGGACGATGACGCGCCGGGCACCGTGGACGAGGTCCATCGCACCGCCCATCCCCTTGATCATCTTGCCGGGGATCGTCCAGTTGGCGAGGTCGCCCTGGCGGGAAACCTGCATGGCACCCAGCACGGCAGTGTCGATGTGACCGCCGCGGATCATACCGAACGAGAGCGCGGAGTCGAAGAAGGACGCTCCCGGCAGGACGGTGACGGTTTCCTTGCCGGCGTTGATGAGGTCAGGGTCGACGGCGGCCTCGTCCGGATAGGGGCCGGTGCCGAGGATGCCGTTCTCCGAGTGCAGCACCACGTGTACGCCCGGAGGCACGTAGTTGGGCACGAGCGTGGGGAGACCGATGCCCAGGTTGACGTAGGAGCCGTCGGTCAGTTCGGCTGCCGCTCGGGCGGCCATCTCGTTCCTGGTCCAGCTCATCGGGTGGCCGCCCCTTCGTACGCGGACGGCGCGGTGACCGTCAGCTTCTCGATCCGCTTGGCCGCCGCCTCTTCGGCGGTCAGCGTCACCACACGCTGGACGAAGACGCCCGGGAGGTGTATCTCGGCCGGCGGCAGTTCGCCCGGCTCGACCAGTTCCTCGACCTCGGCGATGGTCACCTTGCCGGCCATCGCGGCCAACGGGTTGAAGTTGCGGGCGGACGCCTCGAAGACGAGGTTGCCGTGCCGGTCGCCGCGTACGGCCCGTACGAGCGCGAAGTCGGTGGTGATGCCGGTTTCCAGGACGTAGTCCTTGCCGCCGAAGGGACGGGTCTCCTTCGCGGGTGAGGCCACGGCGACGGTTCCGTCGGGGGCGTAGCGCCAGGGCAGTCCGCCTTCCGAGACCTGGGTGCCGACTCCGGCGGGCGTGTAGAACGCCGGGATGCCGCAGCCCCCCGCGCGCAGCCGTTCCGCCAGCGTGCCCTGGGGGTTCAGCTCCAACTCCAGTTCGCCGGACAGGTATTGGCGGGCGAACTCCTTGTTCTCGCCGACGTAGGAGCCGGTGGCACGGGCGATGCGTCGGGCGCGCAGCAGGATGCCGAGCCCCCAGTCGTCCACGCCGCAGTTGTTGGAGACGACCTCCAGGCCGTCGGCACCCTGTTCGTACAGTGCGGCGATCAGGACCGAGGGAATGCCGCACAGGCCGAAACCGCCGACCGCGACCGAGGCGCCGGGGTTGATGTCCGCTACGGCCTCGGCCGCGGACCCGAAGACTTTGTTCAACTCACAGCTCCATCGATGAAAGAGGGTCACTCAAGGGGAAGGTCACTGTGCCGTCCAGCCGCCGTCCATGGTCAGCGAGCCGCCGTTGATCATGGCTCCTCCGAGGCCGCACAGAAAGGCAGCGACTTCGGCGACCTCACGCGGTTCGGTGAGCCGCTTGACGGCGCTCTTCGCGAGCATGACCTCGTCGATCACCCGCTCTTCGGGTACGCCTCGGGTGGCGGCCTGAGCGGCGATCTGCCGCTCGACGAGCGGCGTCCGGACGTATCCGGGGTTGATGCAGTTGGAGGTGACGCCGTGCGGCCCGCCCTCCAGCGCGATGGTCTTCGACAGCCCCTCAAGGCCGTGCTTCGCCGATACGTAGGCAGACTTGAACGGGGAAGCCCGCAGGCCGTGGATGGACGAGATGTTGATGATCCGGCCCCATCCGCGCTCGTACATGCCGGGCAGCATCGACCGCGCCAGGACGAACGGCGCGGTGAGCATGACGGAAAGCATCGTCTGGAAAGTGTCGATCGGGAACTCCGCCACGGGCGGATGTGCTGGAAGCCCGCGTTGTTGATCAGCACGTCTCCCGTGAGGCCGAGCGCCTCGACGGCGTCGACGGATGACAGGTCGGCCTCGACGGCGGTTCCTCCCACCGCCTTGGCGTGGGCCTCGATCGCCGCGCCGTCACGGTCGACGAGCACCACATGGGCGCCTGCGTCCGCGAAGACCTCGGCGCAGGCCGCGCCGATGCCGCTGCCGGCACCGGTCACGACGACGGTCCTGCCCGCGAGGCCTGTGGAGGCGGGTGTTGTGGCCATTTGGGTCTCCTCCGTGTTCTCTCCGAGCGCAGCGGCTCAGTCGGGCAGTGTCTCCAGGATGAAAAGGTTCGAGATGGTTCCGCCGTCCACGACGACGTCGGTGCCGCTGACACCGGACGCCTGGTCGCCGACGAGGAAGACCACGGTGGCAGCGACTTCCTCGGGTGTGACCATGCGCCGGTTCGGTGACCGGCACCAGCCCTTGGCCATCACCTGGAGCTGCTCCTCGGTCAGTGCCGCCTCGACCATCGGCGTTCTGGTCCAGCCGGGACTGACGGAGTTGCAGCGGACGCCCGCCGGGCCGAGTTCCACCGCGGTCTGGCGGGTCAGGTGCAGTACGCCGGCCTTGGAGACGTTGTAGGCGACATACGGTCCGTCGACCCCATGGCCGTCGATCGACGCGAGATTGACGATCGCCCCGCCACCCTGCTCGGCCATGATCCGTCCGACACGCTGGGTGAGCAGGAAGGGCGCGGTCAGGTTGACGGCGATGACCTGGTCCCAGGACTCCTTGGGCAGGGTCAGCAGCGTCGCGTCGTCGAAGATGCCGGCGTTGTTGACGAGGACGTCGATGCGCCCCCAGTGGTCCATAGCCGTGGCTACGATCAGGTCGAGGTCCTCCACGACCGCCACGTCGGCGGCCACGCCGACGACAACACCTCTGCCCTCCTCGGACTGGGCGCTGAATTCCCCAATCGACCCACTCGGCAGTGGCCAACTCGACCTGGGACAGCGTCCGCCAGGGTCTCTGCGGTTTGATCAACTCCGTTTTGTACAGACCGATCGTCGACTCCATCAGGGCGTTGTCGTACGCGTCTCCGACTGATCCAATGCTTGCCGCGAGGCCGGCAGTCTCCAGATGTTCGGCGAGCTTAAAACTCGTGTACTGCGACCCGGCATCCGAGTGATGTATCAACTCGCCTTTCTCATAAGGGATTTGATCCCGATCCCGTTGCCACAGCGCCATCTCCAGGGCGTCCAGGACGAGCTGGGTCTCCTTGCTGGTGGCGACCGACCAGCCGACGATGCGGCGGGAGAAGGTGTCCACGACGAACGCGATGTAGACGACGCCGGACCAGGTCTTCACGTGAGTGAAGTCGGCGACCCAGCACCGGTTCGGCGCGCTCGCGACGAAGTTCCGGTCCAGGAGGTCCGGGGCCCGGTCGACCTGGCCGCCAGGGATCGTGGTGATGACCCGTTTGCCGCGGACCGCGCCGGTGATGCCGAGTTCGCCCCTGCAGATCGGCTCGACACCGCCGAAGCGGGCCCGGTGCTCGTCGATGAACGCTACGAGCGTGTGAGTGGCCGGTCGAGCTCGGCCGCGAAGAAACTCGCCGCGGCCTTCAGGATGTCGTTCGCCCGCTTGAGTTCGGCGTTCTCCTTCTTCAGCGCCTTGAGCTGGGCGGACTCCTCCGTCGTCGTCCCTGGGCGCTGGCCCGCGTCGATCTCGTGCTGCTTCAGCCATTTCCGCAGCGTCTCGCGGGAACCGATACCGAGCTTCTCGGCCACCGCCTGCAGAACAGCCGTCTCGGTCGGGTAGTCGTCGCGCACCTCGGCGACCATGCGCACCGCACGACGGCGGAGCTCAAGCGGGTAACGGGAAGGTCGTGCCATGACTCGATCCTTTCACGAAATCGAGTCTCCATTCGAAGCGGGGCGGTTCAATGAGAATTGGTCACTCACTTTGAGAACCTACACTGCACCGCCAGTCAACCCGTTCGACGGATCAGCGCCAGATACATCGCGTCCGTTCCGTGCAGATGCGGCCACAGCTGTACGTCGGGGCCGTCGCCCAGGACCGGCACGCCGGGCAGCAGCGGGCGGGCGTCGATCAGTTCGGCCGAGCCGCTTTCGGCGGAGCCGCCGTACCGCTTGAGTACGTCGTCGACGACCGCACGGGTCTCAGCGAGGTGCGGCGAGCAGGTGGCGTAACCGACGACGCCGCCGACCCGCACCGATGCCAGCGCCGTGCGCAGCAGCCCCCGCTGGAGCGGCGCGAAGCGTTCCAGGTCGTCGGGTCGGCGCCGCCAGCGCGCCTCGGGACGGCGACGCAGGGCGCCGAGTCCCGTGCAGGGCACATCCATCAGTACGCGGTCGAAGGTGCCGGCCCGCCACGGCGGACGCGTACCGTCGGCGGCGATGACCTGGTACGGCCCCGGGTTCCCGGCGAGCGCCTTCGCCACCAGGCCGGCCCGGTGCGGCTGCCTCTCGGCGGCGAGCAGTACGGCCCCGCGCTCGGCGGCGAGTCCGGCGAGCATCGCCGCCTTGCCGCCGGGACCGGCACAGCCGTCCAGCCACGCCTCGTCCGGCCCGTCGAGGGGCGCGCCCGCGAGGGCGAGCGCCACGAGCTGGCTGCCCTCGTCCTGGACGCCGGCCCGGCCTTCGCGTACCGCCTCGATGGCGCCCGGCTCGCCACCCTCAGAAAGCCGCACCGCGTACGGAGACCAGCGCCCCGGCAACGCGGCCTCCTCACCGAGCACGCCGAGGAGTTCCTCGGCGGTGCAACGCCCGGGCCGGGCGACCAGGGTCACCGCGGGCCGCTCGTTGTCGGCTTCGAGGAGATCCTCGATCCCGGCACGTCCTCCGCCGAGCGAGTCCCACAGCGCGGAGATGATCCACCGAGGATGCGAGTGCACGACTGCGAGGTGGTCCTCGGGGTCTTCGTCGTACGGCGGTGCCACCCGCTCCAGCCACCCGTCGAGATCCTCCTGGGCGACTTTCCGGAGAACGGCGTTGACGAACCTGGCCCGCCCGTCGCCAAGCACGACCCGGGCGAGCTCGACGGAGGCGGAGACGGCGGCGTGGGTCGGAATCCGCGTACCGAGCAACTGGTGCACGCCCAGGCTCAGCACGTCGAGCACGGGCGGGTCCACCTCACGCAACGGCCGGTCCACGCAGGCCGCGATGACGGCGTCGTACGTGCCCTGCCGCCGCAGCGTCCCGTACACCAACTCCGTGGCCAGCGCCGCGTCCCGCCCGTCGAAGTCACCCTTCTCCCGCGCCTTCCGCAACAGCGGCGGCAGGACGAGGTTGGCGTACGCGTCGCGCTCGTCGACGGCCCGCAACGCCTCGAAGGCGAGCATCCGTACGGGGTCCTTCTTCGGACGACGGTGGGTCTTCCCCTGCGGGCGACGACGACGGTCCTGCTCGTTCACGTAAAAGGTGCTCCGGATCTTGGATAGGTTACTTGACCAGCGTACGTCGCGGGTGGCGCGGCGGCGCCGGGCGCAAGGGCCCGGAGGCGAGCGGCAACAACCAGCCCCAGGAGCGCGTCGCCACGTAGGGGTCCTGAGCCCGAGCCCCGTAGGGGTCGAACCGGGGATGGCTCAGGGCGGCGCCGGGATGCCCGCGCTACCCCCGGCCCGAGATCGTCGAGGCTTGACGAAAACGGGGACGGCACGGAGAGCGGGGACGAGGCGAACGGGGCTGGGGCGTGACGTGGGGCCACGACGACTGCGACCGGGCATCTCCGGTCAGCCAAACGCGACGGGCTCGCTACGCCCCGAACCTCTCGCCGGAGGTGATCCGCACTCCGCGTGCCCAGTCGGCCGCGCGCATCGGTTTCTTGCCCTGGGCCTGGACCCACCGGAGCTCGACGGGATGCGAACCGGTGCCGGCGTACACGTTGTTCTTGCCGACGGCCAGCGCGCCCGGGGTGAGGTCGAGATCCGTGCGCTCGGGCACGAGCGCGACCTGGATGAGCTTGAGCCGCTCGCCACGGAAGACGGTCCAGGCGCCGGGCGCGGGCGTGCAACCGCGTACGACACGGTCGACCCGCAGCGCGGGCGCGGCCCAGTCCATCCGGGCGCCCTCCACAGTGATCTTCGGGGCGATCGTGATGCCCTCCATGGGCTGCGGTACGGCCTTGAGCGTGCCGTCCGCGATCCCGTCGATCGTCGCGGCGAGCAGCCCGGCCCCCGCGAAGGCGAGCCGCGTCAGCAGATCCCCACTGGTGTCGGTGGGCCGTACCTCTTCGGTCACGGTCCCGTAGACAGGCCCGGAGTCGAGCCCCTCCTCGATCAGGAAAGTGGACGCACCGGTGATCTCGTCCCCCGCCATGATCGCGTGCTGCACGGGCGCCGCCCCACGCCAGGCGGGCAGCAGCGAGAAGTGCAGATTGACCCAGCCGTGGGCGGGAATGTCGAGCGCGACCCCGGGCAACAGCGCCCCGTAAGCGACCACGGGGCAGCAGTCGGGCGCGATCTGCCGCAGCCGCGCGAGGAACTCCTCGTCCCGGGGCTTCACCGGCTTCAGCACCTCGATCCCCGACTCCTGCGCCCGCTCGGCGACAGGGCTGGCCACCAGCCTCCGCCCCCGCCCCGCCGGCGCGTCGGGCCGGGTGACGACGGCGGCCACCTCGTGCCGCCCGGAGGCGATCAGGGCGTCCAGAGCGGGAACGGCGACCTCGGGGGTACCTGCGAAGACGAGCTTCATGGTCGGGAGTCGGCCTCTCGGGCGAATGCGTGACGGGCAGCGCACCAGTCTATGCGGCGTACGACGCGATGCGGGCGCGGGCTGCGGCCCGCGGGCGGCAGGCGTCGCATCCGACGAACGAGCCCATGGTTGGTGCGGGGGGAGAGGCGCAGACCCTTGCTCTGCCGAAGGCCGTGCAAGCGCGCGCCC
>CBFGQM010000167.1:0-10901 GCA_965650905.1 uncultured Streptomyces sp. | reverse complement strand
TCCCGTCCAGCAAGCTGTGCGGGGCCTGCGGCACGATCCGGGCGAAGATGCCGCTCGACGTCCGTACGTGGACGTGTGAGTGCCAAGTGGTCCATGACCGGGACGTGAACGCGGCGAAGAACCTTCTGGCCGCCGGGCTGGCGGTGTCTGTCTGTGGAGCCGGTGTAAGACCTCAACGGGAGTCCTCCCGGACGGGGCAGTCGGCGATGAAGCAGAAACCCCCACGGCGCGAGCCGTAGGAATCCCCCTCGTCCACGAGGAAGAGGAAGTCAAGGCCTACCGTACGAGCCCAGGGTGAAAGCCGGATGAGATTCCCGGCCTTTTTCCCTCGAGCATCAGCGGCACCAGCGGCACCAGACGGCACCAGTGGCACCGGCTGTCCCGAACCCCGAGCCATGTACCCGGTGCTCATGCCGGGCCTCTGTAGGGGAAGCCCTCCCCTGCTCCTACGAACACGCGCTCGCCCGTGTCGAGTACGGCATCGCCTCCCGCTCGGTCAGCGAGCTCGACCGCGCCTGACCCTGGCCCGCTCCTGTGGCGCGGACGGCCTGGTGGCGAGGGCTCAGGAGGCGCTGGACGCAGGGCGAGGCCCGCGCTGAGCCTCGTCTTCGCGGACGGGCGGACCGCTACTGCTCCAGCAGCCGGTCCGTCACCGTCGCCGGCGCTTCCACACGTCACGTCGTACGCCTGGTTTCCTGGCCCGTCCGGCGTTTGAGTGGGGCGACTGGTGTCGGTCCACGTCATCCCACGGCCTCATCCCCCGGACTCGTGCTCCTCGGAGAGCACGCGTTGGGCCACCGCGAAGGCGGAGTTGGCGGCGGGGACACCGCAGTACACGGCGGTCTGCAGCAGTACGGCACCGATCTCCTCCGGCGTGAGCCCGTTGCGGAGGGCGGCCCGCACGTGCATGGCCAGCTCGTCGTAGTGGCCGTGGGCGACCAGGGCCGTGAGTGTGACCAGGCTGCGTTCGCGGCGGGACAGCGTCTGATCCGTCCAGATCTCGCCCCACGCGTAACGCGAGATCAAGTCCTGGGACCGAGCGGTGAACGGGGACTGCCGGGCCTGCGCGCGGCCCACGTGCGCATCGCCGAGTACCTGCCTTCGCACCTCCATCCCACGCTTCGCGCCCCCGTCGAAGTGCGCGCGCAGGGCGGTGAGCACGGCCTCGGCTGTTCGGCGGGCGCAAGGTGCGAGGCACGCGGGATCTCGCGGAGCTTCGGTACGGGGCGTAGTCGCGCGGCGGGTGGTGCTGGACCGGGGCGCCGCCGGCGACGGCCTTGGCGTACGTGTTCTGGAGGTCGTTGACCTCGATGTCGATGTCCGACTGGGTGAGCGTCATGAGGGTTGCGACTCCCTACGGGTCCTGAGAGTTCTCAGCGTTCGAGGACGAGGGCCAGGCCCTGGCCGACGCCGATGCAGAGGGTGGCCACGCCGATGCCGGATCCGCGGCGGGCGAGCTGGTGTGCGACGGTCCCGGCGAGGCGGGCGCCCGAGGCGCCCAGCGGGTGACCGAGGGCGATCGCGCCGCCCTGCGGGTTGAGTACCGCCGGGTCGAACTCGGGCCACTCGGCAACGCAGCCGAGCACCTGCGCGGCGAACGCCTCGTTCAGTTCCAGTGTCGACAGGTCGTCAAACCCCTTGCCCGCCTTGGCGAGTGCGCGACGCACGGCCTCGACGGGGGCGAGCCCGAAGTAGTGCGGGTCGATCGCGGAGACACCGGAGGCACAGACCCGGGCGAGCGGTTCGCGGCCGGTGGCCTTCAGGCCCTCATCGTCGACGAGGAGCAGCGCGGCCGCCCCGTCGTTCAGCGGGGAGGCGTTGCCCGCCGTGACCGTCCCGTTCTCCTCGCGGAAGGACGGCTTGAGCCTGGCCATCGCGGCGAGGGAGGCGTCAGGGCGTACGCACTCGTCGGCGCCGAAGGCGACCGGGTCGCCCTTGCGCTGCGGGACCGGCACGGGTGCGATCTCGGCGTCGAAGAGGCCGTCGGCCTGGGCGCGGGCCGCCTTCTGGTGGGAGGCGAGCGCGAACTCGTCCTGCTGCTCCCGGCTGATCTTGTGCTTCTCGGCGATCAGCTCCGCGGACTCGCCGAGCGGGATGGTCCACTGCGGGGCCATCTTCGGGTTGACCATGCGCCAGCCGAGGGTGGTGGAGTACAGCTCGGTGTGTCCGGCGGGGAAGGGCCTGTCGCTCTTCGGGAGGACGTAGGGGGCGCGGGTCATCGACTCGACGCCGCCGGCCAGGGCGACGGAGGCATCCCCGAGCGCGATGGCCCGCGCGGCCTGGATGACGGCTTCGAGGCCGGAGGCGCACAGCCGGTTGACGGTCACGCCGGGCACGGTGGTGGGCAGGCCCGCAAGGAGGGCGGCCATCCGGCCGACGTTGCGGTTCTCCTCGCCCGCGCCGTTCGCGTTGCCGACGTACACGTCCTCGATCCGCGCCGGGTCGAGGTCCGGTGTGCGGGCGAGGAGTTCACGGATGGCGTGCGCGGCCAGATCGTCAGGGCGGACGCCCGCCAGCAAGCCGTTGTACCTGCCGAACGGGGTCCGTACGGCGTCGACGATGTAGACGTCCTTCATGATTGGAACTCCTCAGCGATTCGGACCTTCGCGGCGGTCTTTGCCACGATCTCCTCGGCCGTGACACCCGGCGCGGACTCCACCAGCAGCAGGCCCTCGTGTTACTCAGGGCACTGATTATTTGTTCGAGGTTTCGCCCACGCTGCCATCCGGGGTGTCGACCGTCAAGACCTGCAGGTAATCCGCAGGTGAGAGAGCGGTTCGGTTCGGCAGGCAGTGCACCTCCCGACAGGGTATCGTTCAGTGCACCGACGAATCCGACTCATGTATGCAGCGCATGCGTGGTACTGAGGAGCGCACATGGCCGCGGTGGACCTCTCCACCCACCCCGGGCACCTGGCCCGGCGGCTGCAGCAGGCGCACCACCTGCTGTGGAACCTGATGGTCTCCGAGGAGATCACCTCGCCGCAGTTCGCGGTCCTGAACGTGCTCGTCGCCGAGCCGGGCCTGGACCAGCGCACCGTGGGCGAGCGTGTGGGCCTCGACCGGTCCACCATCGCCGAGGTCATCAGCCGGCTCAGCCGCCGGGGCCTCCTCGGCAAGGTCCGCGACCCACAGGACGGCCGCCGCTTCCTGCTGCGCCTCACCGACGACGGAACGCGCACGCACCGCAGGCTCACCGTGCGGACGGCCCGTATGAACCAGGTCTTCCTGGCCCCGCTCTCCACCGACGAGCAGGCAGTGTTCTTCGACCTGCTCCAGCGGGTCTCGTACGCCGCGGAGGGCCTCCGCAATCCGGTGGAGCCGCTGGTCACGCAGCGCTGAGGCGGCGCCTTGGATCTGTGGGAACTGCAGGAGCAGCCGCCGGAGCAGCGGCAGGAGCTGTCGGAACCGTAGCAGCGTGGGGACGGGTCACGCCTTCGCGAACACCACCCAGACCTGACCGTGCGCGAACGTCATGGGCGTCCCGTTCGTCGTCGTGAACTCCGTTCCGTCCGTGGCCGAGGCACGCTTCCATTCGGCGTCGAAGGCGCGGCCGTCGCGCAGTACCTTCGCCGTGCCCGAGCCCACCGTCTCCGTGTACGGCGAGTTGCTGCCCAGGAAGTCGCTGAACTGGGACTTCCGGATCTTCACGTACTGCACGACCACCGTTGAGGCCGCCACCCGCTGCCCGTCGGTCGTCACGGTCGGCGTACCGTCCATCGACACCAGCCAGCGATCCCGGCTCTCGGACCAGTCGAAGGTGAAGCGGGCAGCGGGGAAGCGCACGGTGCGTGTGGTCTCGGCCTTGCCGCCCTCGGGCAGAGCCCCGTACGTGAAGCCCGTCGTCAGCGCGTCCGCTCCCGGCGCCGACTCCAGCAGCCGCTGGGGGCGCAGATACAGGTTGTGCGGCACGGGCTTGTCCGTGCCCCGGAAGAACGCCCCCGGTTCCTTGTTCGGCGTCGCCGCCCGCAGCGGTGCCTTGTCGATCAGCGGCAGCAGCTTGCTCTGGGCCCCCGAGAAGGCGAGCACCGGTTCGTCGAACTGGCGCAGCAGCTCCAGATCGGACTCGCGCGCGCTGCGCACCGGCCCGACAACCCCCGGCAACTTGGTCGCGTACACCGCCATCAGCCGGCTGAGGCCGGCCTCCACCTGTTCGGCGAAGACGATGTCCGCCGCGTTGAGGCCCGTCTGCGGCCGGGCCAGGCTGGCATTGTCGATCTTCACGGCGAGCACCGGACCGGTACCCCGCGTGCCGCCCTCCGGGTCCGGCGCGGGCCTGTCGTCGACCGATCCATCGCCGCCCGGCGACGATGCACCACCCGAAGTACAGCCCGCCACCGCCGAGCCCGCCATCAGTGCGGCCAGCAGGGCCGCCGCCACGGCCGTCCTTCTCGTCCGCCTTTGTCGCCCCGGTCTTCCGAGTCGTCCCTGGCGCCCGGGCTGCCCGGACTGTTTCCTGCCTACGGTGCTCACCATGCCCCGCTTCAATGGTTCTGGTTATAGGTTCAACCATGCCATATCCGTCATTCAAGAAACGCCATGACAGAGCGCGTCTCTACGAAACCGACCGCGGTGTCGCCCGGCGATGTGGTGCCTGTGGGGAACGGCGGTCACAGTCACGGGCCAGTGGCCCCAGGACCTCGGCGAGGTGGTAGCGGACCGGCTCCTCCAGCTGGGCGTAGGTGCAGCTCTCAGGCGTGCGGTCGGGGCGCCAGCGGCGGAACCGGGCCGTGTGCCGAAAGCGCTCCCCGTTCTCCATGTGGTCGTACGCCACCTCGCACACGAGCTCCGGTCGCAGCGGTACCCATGAGAGGTCCTTCTTGCCCGACCAGCGGCTGGGCGCACCCGGCAGCCGGGCCGCCTCGTGCGCGGACTCCTCCGCCCAGGCCGCCCACGGATGACTCTCGGCCGACTCCATGCGCAGCGGCTCCAGCTCAGCCACCAGCTCTTCACGCCGCTTCATCGAGAACGCCGCGCACACCCCCACGTGCTGCAGCGTCCCCTTGGCATCGTGCAGACCGAGCAACAGCGAACCAACTACCGGCCCGCTCTTGTGGAAGCGGAACCCCGCGACGACCACGTCCGCGGTCCGCTCGTGCTTGACCTTGAACATCAGACGCTCGTCCTGCCGGTAGCGCAGCGTGAGCGGCTTGGCGATCACCCCGTCCAGGCCCGCGCCCTCGTACTGTTCGAACCACTGCCGCGCCACCTCGATGTCCGTGGTCGCCGGTGCCACATGCACGGGATCCGTGACCCCGGACAGGGTCGCCACCAGCAGCTCGCGCCGTTCGCCCTGCGGGACGTCCAGCAGCGACCGGTCGGCGAGGGCGAGCAGATCGAATACCACGAACGAGGCCGGGGTCCGCTCGGCGAGCGTCTTCACGCGTGACGCGGCCGGGTGGATGCGCTCCGTCAGGGCGTCGAAGTCCAGCCGTCCATCCCGTGCGATCACGATCTCGCCGTCCGCCACGCAACGTTCCGGCAACCGCTCCCGCAGGGCCTCCACCAGCTCGGGAAAGTACCGGACCAGCGATTTTCCCGTACGGCTGCCGATCTCGATCTCGTCGCCGTCACGGAAGACGATGGCCCGGAACCCGTCCCACTTCGCTTCGTACTGCATGCCCGGCGGGATCTTCGCCACGGGCTTGGCGAGCATCGGCTTCACGGGGGGCATCACCGGCAGCTCCATGCTCCGACTCTACGGTCAGGCGCCACCCGCCGCGCCGCGGCAGGTGGAGATGCCGGAGCCGGCAGTCAGTAGCTGAGAATCGCGCCCCTCGCGGGCGGTTGTGCCCCCGCCGTTCGCCGCGTACAAGTCCCCGCGGGGGCTGACCGTGATGGTCGGATCGACCGGGTCGTCGGCGGAGATGGCCGCGCCGGGTTCCAAGCCGTGTGGTGGATTCCCCGTCGGTTCGTTTGCCGAGGATCTGGATGACGACATGAAACCCCGACGAGGCGAAGAGGTACAGACGCGCGGTTTTCGCCCGGTATGCGATGCATGCGCCGTGCGCCTACCGTGGCTCGCATGGGCGATGCGGTGGAGCTGGAGGCGGCGGGACGGACGGTGCGGCTGTCCAGCCCGGGCAAGGTCTTCTTCCCGGAGCGCGGCCTCACAAAGCTGGAGCTCGCCCAGTACTACCTCGCCGTCGGTCCCGGCATCCTGCGCGCCCTGCGCAACCGGCCCACCACCCTGGAGCGCTACCCGGAGGGCGTGGCGGGCGAGTCGTTCTTCCAGAAGCGGGCGCCCAAGAACATGCCCGACTGGATACCCACCGCACACATCACCTTCCCGAGCGGCCGCAGCGCCGACGAGATGTGCCCCACCGAGGTCGCCGCCGTCGTGTGGGCCGCCCAGTACGGCACGCTCACGTTCCACCCGTGGCCGGTGCGCCGCGACGACGTCGACCGCCCCGACGAGCTCCGCATCGACCTCGATCCGCAGCCCGGCACGGGGTACGCCGAGGCCGTGTACGCCGCTCACGAACTGCGTGCCCTCCTGGGGGAGTTCGGTGGACTACGCGGCTGGCCCAAGACGTCCGGAGGCCGTGGCCTGCACGTCTTTGTGCCGATCGAGCCCCGCTGGACCTTCACCCAGGTGCGCCGTGCCGCGATCGCCGCCGCGCGCGAACTCGAGCGCCGGATGCCCGACCGTGTGACCACCGCCTGGTGGAAGGAGGAGCGCGGCGAGAAGATCTTCGTCGACTACAACCAGACGGCTCGCGACCGTACCATCGCCTCCGCCTACTCCGTACGCCCCCGGCCGCGGGCCCCCGTATCAGCGCCCCTGCGCTGGGAGGAGGTGGGCGTCGCCGTGCCCCAGGACTTCGACCTGGTGTCGATGCCGGGGCGGTTCGCCGAACTCGGCGATGTGCACGCGGACATGGACGACCACGCCTACTCCCTCGAAGCGCTGCTGGAACTCGCCCGCCGCGACGAACACGACCACGGTCTCGCCGACCTGCCGTACCCACCCGAGTATCCGAAGATGCCGGGCGAGCCCAAGCGCGTACAGCCGAGCCGGGCGAGGCGCGAGCAGAGCTGAACGCGAGCGGTGGCGGATGGCTGCTGCGGAACCGCAGCGAGCCGTACCCCACCGACGACGGCCCGTGCGGTGCACCACTGTTCCCAGGGGAGTTGAGGCGTCAAGAGTCATGACCGGAAGCGCTCTCGGAATCTTTTCCGTTCAGAAGTCGACGATCAGGGCAGGCAGCCGGGCCTCACCGCGGTGAGGCCCGGCTTGCTCCTCCTGCCGGGTGGCGCCGCGCGGCGCCCAGAGGAGAGCCGGCCTTGCCTCAGCTCTGCTGCGGCTCGCCCTTGATGATCGCGAAGCGCGCCCCGTAGGGGTCGGCGAGCTTGGCCAGACGGCCGACACCCTCCATGCTTGTGGCGGGCATGCGGACCGTGCCGCCCAGCTCCTCGGCCTTGGCGACGACGGCGTCGGGGTCCGTGACCGCGAAGTACGGCAGCCAGTGCGCACCCGCCGCCTGCTCCACCGGGTCTTCGGCCAGCGGGACGAGGCCGCCGAACATGTCCTCTTCCTTGGCGCCCGCGGGGTTGACGCAGGTGTACGTGCCGCCGGGGAAGGGCACCGCCGAGGTCTCCAGGCCCAGCACGGAGTTGTAGAACGCGGCCGCCGCCGCGATGTCCGGTGTGTAGAGCTCGACCCAGCACAGGGCGCCGGTGTCGCCGGCCATATCGATGCCCTTGTTCTGGCCCGGTTGCCAGATGCCGAAGGTAATGCCCGCATTGTCGCTGAGGATGGCCATCCGGCCCTGGTCCATGACGTCCATGGGCAGCATCGGTACACCGCCGCCGGCCTCTTCCGCCGCCTTGGCGGTGGCCTCGGCGTCCGGACTCTGGAAGTAGACGGTCCAGGACGGCGGGCCCTGCTCCTCGGTGGTCTGCATGCCGCCCGCGGTGGTCTTTCCGTCCAGCTGGAAGAAGCCGTAACCGCCGACCTCAGGGCCTCCCGCCCGGAAGTCCCAGTCGAAGAGTGCGTGGTAGAAGGACGCGGCGCCTTCGATGTCGCGCGTGCCGAGGTCGACCCAGTTCGGGGAGCCGGTGACGAAACGGGTGGTGAGCATGTTGCCCTCCTCCTTGAGGGGTCCCGTTGCCTGGTCTCCGAGTCTTGCACCGCCCACTGACAATCGCCGCCGGAGCGCTGCCGCGGGCAGCGGGGAGCGCGGATCGGGGATGGGGCACTGGATGGTTACTCTTCGTAGTCTTCTTGGGGTGGGCCGCTCGGCGGTTCTGCGCGTTCCGCGCGCCGCCGTGCATATCGGCAGCTGGATCGGCCGCCATCGGCGGTCGGCCGTCGTCAGGGGCCGCCGGGTGTGCTGCTGTCGGGCGTGCGCCCGTTCCGGTGCGCGACCGTGTTGATCCCGCGTTGATCGAACGTTTTTCGCCGCCCGGCACCATCTCCGCCATGCAGATCGAAAGCATCGCCGCGCCCGACATCACCTGGCAGGAGCAGGCGCTGTGCGCGCAGACCGGAGCCGACTTCTTCTTTCCCGAACCGGGCAGCTCGGTGTGCGAGGCGAAGCGCATCTGCGGCCTGTGCGAGATGCGCTCCGCGTGCCTCGAGTTCGCGCTCACGAACGACGAGCGGTTCGGTGTCTGGGGCGGTCTGTCCGAGACGGAGCGGCTCAGCCTCCGGCAAACGCGGGAGCAGTGACCGCCGCCGACCTCTCCACTCGCCGCCCGGCTCCGCCGTCGGCAAAAGGGCGACTCCCAGACTGCTCGGCGCCGCCCCACGGCTCACCGTTCACGGCGGTCACCGTGCAGGCTGCTCGTCGCCGCCCACAAAGGCGGTGCTGCGGGCCGGTGCCGCGGCCGGCTCACCGGCGCCCGGTAAACGCCGCCCGCCGCCCAGTTCGCGCCCACCCTTGTTCGGTAAAGCGCTGCCCCCGCTCAGCATGCGCCGTCATCGACGCCGTCCCCGCAAGCGGAGCGCTCACGCGCTCGCCGCGCGTGCCGCCATGCGTGCCTTGCGGGCGGCCAGCTTCTCGTCGAACTTCATGGCCTCCGCGTCGAGTCCGCCCATGAACATGCCGAGCTCCTCCTGGGCGTGGAGCCCCTCCGGGCCGAGCCCGTCCATCTCCAGGACCTTGAGGTGGCGCAGCACCGGCTGGAGCACGTCGTCGTGATGGATGCGCATGTTGTAGACCTCGCCGATCGCCATCTGCGCGGCGGCGCGCTCGAAGCCCGGGATCCCGTGGCCGGGCATGCGGAAGTTGACGACGACGTCGCGGACGGCCTGCATCGTGAGGTCGGGGGCGAGTTCGAACGCGGCCTTGAGCAGGTTCCGGTAGAAGACCATGTGCAGGTTCTCGTCATTGGCGATGCGGGCCAGCATGCGGTCGCAGACCGGGTCGCCGGACTGGTGCCCGGTGTTGCGGTGCGAGATGCGGGTGGCCAGCTCCTGGAAAGCGACGTACGCGATGGAGTGGAGCATCGAGTGACGGTTGTCCGACTCGAAGCCCTCGCTCATGTGAGACATGCGGAAGGCCTCGAGCTTGTCCGGGTCGACGGCGCGCGAGGCGAGCAGGTAGTCGCGCATCACGACGCCGTGCCGCCCCTCCTCGGCGGTCCACCGGTGCACCCAGGTGCCCCAGGCGCCGTCGCGCCCGAAGAGCGTGGCGATCTCGTGGTGGTAGCTGGGCAGGTTGTCCTCGGTGAGGAGATTGACGACCAGCGCGATCCGGCCGATCTCGGTGACCTTGGACTGCTCCTTCTCCCAGGCCTCGCCGTCCTCGAACATGCCGGGGAAGTTACGGGCGTCGGACCAGGGCACGTACTCGTGGGGCATCCAGTCCTTGACTACCTTGAGATGCCGGTTGAGTTCGGTCTCGACCACTTCTTCCAGCGCGTACAGCAACCGTGCGTCGGTCCAGGCGGCGGACGGGCTGCCGAGGTGGGAGGAAGTGATCGTCACGGGTACTCCAGGGGACGTACGAGCGGAAGGCCAGAACCTACGGCATCGTAGGCTACGAACCCGTAGGTTACGACACCGTAGGTTAAGTCCGCGACAAGGCTCCCTGACCACCAGCGCCATCCCCACCCGGAAGCCGGACTGCTCAGGGGCCCCTCGCGGACCCCGCAGATCCGCAGATCCGCAGGTCTTGGGCCGAAGGGCGTGCAGGCACCGCCGTTCAGGTACACAGCTTCCGCAGCCGGACCGAGAGGCATGTCACACAGCCCTCGAGCTTCTCGAACTCGCTGATGTTCACGAGGACGGGTTCGTGGCCGAGGTCGGCGAACAGCTCGGCGGTCTTCGGCGCGCTGTCCGCCATCAGCCGCCTTCCGTCGCCCAGGAGCACAACATGGGAACCGGACTCCTCCGGCACTGAAAGGAAGCGCGGGAAACCTCGCCCTGCGCTTCGGCCCGCGACCCCGCCCTCGCCCTTGGACGGTTTTGTGAGGACTCTCCTGAAAGAGGTCAGCAGGTGTCCCGCAGCAGATCGGCGAGTCCGCGGTCCAGGTCGTGGTGCTGATGCTCCAGGCCGAGGGGCACCAGCTCCGTCGTGCTCTCCAGGAAGCGCCGCAGGTCGCCCCCGCGGATGTGCACCACGGCGGTGCCCTCGGGAGCGTGGAACTCCAGGGCGACGCGGTCGTATCCGTACGGCCGCACCCGTACGTCGCCCTGCCCCACCGGCTCCTCCAGCCCCGAGGCGAGCAGCTCGCGGGCGAAGGTCCAGCACACGTCCACGCCTTCGAGCGTGGCCGGCGCCGGGAAGGCCATGCGGACGGCGAACGGTTCGCGGGGGTCGTAGTGGAGCGTCGCGGAAATGCTCGGCATCCGCGGGGCGGCGGCGACAAGACGGGCCTTGACTGGCTGCTCGATGACGGTGGACAACGCCTTGCTCCCTTGTGACGGCTGGACGGACGGTGGACGGACGGTGG
>CBFGQM010000166.1:0-11053 GCA_965650905.1 uncultured Streptomyces sp. | reverse complement strand
GGTGAGTTGGTACTTGCCATGACCCTGAGCGACCGCCTCAGTGAAACTGCTGGAGTACGATGCCTGGTCATTTACGTCCGGCGGACAGTTTCTGAAGTTGACCGTTGCCCTCTTGGTTTCTCCTTCGAAGTCCGTTTCTTTCTTTATCACGAAATCGCAGGAGTCGGCCAGCGGTTTGTCTTGGAGTCCGGGACTGAATGTCTGCTCCTTACCGTCGATGACAGAAGCCTTGCTGCACATGTGCATGATTTCTTCGGGCGTCTTCTCCTCGGCGGCGTGCGCCGAGGGGAAAAGGCTGACGGCGGCTCCGGCGGTGGCCAGCGCGGCTCCGATCGCCACGAAACGAACCCTCTTGTTCCTGAAGCGCCGTGTTGCCATGCCGTACTCCATTCCTGGTGGCTTCTTTGCCCCTGGGACACGGGATTATTGCTTCGCTGGACGATGGTCCGATAGAGTCAAATGTCCCTACTGTTCGGTAACCTGTGGTGTGGGGTTCCGTGTTTGTTCAGATCGACGGTTGATGTCGGCGGCAAGTCCCGGTGAGGGTGCCGCCCGGGATGCAGTCCGCAGCCGGTTCGCCGAGTTCGAATCGCTCACCGATCCGCGTGGAGCCGGCGGGGTGCGCTACCGGCTCTCCTCACTGCCGGCCCTGATGGTCTGCGCGACACCCGCGGGCCACGACTCGAACACCGCGGCAGCCAAGTGGTGCCGGCGTGCGGCACCCGAGGAACTGGCCGCGTTCGGCGCGGCTGACGGCCGCCACGGCCAGGACCGAAGTCACCGTGTGACTGCGGTCCGTCGCGTCTGTGTCAGGTGCGCTGGGGAGTGAACCTCCGGCCGGTTTATCGCATCTGACAGTACGCCATACCACTCCTGTGATGCATGTGAAGACCGGAGACCCCTATGCCTTTCAACGCCCGCGCCCACAGAGCGGCGGCTCGGCGGAGCGCCTTGGTCGCAGTCGCGGTCGGCAGGTACTCGGGCTCGCCGACCGCGTCCGTCGGCACGGCCCACGCCGCGATGTCGACGGATCGCGAGCGCCCGCTCGTGCACCGCGCACAGCCGGTCCGGACAGGGGGCAGATTCTGGGGCACTGAGGCGTCGCGGTGCAGTTCGGCCTTCGGGCCGATCGGACCGCCGCATCCATCGACCAGCTCCGCACGGGCTGTCAGGTCGCCCAGCGGGCGGCGGTCGCCCGACTGGAGCAGGGTCGCTTCCTTGGGGCCACCGCGCAGGATGCCACCGCGCAGGATGCCGACGGTCAGGCGCAGGAGCGGTCAGCTGCGCCTCGGCCGGTCGGCCGAGGCAGACGTCAGGCGCAGGAACCGCTTCGCCGGCGGTTCCTGCGCCTGGTCATGGCAGGGTCAGAGCTGTCAGTTGATCCGGACGATCTTCCAGAGCTGGTCGTCGAGGTTGGCACTGCCCCACTGGACGACGGCTGCCCCGTTGGCGGTGGAGGACTGGGCGACGCCGGCGACGAGGGTGCTGTTCACGTTCCGGAGTTTGTAGTAGCCGCTGCCGGCGTCGGTGAGGGTCCACTTCTGGGAGTCGGCGCTGGAGGCGGTGTTCTGGACGAGGGCCGCTCCCGCCGTGCTGGAGGAGCCTTGGATGTCGAGGTTGAGGTTGCTGTTGACGTTCTTGATGGTCCAGGCGCCGCTGCCGGCGGACTGGAAGGTGAAGAGCTGGCAGGAGTAGGCGGTGTTCTGCCACTGGTCGACGGCGGTGCCGGCGGTGGTGGAGCCGGACGGGATCTCGAGGTACTTGCCGCTGTTCTTGTTGACGAGCACGTACTGACCGGTGCCCAGGGGCGGCAGGGCGGTCTGGGTGAGGTTCCAGCGCTGGCAGGCGCAGCTGGTGGCGGCCCACTGCCCGGCGGTGGTGCCGACGGTGGTGGAGCCGCCCGGGATCTCCAGGTACTTGCCGGTCAGCCGGTTGATGAGGGAGAAGCCACCCGCGGGGTGCGGGGAAGCCGCCCACTCGTGGTCCACGGTGCCGTTGTCGTCCCATTGGAGGATCTTGGCGCCGTTGGCGGCGGACTGGTTCTCCACGCCCAGGACCTTGCCGCTGGCCACGTTGAAGATCTTGAAGTAGCCCGAGGGCTGCTGGACGAACCGCCACTTCTGGTCGCTCGCGTTGTCGGCGTTCTGCTGGGTGGCGTAGGTGCCGTTGGTGGTGGAGCCGCCCACGATGGTGAGCAGCTGGCCGCTGCCCGCGTTGGAGACGGTGTAGGTGGCGCCGTCGGAGATGCCGCCGCCCAGGTCGATCGTGCTGTAGGTGACCGGGTTGGCGAGGTTGCTGCCGCCGCGTCCGGCGCTGAGTATCAGCAGGCTGTGCCCGTCGGGGAGGGATGTCATGCCGCGGCTGTAGCCGCCGGCCACGTCGGCGTTGATGCGCGTCCAGGTGTTCGCGGCGCCGTTCTGCGTGTTGATGAACAGGTCCTCGGCGCTGTTGGCGCTGAGGGCGAGGGTTCCGTTGGGGCCTCCTGTGGGCAGCCAGGTCATGTAGGGAGCGCTCTGGGGTACCACGCCGTCCGTTGTCCGCAACGGGATGCCGGTGACCGAGCCGAACGCCTCCGGGTCGGAGGAGATCTTGTAGTAGACGGAGAAGTTGCCCTCGGGAGCGCCGCCGTACTCGTACGACAGGACGTAGTTTCCGTTCGGCAGCTTCGCGACGGTCGGCATGCCCGGACGGTTGCTGAAGGTGGGCATCGCCACGTCGTCCACGACGGCGCCCCAGGTGCGGGCGTCCGTGGAGACCTGGTGCACGATCTTCTGGCCGTGGTCGGGGTCGCGCTGGTCGGAGTAGTAGACGATGAGCTTGCCGCCGGAGACCAGGAAGAACGGCTCCCAGACCGGGGTGTTCCCGTTTGTGTCGAGGGCGGCGCCGCCGGTGGCGATGTTGCTGACGAAGCTCCAGGTCTGCCCGCGGTCGGTGCTGGCGTACAGGTCGATCTTGGTGGCCGACCGGTCGGAGGGCACCGAGTCACCCGCGGCCAGGATGGTCCCGGCCGGGAAGTCACCTATGGCCGTGGGCAGTTCGAAGAGCTCGGGCTGCCAGCGCATGCCCCAGCCGTTCTGTGTGTCGGCGATGTCGGAGAGCTTGCTCCAGGAGTTGCCGTTGTCGGTGCTGCGGTAGACGGGGAAGACGGGCGTGCCGGAGGTGTACTGCTCGAAGGTGGCGAGCAGGGTGCCGTTGGCCGATCCGTTGTGCTGCAGGCGCAGCGCCCGCGGATACAGCGAACCGGGCGAAGGCGCACCGGAAGGCGGGGTGTACATCGTCTGCGAGGTGCGGGCGAGGGCGTCTGCTCGGCCCGCGGCGGGCATGATCAGCGTCGCGGCCGCGACGGCCAGGGCGAGCAGAAGGAAGAGGAGGGTGACGGGGCGGGAACGCGGAGCGGCGCCGGGTCTGGCGCCTGGCAGTGCAGGGGACATGTGCGGCTCCTATGCGGTGACGAGGTTCTCCTAAGGGCCCGCCACCCCAGGACGATCAGGTTGAGGGACGGCGGAGTTCGGGGGCGGGTCAGCCGGGCGGGAGGGCCGGATGACATCGCGACGAGAGGGTGCAGTCGGCAGCCCTGTGGTGACGGCTGCGGGGTTGCGGCCGCCGCAGGCCCCCGCAGGGTGTGCGGGCGGGTGTCCTGCGTCGGCCGGGGGCTCAGGATGTTGCTCAGGTGGTGCGAAAACGCCCTGTGGAAGTGCACTGAAGATCTTGGATCAACCCGACCTGGGTCGGCTCACGTCGGTTGATATTTACTGGCAATCCGGCATGAGTCCGGCGGCCTGAGCAAGATCTTCAGGACCCTTCTAGCCCTCGTGGGGCGGCGGTGGTGCGGTCGAGCTGCGGACGACGAGTTCAACGGGTGGGTCGCTCGCCGGCGGAAGTTCCATGTCCGGCTTCTCGATGGCGTGTACGAGCAGTCGGATTCCCTCCCGCGCCGCGGCGTCGAAGGGCTGACGCACGCTGGTCAGCGGAGGAGAGACGTAGGCGAAGACCGGGGTGCCGTCGAAACCGACGACACTGACGTCCTCCGGAACACGGCGCCCTGCTTCACGCAGGGCGTGGATCAGGCCGATGGCCATCTCGTCGCCCGCCGCGAACACCGCGGTCACGGAGCGCTCCGAGGCCAGCTCGCGACCCGCCGCATACCCGGAGGCGGGCGACCAGTCGCCGTTGAGCAAAGGCGGTTCGTGTGCGCCTCGTGCCGCGAGCGCCGCCCGCCATCCCTCGATGCGGTCCTTGGTGGCGTACCACTGCCGTGGGCCGGCGAGGTGATGGACGGTCTCGTGTCCCAGGTCAAGCAGGTGCTCCGTGGCCGCCCGCGCCAGGGCATACGACCCTACGCTCGCCGTAACCGTGCGGGCGGCGGTGAAGGCCGGCGGTGCCCCCAGGAAGAGGGCCGGCACGTCGACACGGACGGCGACCTCCCCCTCCACGATGGGCTCGGAGACGACGACGCCGTCCACGCCCTGTTCGAGGAGTGACTCCACGGCGCCGGCGATGCTTTCCGGGGCGCCGTCCGGCGTGTTCACCACGCGGAGCGCGTATCCCGCGTCCCGTACGGCCTGCTCGATGTGTACGAGCAGTGAGGCGGTCCCGTACCCGGCCGTCCCCAGAGCGACCACACCAATGGAGCGAGTGCGTCCGGAGGCCAGCGCCCTGGCCGCGTGGTTCAGTCGGTAACCGAGTTCATCCGCGGCCGCGAGGACGCGTCGGCGGGCCTCGTCGGAGACGTACGGCTCGTTGTTCAGGACCCGAGAGACGGTCTTGCGCGATACCCCGGCCAGCTGAGCAACATCCGCGCTGCGCGGCGCAGGGGAACCCACGTCCCGTCCCACACCTCGTGTCATGAAGTCTCCCGAGAGCCGTAAGCTTGCATAGAGTGAGGTCAACCGTATGACCGCGCGGTCATGTCTATGCATCCGCAGGGCCCATGTCAAGAGGTCCGGCAGAACAGCTTCTTCCCCGCCGGCCGCTCGAAGCCGCCGGTCAGCGTCGCGGCGGCGGCGCTTGACAGCTGACCCCCGGAGCGTTCACTCTTCCTGACGTCCGCCGATCGGCTTTGTTCGGTCATGTTTAGAACTGGTCGTTTTCATCGACCGCTTCGCGCCGCATCCCACAACCTCTCCGGGCAGTACTTCACCGACCCCAACCTGGTCGCCGCCGGTTCCCTGCTCACCGCGATCCCGACGCTGATCGTGTATGTCGTGCTCCAGCGCCAGTTCGTCAGCGGTCTGACCCTGGGCGCCAACAAGGGCCGAAGCAAGCCTCCCACTCGTTCCCCACACCTACCGGAGTACCACCAGTGAGCACCGAACGCCGTCTTCGCCTGCCCGGCATCGCCTACGGCGGCGACTACAACCCCGAACAATGGCCCGAGGAGGTGTGGGCCGAGGACATGGCCCTGATGCGCGAGGCCGGGGTGACCATGGTCAGCGTCGGCATCTTCTCGTGGGCGCTGCTGGAGCCGTCCGAGGGTGTCTACGACTTCTCCCGCATGGACAGGATCCTCGACCTGCTCCACGAGAACGGCATCGCCGCCGACCTCGCCACCCCGACGGCCGCTCCGCCGGCCTGGTTCTTCCGGGCCCATCCCGAGGCACTGCCGGTCGACCGCGACGGCCGCACGCTGTCGTACGGCAGCCGCCAGACGTTCTGCCCGTCCAGCCCGGCCTACCGCACCGCGGCGCTTCGCATCGCGGGCGCTCTGGCCGAGCGGTACGCCGACCATCCGGCCGTCGCCATGTGGCACGTCCACAACGAGTACGGCTGCCACAACGCCGCCTGCTACTGCGACACCAGCGCGGCCGCCTTCCGGGACTGGCTGAGGACGAAGTACGGCAACGACCTGCAGGCGCTCAACAACGCCTGGGGCACCACCTTCTGGAGCCAGTGGTACTACGAGTGGGACGAGATCATCCCGCCCCGCGCCACCGGCGCCGACCCCAATCCCACCCACGCTCTGGACTGGCGCCGCTTCTGCTCGGACGAACTGCTGTCGCTGTTCACCGCCGAACGTGACGTGCTCCGCCGCGCCGCCCCGGACATCCCCGCCACCACCAACTTCATGGTGGTGCACAACTTCGACGCCCTCGACTACTGGCGCTGGGCCCCCGAGCTGGACATCGTCTCCAACGACCACTACCTGCGCTCCACCGACCCGCAGTCGGAGATCGACGTCGCGCTCTGCGGTGACCTGTTGCGCTCCCTGGCCGGCGGACCCTGGCTGCTGATGGAACACTCCACCGGAGCCGTCAACTGGCAGCCCGTCAACCGTGCCAAGGGGCCCGGCGAAATGCGCCGCAACGCGCTCGCCCACGTCGCGCACGGCGCCGACGGCATCGCCTACTTCCAGTGGCGGGCCGCGAAGGCAGGCGCCGAGCAGTGGCACTCGGCGATGCTGCCGCACGCGGGCACCGACAGCCGTATCTGGCAGGACGTCGTCCAGCTCGGAGCCGATCTGCGCGCCCTCGCCGAAGTCCGCGGCAGCACCAGCCCCGGCCAAGTCGCCATCGTCTGGGACTGGAACGCCCGTTGGGCCATGGAGCAGCCATCCCAACCCAGCGCCGAACTCCGCTTCGAGAACCTGGTGAGGGACTGGTACGCACCGCTGTGGAGAGCAGGCGTGGCGGTCGACTTCGTACGTCCTGACACCCCCGACCTCGACCGCTACCAGCTCGTACTCGCCCCCAGCCTGTATCTGGTCGACGACGTGGGCGCGGCCAACCTGGCGGCGTTCGTCGAGCGCGGCGGCACCCTGGCCGTGGGCTTCCACAGCGGCGCGGTGGACGAGAACTGCCACATACGCCTGGGCGGTTACCCGGGCGCCTTCCGGGAGATCCTCGGGGTGCACGGCGACGAGCCGTTCCCCCTGTTGCCCGGCCAGTCGATCGGCCTGGTCGGCCAGATCCCGCAGGACGCGACCGCTGACCTGTGGACCGAACGTCTCCGGCTCACCGGGGCCGAGGCCGTCGCCACGTACGCGGACGGACCTCCCCCAGCCTTCGGCCCAGGGGACCCCCACCGCGCTGCGCTCGCCGGCGTCCCGGCCATCACCCGACACGCGTACGGCAGCGGCACCGCCTGGTACATCGCCACCCACCCGGACCCCACCACCCTGGCCGCCGTCCTGGAGCGCATCCGCCAGGAGGCCGGCGTGCGCCCGGAGCATGAGGTGCCGGACGGCATCGAGGTGGTGAGGCGGCGCGGTACGGAGGCCGACTACCTCTTCCTGATCGACCACGCCGGCCGCGGCGCCGAGATCCCCGCCGACGGGTTCGAACTGCTCACCGGAAAACCCGTCGTGGGCTCGGTCACCGTCCCCGAAGGAGGCGTCGCAGTCGTCCGCGAGCCGATGCCCGAACCGCGTGGTGAGTGAGCGCCGGCGGCGCGTCGGCTCGGCGTCGATCCGGCCGGGCTCGTTCGAGGACGTCGCTTTCACGACCCACGAGTTGTCCGACACCCGGGACGGCAGCTGACGTCGGGGGGCCGGGCAGTGGTTCCCTCGGCCGCTTGGACGTCGGCCGTTCCCAGCGGCGTACGCGAGGCAGCCCGGCAACGTCGCGGGTGGGTAAGCCGAGTTGAGCGGGCACGGCCGGCAGCCGGCCCGCTCCTCGGGGCGGCCGCTCATATATAGACTTCTTACTTACCTGTAAGTTAGAAGAATGAAGACTACGACCGCTGCTGAAGCTGCCGCAACAGACATCAACGCCCTCGAGACGTTCTGCGATCGATGGGAGAGGGCCTGGAACGAGCACGACGGCGACGCCGTGGCGGCACTGTGCGCCGAAGACCTGGTGTACGACGAGCCGGCGCTGGGTGAGACGGCGCACGGCCCCGACAGCATCCGCGACTTCGTGAGGCGTATGGCACACACCTTCCCCGACTACGCGTTCACCCGTATGGGGCTGTACGGGGAGGTGACTCGGCGGGCCGTGCTGGTGGCGTGGCGCTTCTCGGGGACCCTCGCCGGCACCGGTCAGCGCGTGGAGTTCCACGGTGACGACCGTCTGGAGCTGGGCGAGGACGGGCTGGTCCATGCCTACCGGTGCCTGTACGACTACCACTTCGTGCTGAGCCGGCTCGGCCGTGCGGAAACCGAGAAGTGACCGAGCCTGGCCGCTCTCGTAAGCCTGCGGCGGTGCGGCGGGCCGAGATCATGGAGGCGGCCGACGCGGAGTTCGCCTTGAAGGGACTGTCGGGGGCGCGTATCGAGGCGATCGCCGCACGGGTCGGGATTTCACACCCCCGCATCGTGCAGATGTTCGGCTCGAAGCTCGACCTGTTCCTTGAAGTCGTTCACGCGGCCTTCGACAGGATCGAGGCCACGTTCGAGAGCGCCGAACCGACGCTGAGCGGACTCGGTGACGCCTATCGGCATCTCCTGCGGAGCCGGCACACCGTCGGCCTCATCCTGCTGCAGGCTTACGCCGCGGCAGGCGACGTGGCGGTCCAGGAGTCCGTACGGCGGCGCCATCTCGACCTCCAGCAGACCATCACCCGTCTGACGGGGGCCGACCCGATGCAGGTGCGTTCCTTCTTGGCCACCGGTCTCGTCCTGACGGTTTCCACGGTGCTGGAGCTGCCTGGGCGGCGCGCCGACGTGGAGTGGTCCGCCTGGATCATCGGCCTGACGGACCCACCCGCCGGCGGGCTATGAGGTGCAAGCTCGACTGGCCTGCCGGTGTTCGCCCTGCGACGGAGCTGGTTCGCCCCGGGGGGCGGACACCCGCAGCGCCGCCAGGCCGTGCGATCGAGGGGGCGTCAGCCTTGCCGGTTGCGGGTCGCCGCATCTCCACCCGCCGCCTCGTCCTCGACAGTGGCCCTTCCGGCGCTGCTCGGCGCATTCACAGGCCGCTCAGAGATTCGTCGGCATGCCCCCCATGGGCGTGGGCATGCCCCATGGGCGCGGGGATGCCCCCCCATGGACGCCCACCTTCCCGAAAGGACGCATCATGGCAGAACACCTCCAGATCCCCTCGGCTTCAGGCACCTTCGACGCGATCGCAGCAGGACCCGCCGACGGCCGCCCCGTCCTGCTCCTGCACGGCTTTCCCCAGACGGCCATCGTCTGGGAGGAGCAGGTGGCCGCGCTGGGTGAGCAGGGATTCCGTGCAGTCGCGCCCGACACCCGTGGCTATTCGCCCGGGGTGCGCCCGATGCGGGCCGACGCGTACGGGGTGAGCGAACTGGTCGGGGACGTTCTGGCGGTGACCGACGCACTTGCCTGGGATCGCTTCGACCTCGTCGGGCACGACTGGGGCGGCGCCATCGCCTGGTGGACCGCAGCCCGGCACGCCGGGCGACTGCGCACGCTCACCGCTGTATCGACGCCGCATCCCCGTGCGTTTGGCGAGGCGCATCGCACCGACGACGACCAGCGCCGTCGCTCCCAGTACCAGCAGGACTGGCGGAACCCCGACACAGAGGACCGCTTCCTGGCGGACGACGCCGCATTACTGCGTTCCCTCTATCAAGGCAAGGTCCCCGACACTCACGTCGATGCATACGTACGGCGTCTGTCCGAGCGCGCCGCCCTGAGCGCGGCCCTGAACTACTACCGCGCCGACCGGCCCGACGCCGCGGTCGGGAAGATCCCTGTTCCCACGCTCTACGTCTGGGGCACCGAGGACGTCGCACTCGGGTCCACCGCCGCTCATGCCACAGAGAAATGGGTGAGCGGCCCCTACTCGTTCCATACACTCCAAGGCATCAGTCACTGGGTTCCCGATGAGGCTCCCAAGGCCCTCACCACCCTGATCACCGACCACCTGAACGAGCATTAGCCTTGCCCTCGTACGCAGCAGGCCGGTCTGCCGCTGCCCCCTCGGTTCGCGGCGTTCTGGCGAGCTGTGTGCGCGGGTTGATGCTGGACATCACCGGCGCCCGCCGGGGACTCGAGGGCGCCGAGGCCGTGTTCACGCTTCGCGCGGTGATGGCCGACACCGACGGGCCGCAGAATGCAGGATGGGGCAAGCCCGCACGCGTCCGGTGGGGCATCACGCCCTTCCCACCCGTGCGGGCTTGGCGCGCCGCACCTCGTCAGCGCCCTCGCTGCGCAGTGCGGTCGCCAACGTGCCGAAGTAGCGCGGGCTTCGGCCCGGTGAACGGGGCTATCCAGGGACGGCTCGGACGCCGTGATCACACCAGCCACAGCAAGATCATCTCACAGTGACGCAATTGTTGCGGAACGACCCTTAGTTGATGATTTCGGCGCGATCATCCAGGCGAATTGCAGCCAGCCGGTCTCGCCACATCTGGAGAGCTTCGGGTGTCTGTCGCGTCCAGTCGGTGACCTCGCCAACGATCCGGAGCGGCTCCTTGCTGCGATAGGAGCGGGTGGGATTGCCAGGGAACTTCTTGTCGGTGACGTTTGGATCGTTCTCGAACTCCCCGGTCGGTTCGACGACATACACTCGCGGCGCCCCGTCGCCGCCGGCGAGTTCGGCCGCGAGTCCCGCGCCGTCGCGCAACGCGGTGAAGTAGATGTGGTTCATTACGATTTCGGGCCGGTAGTTTGAACGGAAACCGGAGGTGAGGTGATCTCCGACCCGTAGCTCGGCCTTTGTGCCGTGAAAGAACGGCCCCTCGTCCAATGCCTCGTCCATCGGGACAGGTTATCAAACCAAGCTGTCGTGACGGCGAGCTATCCAGGACGGCTCGGACGCCGTGATCACACCAGTGAAAGCAAGATCATCCAATCCTGACCCGTAGTTACGGGACAACCCTCAGGGCGCAGAAGTCCCCGTATCCCGGCTGCGTTACAAGTAGAGCCTTTCGTTGATCTTGATTCCGTTCGCCTTGCAGTAGCTTTCGTAATGATCGATGAACCAGAACACGTCGACCGTTTCGAGCACGCGGTCCTCTTCGTCAAGGAATTCCAGTGGTCCGTTGAGCCAGAACATCGTCTTCATGCCGTGTTCGGAGTAGAGCGTGTGGCTCCGTCCCGGGCTCTCGCGAATGAAGTCGCCCGGCCGCGCGACCCAGTCGTATTCCATGTAGCGCCAGCTGCCTTCCAGCACATAACCGGAAACCGGGCCGCGGTGGCGGTGGCGGT
>CBFGQM010000165.1:0-11110 GCA_965650905.1 uncultured Streptomyces sp. | reverse complement strand
GGCATCCACCCAGGTGCCGCCGATGAACAGGTGCCTGGGCACGTCGTTCAGGATGCTCACGGTGTTTCTCCTGGCTGGTCGGCAGCGGGGTCGAGCAGTTCCGCGAGGTGGACGGCGCCGATGCCCCGGCCACCGGCGATGTGGTCGATCTGGGTGGCGCAGCTGAAGCCGTCGGCCACCACGGTCACGGGGCCGCCGCCGTCGGGGAGTTCGTCGAGGCGCGGGCGCAGCGACTGGGCGGCGACCGCCATCGAGGTGTCGTAGTGCTGTTCCTCAAAGCCGAAGTTCCCGGCGAGACCGCAGCAACCCTCGGCCTCGTCCACCTTCCGTACGCCGAGTCGGCGCAGCAACGCGCTCGGACGTCGGCTGCCGAAGGTCGCGTACTCGTGGCAGTGTGTCTGCAGCACGACCCGCTCCGGCAGCCCCGGCGGGGTCCAGTCGCGTGCGGCCAGGTCGGACAGTGCGCCGGTGAAGGTGTGGACGCGTGCCGCGACGCGGCGGGCGGCGCCGGTGCCGAGCAGCTCGGGCACGTCGCGCTTGAGGGCGGCGGCGCAGCTGGGCTCGGCCACGATGATCGGCAGGTCGGCGTCCGGGCCGTCCGGGTCGGCGTCGAGGTGGGCCACCGTACGGGCCATGACCCGGCGTGCCACGGACAGCTGGCCGGTGCTGACCCAGGTCAGCCCGCAGCACAGCCCGTCCCGCGGCGCGCTGGGAATCCCGGCGTCGGCAAGCACCCGCGCGGCGGCGCCCGCCACATGGGGCCGGAAGGCACGGGTGAAGCTGTCGACGAAGAGCAGTGCCTTCGCACGTTCGCCGGTCCTCGCCTCGCGCAGTACGGAGCGCAGGGCGCGCCGGGAGGCGAAGGTGGGAATCGTACGCCGGGTGGTCACGCCCCCGATCCGGGCGAGCAGTGTGCCGAGGGCCCCCCGCATCAGCGCGTTGACCGGCCGGGCGGCGTATCCGGCGAGGGCGGACGTGAGGGGCAGCCAGCCCAGCGAGTAGTGGGAGCGGGGCCGCAGTCGTCCCTTGTAGTGGTGGTGGAGGAACTCGGCCTTGTAGGTGGCCATGTCGACGCCGACCGGGCAGTCGGTGGAGCACGCCTTGCAGGACAGGCACAGGTCGAGCGCGTCGCGGACCTCCGTCGAGCGCCAGCCGTCGCGGACCGTCTCGCCGCGCAGCATCTCCTGGAGCAGCCGGGCCCTTCCCCGCGTCGAGTCGTTCTCCTCGCCGGTCGCCCGGTAGCTGGGGCACATCACGCCGTCCGCGCCGCTGCGACAGCGGCCGACTCCGACGCAGCGGCGGGCGGCACCCGCGAAGCCGTCATCGTCGTGCGGGAAGGTGAAGAGGGTCTCGACCGGCCAAACGGCCGAGGTGTCCGGGGCGTGCAGGGCCAGATCCGCGTCGAGGGCGGCCGGCGCCACGACGACGCCTGGGTTCAGCAGCCCGTCCGGGTCGAAGATCCGCTTGAAGTCGGCGAACGCCTTGATGATCCCGTGGCTGTACATCACCTCCAGCAGCTCGCCGCGCGCCCGCCCGTCGCCGTGCTCGCCGGAGAGCGTGCCACCGTGCTCGACGACCAGAGCGGCCGCCTCGTGCAGGAAGCGGCGCGCGGCGGCCCGGCCCGCGTCCGTGGCGAGGTCGAAGTCGATGCGCACATGGACGCAGCCCGCGCCGAAGTGCCCGTACAGCACGCCGGTGAGCCGGTGCTCGGCCAGCAGCGCGCGGAAGTCCCGCAGATAGCCGGCCAGGTTCTCGGGCGCGACCGCCGCGTCCTCCCACCCGGGCCAGGACTCCCCGCCGTCGACGAGGCGGGCGGCAAGGCCGGCGCCGTCCTCGCGGACCCGCCACAGCGAGCGCCGTTCGACCGCGCTCTGCACGACCCGTCCGCCGGTCGTCCGGCCCCGGATCCTGAGCACGTCAAGGAGGTCGACCGCTCGACGGACGACCGCCGCCTCGTCGTCGCCGTCGAGTTCGACATACAGCCAGGCGCGGCCCTCGGGCAGTCCGGTGACGGAGTCCGGGCCCCGGCGGGCGCGCATGGTGGCGACGATCGCCTCGTCCATGCCCTCAACGGCGGTGGGCGACCAGCGCAAAATCTCGGAAACGTCCTCTGCGGCGTCGACGACGTCGTCGTAGCCGAGGGTCAGCAGCGCCGATGCCGGAGCGGTGGCCACCAGACGCACGGTCGCGGCGACCACCACCGCGCAGGTGCCCTCGGTACCGACCAGGGCGCGGGCCATGTCGAAGCCGTTCTCCGGCAGCAGGTGGTGCAGCTGGTAGCCGGAGACCTGGCGCGGGATCCGGCCCAGTTCGGTGCGCAGCGGTGCCAGGTTGCCGGCGATCAGACGCCGTACGTCCGCTTCGAGCCGGGCGACGCGGCGGGCGGCGCCGGGGTCGTCCGGGTCGGCGGCGCGCAGTCCGACGCGGTCGGCGACGGCCCGCAGGCCGTCGGCGGTGACGATCTCCAGGGACTCGACGTGACTGCTGGTCCGCCCGTGCCGTACGGACCGGTTGCCGCACGCGTCGTTGCCGATCATGCCGCCGAGGGTGCAGCGGCTGTGCGAGGACGGGTCGGGTCCGAAGGTCAGCCCGTACGGGGCGGTCGTGCTCCGCAGCGCGTCGAGGACTACTCCGGCCTCGACACGCGCGGTGTGCGCTTCCGGATCGATGTACAGAATCCGGTTCATGTGCCGGGAGAGGTCCAGGACGACACCCGGACCGACGGCGTTGCCCGCGATGCTGGTCCCGCCACCTCGGGCGGTGACGGGTATGCCCGTCTCCCGACAGGCCCGCAGCACCGCGCACACGTCGTCGGTGGAGCGCGGGAAGGCCACGGCCCTCGGCGGCACCCGGTAGTTGGAGGCGTCGTAGGCGTAGGGGCCGGTGCCTCCCGGACCGGTTTCCACCCGCAGGCCGGGCGCGGCCCCGGCGAGGTGGGCGACCAAGCGCGCCATGGCGTCGACGGGGTCCGGTGTCGACGCGGAGGCGCCGGCCTCGTCCGCCGTCCGAGCCGCACCGGTGGTGTCCGCCGTCCACTCCGAGGCACCCGTGGAGTGGCGCTTTCGCGCCGAGCCGTCGACGCCCTTGTCTTGCGTCATCGCTGCGACGCTCCCGAGGCGCCGACCTCCACGGCGGCCGCCCACGCCTGGAGACCCTCGTCCACGGCCGTCTCGTCGATCACGAGCGCCGGGATCATCCGCACCACCTGGTTCCAGGCTCCGCACAGCAGAAGGAGCAGGCCCTCCTCGACCGCGGCCCGCTGTACCCGGGCGGCGGTCTCCGGGTCGGGGCTGCCGTCCCCGGTGACGAACTCGGTGGCCAGCATCAGCCCGAGGCCCCGTACGTCCCCGATGCCGGGGGTCCGGTCGGCGATCGCCTCGAGCCCCCGGCGCAGCCGTGCGCCCATCGCGTCGGCGTTCTCGACGAGCTTCTCGTCACGTACGACGTCGAGCGTGGCGCAGGCCGCGGCGCACGCCACGGCGTTGGCACCGTACGTACCGCCCTGCGAGCCCGGCCACGCCTTGCGCATCAGCTCCTCGGGTGCGGCGATGCCGGACAGCGGGAAACCGCTGGCCAGGCCCTTGGCGGTGACCAGGATGTCCGGGGTGACGCCGAAGTGGTCGTGCCCCCAGAAGCGGCCGGTGCGGCCCACTCCGGTCTGCACCTCGTCCAGGATCAGCAGGAAGCCGTGCCGGTCCGCGCGCTCCCGCAGCCCTTCCAGGAACGCGCGGGTGGCGGGCACGTATCCTCCCTCGCCGAGCACCGGCTCGACGATGACCGCGGCCGTGTCGGCGGGCGAGGAGATCGTCTGGAGCGTGTAGTCGAGTTCCTGGAGGGCGAAGCGGGTGGCGGCTTCCTCGTCCCAGCCGTAGCGGAAGGCCGTCGGGAAGGGGGTGACGACGACTCCGCTCATCAGCGGCGAGAAGCCGGAGCGGAAGCGGGTGCCCGAGGTCGTCATGGAGGCGGCGGCCACGGTCCGGCCGTGGAAGCCACCGTGGCAGACCAGGACGTTCGGCCGACCGGTGGCCTGGCGGGCGAGCCGCAGCGCGGCCTCGACGGCCTCGCTGCCGGAGTTGGTGAAGAACAGGCTGTCCAGGCCGGCCGGCAGCACCTGGCCGAGCCTGTCGACCAGCCGCCGCAGCGGCTGATGCATGACCGTCGTGTACTGACCGTGGACGAGCATGCCCACCTGCTCCTGAGCGGCCGCCACGACCTTGGGGTGGCAGTGCCCGGTGCTGGTGACACCGATACCGGCGGTGAAGTCGAGATAACGGCGGCCGTCCTCGCCGTACAGGTGGACGCCCTCGCCCCGGACCGCCACGACGGGCGTGGCCTGGCGAAGGTGCGGCGACAGTGCGGTCATGTTCGTCTCCCGGCCTGTGCTGGTCCTGTCTCGTATTCTGCTCCGGCATCGCTCCGGTGTCCCGGGCATCTCCGCCGTCCCGTGCGGCGACCGCGCGAGGGACATCACGAGCCTGAGCCTCATGGCTTCACCTTGACCGGGGGCGTTCCTCCTGGACTGTTGCCGGACCGGGATGGCCATGGGACGTGCCGGCCGCTGTGACCGTACGCGCGTGGACAGGCGGTGAGGCCGGCTTGGACGGTGCGGGCAAGCCGGCGATCGGCGCGGGCGCTCGGCGGCCCCGGAACCGGCCCCAGCGTCGGGCAGCGGTCTCCGGGCGGTACGCCTTGTACGCGTAGTTGTCCTTGTCGCCCTTCGCGGCGGCCATGTTGAGGATGCCACCGAGCAGGGCGGCATCGACTCTTTGCAGGGTGTGAACCCCCTCGGCGACCTGGCCGCGGTTGGTCTTCGCACAGCGAGCCACCAGCAGGTAGCCGTCCACCGCCGAACTCATCGCGGTGGTGTCCGCCACCGGAAGCACCGGCGCGGTGTCGACGACGACATGGTCGAAGGTGTCCGCGAGCGAGCGCAGCACCGTCCTGAACTGCTCGGAGCCAAGCATCTCCGCGGGGTTGGGAGGAAGCGCGCCGCTGGTCAGCACCGAGAAGGAGCCCGTCGACTGCATCACCTGCTCAGCCGCTGCCTGACCGATCATGACGGTGGTGAGTCCCGCGTCCTGGACCAGGTGAAGGGTGCGCGCCACGTTGGGACGCCGCAGATCGGCGTCCACCAGGCACACGGAGGAGCCGGCCTCGGCGAGCATGGCTGCCAGGTTCACCGAAATGCTGGTCTTGCCTTCTCCGGGCAAGGCACTGGTGACAGCAATGATCTTGGGCGGATGGTCGATGTCCACGAACTGCAGGCTGGTGCGCAGCCGTCGGAAGTCCTCCGCGCGCCGGCCGAAGGCGTCGTCGTCGGTGGCCACCGGGCAGCGGGACGCGCGCGCGTCATAGGTGACGCTTCCCAGCAGGGCCGGCCCACCTGCCTGGACGAGACACCGCGTCAGGTCGCCGCGGTCGCGGACCGAGTTGTCCAGCGACTCCCGTGTGAACGCAAGGCCGGTTCCCAGTACCAGTCCGACCGCGAGTCCCAGTGCCACATTGACCGTGAGGTCCGGGGAGAAGGGCACGGAAGGCTTGGCCGCGGGCTCGGTGACGGTCAACCGCACGGGCGAGGTCTTTGCGCCCAGGGGCCGTTCGAGGTCAGCGATGATGCGGGTGAAGCGCTCGGCGACCGCGTTGCTGATGCGAGCAGCCTGGGACGGTTTGGTGTCCGTGACCGTGATTCTGAGCAGGACCGTCTCGGTTGGCACTTCGGTCGTGATTTTCTGGGCGAGTTGAGAGGGCGTCATCTTCAGGCGCAGGCCCCGCACGACCGGCTTGGTCACCTTGGGGCTCACCACCACTTCCGCATAGGAGCGGACGCGTGCCTGGGCGAAGCTGTTGCCTTGGCTGAGTTTGAGCGTGTTGTCCAGGTCCTGCAGTGACACGAAGAGTGTTGAAGTGGCCCGGTACTGCGGAGTGGCGACGAGGGCGCCCAGCGCTCCGATCACCGTCCCCAGCAGCCCCAGTACCACGACGGCGCGCCAGCGGCGGGCGAGGACCCGAAGGTAGTCGGGCAGATCCAAGATATCCGTCCCAGTTGAGGCAGTTAGTCAGAGATGCGGCAGTTCACGATGGCAAAGGGAGCGTACATCATCAAAGACGTCAAATTGCGCATCATCGACCTTCCGCATGATTCTCGGGTCGCCCCGGCGCCGGTCCGGTGATCTACGTGCCCCGTATGGCGCCTTATCCCATAGCAATGGTTAACAGCCTCTATACAGCGCCATAGATGCACATATCGTACCCGCGGGTCGCACCGTGCCGTCGGCCTGATCTCATCTTGAGGAGCGTGAATGCGATGACGGCGTCATCGAAATGGCGTGCAGCCTTCGCGGCCACGGCAGCCTCTGCTGTCCTGGCTGCCGTACCAGTCGTAGGGGCGCAGCCCGCCCATGCCCAAACGTATCCACCGCTGCCCCCGAGCCTGACCCTCAGTTCCACCATCGTCACCCAGGGAGAGTCACTCGGCTTCACAGGAACAGGATTCGTAGAAGGTCACAATCCCATCGAATCGGCTCTCTTCTCCGAGAAGGTCGTACTGGGCCACCACACGGCCGACGAGACCGGCACGGCGAGGGGAACCGTCACCATCCCCGAGAACACCCGACCGGGCAGGCACATCTTCCGACTCAAGGCGGAGGATCCGGAGGTTATCCTCACGGCCAGGATCAGGGTGCTCCCGGACAAACCTCACCTCGCCCACACCGGTGAGAACAACAACTCGTCCCTCCTGCTGGGCGGGGCGGCCGGGCTGATTCTGCTGGGCGGCGGGGCGGTCATGGCCGCCCGGCGGCTGAAGCGTCACTGACCGACACAGCCCATCGTGTGGCTGCGACATCTGCGGCAGTACCCGCGGCGGCCGACAGCAACAGGTCTCTCCCGGCACACGCCACGCCCTCACGGGGTCGTATCGGGTACCTGCTGTCGGCCGCTGCTGCGCTGTGCCGGCGGCAACCGTCTGAATCCGTGTCACGGGACTGCTGGTGCCCCGACAGGAAACGTTCGCCCCGTCGCGACGCCCGCAACACACTCTTGCCGCACCAGCCGAAGGCCCAAGTACGTCCGGTACAGGACTCCCGGCCGGCACGCCGAGAGCACGCTCCGGACACCGCTCCTTGAAAGGGCAGACGTTGCCTGCCCCAGCCCGCACGAACTGCCGACCGTCCAGCGGTGGCTGACGCACTCGACAGTCCGCCACGGGCCCCGCCGGAGCATGCCACTTCGGCCGGGCCCGGACGCGGTGATGCGGTCCGCGGCGGCGACCCTTGCGCCCGGGCACATCGAGTCACTACTGGACTGCCTGCCCTCCGAAGCCCGCCGCGCCCCGGCCGATCAGGGACCTATCCCTGCTCCGGTGAACCAGCCGCTGGGCACGCACCAGCGCACCCCGTGGAGCCTCCCCCATCCACCCCGCCCGACCGAGATGTGCCTTCCCCGGTCCGCACAGCCGCGGTGATCCGCTCCACCAACTCCTCGATCCGCACAAGGCACTCCCGCATCTGCCGCGGATGCGCACCGAGAGGGTCCTCGACGTCGTCATGGTCCGCGTGCGCCCGCACGGCACCACGCCGAGCCGCCGCGCCCTGGGCGAGAGCCGCGAACCGCGCGGCCGGGTCCACCACCCCCTCGCCGTCCTTGGCCCGCACCAGCCGGGCGAACTCACGGAGGGTGAAAGCCCGGGACAGCGCCCGCACGGGAGACAGCCGCACAGCGGCCTCGCGATGCTCCGTCGCGGCTCCCAGCACCAGATCCGAGCACTCGACCATCTCGGCAACCAGTCGGCGGGAGACCTTCCCGGAGGGATCCACGCCACGCCCGACCAGGAAGGACGCGACCGCATCCGCCAGGGGCGTGCCCGGGACGGCGTGGGTGCCCGCACTACTGAGAT
Source organism: uncultured Streptomyces sp. (assembly GCA_965650905.1). Lineage (GTDB taxonomy): Bacteria > Actinomycetota > Actinomycetes > Streptomycetales > Streptomycetaceae > Streptomyces. The sequence continues at coordinate 3,216 of CBFGQM010000165.1, read as the reverse complement.
GGATCACCCCTCGAGCCTCGAACAGCCGCTGCCCGAGGAGCAATTCGGCGAGAGGAGAGCGGTAGAGGTTGCCGGTGCACACGACGAGTACGCGAAATGCGGGCACACCCGCGCCGGGCGACGGAGAAGCAATAGGCCGGTGGATATGTGACATGCCATCCTTATTCATTCCGATCCCTGACTGAACGGGGACGATCGCGCCCGCAAAGGTGCCGGGTCGCCGCTCCCGGTGGGACGGTCAGGCATCACAGGGACCGTACGGCCGTACCGCGGCCCGCAATGGACGTACCAGCGGCTGGCGCAGCACGGTCGGGGCGAGGTCGGTGGGCCGCTCCAGCAAGTGAAGCACCAGGGTGCGGGTGGAGCGCGCGGGCAGCTCCATATCAAGGGTGTACACCGGATGGCCGAGCTCGGCGCCTTGGTTCAGCTGCGCGGGCCGACCGTCCAGGGTGGCCTTGGCCAGCGCCGCATCCTCACTGGCGAAGTACGAGACCAGCAGCCGGTTGTCGCCGGGCCGAGTGCGGTAGGGCGGCTGGTCCACCCGCTGGGTGACATAGGTGGGCAGCCCCGAGACCGGTGCCCGGTTGGTCAGGCGTACGGTCACGGTGACCTCCCGACCGGCCTCCGTGCAGCGGCCGGGTGCCCAGATCAGGCGGCGGTCGAGGTAGTAGTCCAGCTTGGTGCCCGCCGCGTTGTTCAGCACGAGGCCGGCCAAGGGGGCGGATCCTTCCGGCAGAGCGCCGCCGAACGGCCGGTCCCGCAGTTCACGCTGCTCGGCGGGGTGGGCGCTCCATACCTTGACGCGCCCGTCCTTCAACTGCCGTTGCATCTCGGCGAACAGGGCCGGCCGGCGCGCGGGACTGTCCGCGGCATTCAGCAGCCGCTTGGCGACGGCACGAGCCACGTCGATGAAGAACGCCTTGCGCTGCGGGTTGTCCTCGTAGAGCGCATAGCTGGTGCGCTGGGTGAGATCCACGACGTTGTCGGCGGTGACGGCGGTCCCGTCGGCCAGTACGGCGGAACCGGACGCGGCGAGCAGTCCGGACAGCGCCCCGGGATCGAGCGAGAACGCGCCGTCCACTTCCTTACCGGTGTGCGCCCGCCAGGCGGCGGCCCAGATACGGGCTGCGTAGGGGAAGTGCGGGCTGAGGTTGGTGTTGGCCCAGGTGCTGGTCGGAGCGCTGGGGCCGTAGAGCGCGGCGTATTCGGCTCCCAGGTCGACCGCCACATCGAGGTCGGACAGTTCGTTGTCATTTCCGAAATCCTCGAAGCGCAGTCGCCCCCGCTCTGCAGTGAGAACCGCGAACGCTCCGGGCAGCCCACCGGTTCCACGCGACTCGGCAGTGTTTTCGAACACCACCAGATACCGCCTCGGTCCGTCCGCTCCGAGCATCGGCGGCATCACACGGGCCGCAACGGCCGCGCCGTCGGTGACACCACTGAGCCCGTCCAGCTGTTCGGCGAACCGGGCGCGGGCGTGGTCCGCGGCGGGCAGCCATGTGCCGCGCGGCAGTTCGTCGACGTCGGTGCGTACGCCTGAGGCGCTGTGCGCGACCTGTTCGAGCACGGGAGCCGCGCGGCGCAGTGCCGCGAGGTCGAGGTGCCCGCCGTGGCTGCCCGTGGCGGCCGCGAGTTCGGCGGCGGTGCGCGCCAGTGGGGCCACCACCTCGCGGGTCAGCCGGTCGGAGGCTTCGGCGATACCGCGCGCAGTGCGCAACGGCCCCCCGAGAAGAGGGAGGCGCGTCGCGGAGTACCAGGCCGGACCGGTGGTGAGGTGGTGCGCTCGGGCCGCGTGTCCCGCGGCACCGCGCACAGCGGCCTCAGCGATCCGCTGCTGGGAGGCGGCGCCCGCGGAGGGCGCCGCCGTCTGCCTCCGCAGCGTCTCCAGACTCCGCTGGGCCGCCAGCAGTTCGTTGCGCGCGAGCACACCGGTGACGGCGATCCAGCCGGCACCGGCCAACAGCAGCCCGACGACGGCGCACACCGGCAGCAGCGCGCGGCGATCGCGCAGCGGGCCGGGGAGACGAAGCCGGCCGGGCAGGCGCAGGCGGGCCGGGCGGCCAACGGTGCGCGGGGCGCGGCTCCTTCGCAGGCGAGGCACTCTCATACGCCGGCCCCGCTCAGCCCTGTGCGGTGGCAGCTGCGTACGCGGCGCACCGTGGGCGCATACTCGGGCATCTGCTGTTCTCTTTCTGGTTGGTCTGGGGTTCGCCGGAGTCTGGCCACTTAGGGCGTGCTTCAAAGGTCCCGCCTGCCCCGCGGCGTCTGGCACGCACGCTCGCAGCGTTGTCGGGCTCGCCCCGATACGCACCAGACGCCGCGGGGCCCGCCCTTCGGCGGACGGCGCTACTTTCGAAACACGCCCTAGTAGGCACCGTTGCCGCGCAGCACGGCAGGCAAGGTCCGCAGGAGAATCACCAGGTCCCGCCTGACCGACCAGGTGTCGACGTATTCCAGGTCCAGGCGCAGGGCGTCCTCCCAAGCGAGATCGGACCGGCCGCTGATCTGCCACAGTCCGGTCAGCCCCGGCCGGACCTGCAGGCGACGGCGGGCCTCCCCCGTGAACGCCGAGTCCTCGGCCGGCAGCGGCCGGGGTCCCACCAGGGACATCTGCCCCTTCAGTACATTGACCAACTGCGGCAGCTCATCCACGGAATAACGGCGCAACCAACGCCCCACCGCGGTAACACGCGGGTCGTCCTGGATTTTGAACAGGTGCCCGTCCGCCTCGTTGCGGGCTGCCAGCGCCTCCCGCAACTCTTCGGACCCGACTCGCATCGTGCGCAATTTGACAACGTGGAACTCCTCGCCCCGCCAGCCTGTTCGTCGCTGGCGGAAGACAAGAGGCCCCGGCGTATCGACCTTCACGGCGACAGCGGCCACCAGGAGCATCGGCGCCAACAGCAGGAGCAGGACAGCGGCCCCCACCAGGTCGATAACGCGTTTGGCCGCCCGGCCTGCCCAGGGCGACTGCCGACACGGGGTCGGCCGGTGATGAGTCATCTCTCCAGCGGATACCGGCATTCCATACCTCTTCTACGCCAGAACGGGTGAAACGTGCCCTTCCATGAGGACTATGTACAACCTTGATGCCTCAATTAGCACATAACTGAGCAATAGATAGAAACACGACATCGACCTGAGCTTTGGCAATGACACTGCGACGTGCCACCGTCCGGCCTGGGGCGGCGTGGCCGAGAGGACCTGCATGCGTGC
>CBFGQM010000164.1:0-11113 GCA_965650905.1 uncultured Streptomyces sp. | reverse complement strand
ACATCTCCTCGGCGTCCCAGTACATCCGCACCGCTCCGCACGCGCTGCTCTGGCCGGCCGGGGCGCTGGCAGTCACCGTCCTCGCGTTCATCATGCTCGGCGACGCGGTGCGCGACGCCCTCGACCCGAAGCTGAGGTGAGTGGCAGTGCTGCTCGAAGTGCGCGACCTGCACGTGGAGTTCAGGACCAGGGACGGCGTCGCCAAAGCCGTCAACGGGGTCACCTGCGGCGTCGACGCAGGTGAGACACTCGCCGTGCTCGGCGAGTCCGGCTCCGGCAAGTCCGTGACCGCGCAGGCCGTCATGGGGATCCTCGACATGCCGCCCGCGAGGATCACCCGGGGCGAAATCCTGTTCCGGGGACAGGATCTGCTGAAGCTCAGAAAGGAGGAGCGGCGGCGGATCCGCGGCGCACAGATGGCGATGATCTTCCAGGACGCGCTGTCGTCACTCAATCCCGTGCTCCCCGTGGGGGCCCAGCTCGCCGAGATGTTCACCGTCCACCGGGGGATGTCGAGGAAGGACGCGAAGGCGAAGGCCGTCGAGCTGATGGACCGGGTGCGGATCCCCGCCGCCCGTGCCCGTGCCCATGACTATCCGCACCAGTTCAGCGGCGGAATGCGCCAGCGCATCATGATCGCCATGGCGATGGCCCTCGAACCCGCGCTGATCATTGCCGACGAGCCGACCACCGCCCTCGACGTCACCGTCCAGGCCCAGGTCATGGACCTGCTCGCCGAGTTGCGGCGTGAGCTCGGCATGGGGCTCATTCTCATCACCCACGACCTCGGCGTGGTCGCGGACGTCGCCGACAGGATCGCCGTGATGTACGCGGGCCGGATCATCGAGTCGGCGCCGGTCCACGACATCTACCAGGCCCCCGCTCACCCGTACACCAAAGGCCTGCTCGACTCCATCCCACGCCTTGACCAGAAGGGCCAGGAGCTGTACGCGATCAAGGGCCTGCCACCGAACCTGATGCACATCCCGCCGGGCTGCGCCTTCCACCCCCGCTGCCCCATGGCCCAGGACATCTGCCGAACCCTGGCGCCCCCACTGGCAGAGGTGGACGATGCGGACGCGGCCCGCGGGAGCGCCTGCTTCTTCTGGCGGGAGACGCTCGATGCCTGAGGCGATTCTCGAGGTCAGCGGCCTGGTCAAGCACTACCCCCTCACCCGCGGCATCCTCTTTCGCAAGCAGGTCGGCGCGGTCAGAGCCGTCGACGGTGTCGACTTCGCACTCGGGCAGGGCGAGACCCTCGGCATCGTCGGTGAGTCCGGCTGCGGCAAGTCGACGGTCGCCAGAATGCTGGTCAGCCTGGAGCGGCCGACGGCGGGCTCGATCACGTACAAGGGCGAGGACATCACCAAGCTCTCCGGTCGCGCCCTGAAAGCCGTACGCCGCAACATCCAGATGGTCTTCCAGGACCCGTATACCTCGCTCAACCCCCGTATGACCGTCGGCGACATCGTCCAAGAGCCGTACGAGATCCATCCCGAGGCCGCGCCTAAGGGCGACCGTCGCAAGAAGGTCCAGGACCTGCTGGACGTGGTCGGACTCAACCCCGAGCACATCAACCGCTATCCGCACCAGTTCTCCGGCGGGCAGCGCCAACGCATCGGTATCGCACGGGGGTTGGCGCTGCGGCCCGAGATCATCGTTGCCGACGAGCCGGTCTCGGCCCTCGACGTCTCCGTACAGGCCCAGGTGATCAACCTGCTCGACCGGCTCCAGGACGAGTTCAGCCTGGGGTATGTCTTCATCGCGCACGACCTGTCGATCGTGCGGCACATCTGCGACCGGGTCGGCGTGATGTACCTCGGGCGGATTGTGGAGATCGGCAAGGACGCCGAGATCTACGACCACCCGACGCATCCCTATACACAGGCCCTGCTGTCCGCCGTGCCCGTCCCGGACCCTCGGGCACGGGAGCACCGGGAGCGGATCATCCTCCACGGTGATGTGCCCTCACCTGCGAGCATCCCCTCCGGCTGCCGCTTCCGTACCCGCTGCTGGAAGGCCAGGGAGCGGTGCGCGCTCGAGGTGCCGCAGCTCGCGGTGCCCGCCGGTTTCCGGTACGACACCGGTCCCGCCGTGCACGACTCGGCATGCCACTTCGCGGAGGACGTATCCATGGGGCGCTGCGCGCCGGGGCAGGTCGTGCCGCCCGAGGAACCCCTGGGTAGCATGAAATAGCAGTATATGTAGTCATCAACGTCGTTAACACGCAGGCAACTTGGCTGACGCGGTACCGATATACGGGCGCGTCAGTCTGAATCTCGTACGGCCGTGCGGGTGCCGTAGACCGGCCGGGCGCGCCATGTCTCCCCGGCCGGTCGCCCGCCCTCTTTTGCGGATGTCGCAGGCAGATGCGGCCGTGCATCCAAGCCTCTGTCCTCAGCTCAGGCCAAGGGATCGGCGGAGGAAGTCCAGCTGGAGGAGCAGCAGGTTCTCCGCGACCTCCTCCTGCGGGGTCATGTGTGTCACCCCGGAGAGCGGCAGGACCTCGTGCGGTCGGCCGGCGGCCAGTAGCGCCGAGGACAGCCGCAGCGAGTGCGCCACCACCACGTTGTCGTCGGCCAGGCCATGCATGATCATCATCGGCCGTGCCGGTTCCGCGGCGCCCACCAGGCCCGTGTCGTCGATCAGCGAGTTCTCGCTGTACACCTGCGGCTGCTCGGCCGGGTGACCCAGATAGCGCTCCTGGTAATGGGTGTCGTACAGGCGTAGATCGGTGACCGGAGCCCCCACGACGCCCGCGTGGAAGACGTCCGGGCGGCGCAGCACCGCGAGCGCCGCCAGATAACCGCCGAAGGACCAGCCGCGGATCGCGACGCGGGTGAGATCGAGCGGGAAGTCACCGGCCAGGGCCTGGAGTGCGTCGACCTGGTCCTGAAGGACGACCGCCGCCAGGTCGTCCTTGATCGCCTTCTCCCAGGCGGGCGAGCGGCCCGGCGTGCCGCGCCCGTCCGCGACGATCACCGCGAAGCCCTGGTCGGCGAACCACTGCGAGGTGAGGTGCGGGTTGTGCGCGGCCAGCACGCGCTGTCCGTGCGGGCCGCCGTACGGGTCCATCAGGACCGGCAGCGGGCCGCCGGTGTGGCCGGTGGGGAGCAGCACCGCGCACGGCACGCGGCGCTCGCCCGCCTCCGTGAGCGTCATGCGCGGGCTCAGTCCGGGGTCTTCCGCGTACGAGGCCACGGTCGCCGCACTGCCCCGGCCTCCGACCCGGGGGACCCGCGTCTCGCCTCGCTCCCCGTCGCGCACCACACGTACCTGCGCCCCCGGCCGGCCGGGCACCGACGAGACGAGCACCGTCACACCGCCCGTACGGACCGCCGAGTGCACCCCGGGCTCCTGAGAGAGCCGCTCCACACCGAGGTCGTTGACCCGGTAGACGTGGATCTCACCGATCTCGGGGGCCGCCGCGTCCTCGCCCGCCGACGCGGACACCAGCACATCGTCGTCCGACACGTCGAGCACCGCGCGTACATGCAACTGCGATCCCGTCAAAGGGCGTTCACCCACCGCGAGCACCCGCGCCCCGCCCTCGTCGGCGATCCGTACGAGCTGTCCGCCGGGGCTCCAGCACGGCACTCCGGCGAAAAGATCAAGCCATTGTGGGTCTTCGTCCGCGTGCACCATCCGGGTCGCCCCGGTGTCCGGGTCCACGGCCAGGTAGAGCTGGCTCGCCTGGTCCCGGGCCTGTACGAGCAGCAGCGGTGCCCCGGCCACCGACCAGTGCACGCGTGCCAGATAGGGGTAGCGGGCCCGGTCCCAGACGACCTCCGTGCGCTTTGTGTCGAGCCCGATCACGAAAAGGCGTACCTCGGCGTTGTCGGTGCCGGCCGCCGGGTACGCGACCTGCTGCGGAGCCCGGTCCGGCCGCGCGGGATCGGCGATCCACCAGCGGCGTACGGGCGCGTCGTCGGCCCGCGCGACCAGCAGCCGGTCGGAGTCCGGCGACCACCAGAAACCGCGTGAGCGCCCCATTTCCTCGGCCGCGATGAACTCGGCCAGCCCATAGGTGACCGTCGCCGAATCCGCCGCCGAGGGGTCCGGCTCCGCGAGCGCCCGGTCGCCCTCGCCCTCGGCACCGACGACCCGCAGGGCGCCTGCGGAGACGTAGGCGACGAGCCGTCCGTCGGGGGAGGGGCGCGGGTCCAACACCGGTCGTGGAACGGGCAGTTCACGTGCGGTGCCGGCCCGCAGCTCCGCTGTGAAAAGCCGCCCCGACAACGCGAAGGACGCCAGCTCCACCGCCCTGTCGGTGGCATAGCCGACGATGCCCGCACCGCCCTCCCGGCTGCGCTCCCGGCGTGCCCGCTCCTGGGCGGACAGCCGCTCGGACGCGCCCCCGAGCAGCGCCTGCGGGTCGGCGGCCACGCGTTCCCCACCGTCCGCCACATCGAGGACCCACAGCTGGTTCGCCCGGTCCGTACCCGAGCCCGATCGCAGGAACACGACCCGGGAACCGTCGGGGGCCACGGTGAACGCGCGAGGCGCGCCGAGCGTGAAGCGCAGGGTGCGCGCCTGCCGGCGTGGAAAGGAGAGAGGCTCGGTCGTCATGACCCCCGACCATATGGCCCCGACCATATTGGCCATGCGCCCCCTTGTGCGGCCGTGCGCCGATCGATGCGCAAGGATGGATAGTTATGATCAATGGCGCCGTGTGGGTATGAACCTGCTGGCTGATACGTGGATCTACACAATGTCCCTGCTCTGGGTTGGAGGTGAGCCGCCGTGGCACTCTCGATTTCGGCGGTGGTGCTGCTGGCGATCATCGTCTTTTTGCTGGTCAAGAAGTCAGGCTTAAAGCCCGGACACGCGGTCGTTTGCGTCCTGCTCGGCTTCTACCTGGCCAGCTCGACGATCGCGCCCACGATAAGCGAGCTGACGACCAACATCGCGGGCATGATCGGGAACCTCAAGTTCTGACCAGCGCCTGAGCTGCCGTACGCGCTTCCGTCCGCGCCGCAGTCCCCGAGGCCGTCTGCGGGGCTTGCGCCGCGGCCTCGTACAGTGGGGTCCATGACGGAACTGCCCTCGCCCAGCGTCCGGCCGCAGGGGCCCCCATCTCGCTTTGCTCGCCGTCTGCTGCTGGTGCACGCGCACCCGGACGACGAGGCGATCAACAATGGCGCGACCATGGCCCGGTACGCGGCCGAGGGCGCCCATGTCACTCTGGTGACCTGCACGCTCGGCGAGCGGGGCGAGGTCATCCCGCCCGAGCTCGCGCATCTGACGGGCGGGGCCCTTGGCAGCCACCGCCTGGTGGAGCTCGGCACGGCGATGCGGGCGCTCGGCGTGCACGACTTCCGCTCCCTCGGCGGCTTTGGCCGGTACCAGGACTCCGGGATGAGGGGCGGACTCGAGAACGACGACCCGCGCTGCTTCTGGCAGGCGGACGTCGACGAGGCCGCCGCGGACCTCGTCCGGATCATCCGCGAGGTACGCCCGCAAGTACTGGTCACCTACGACCCCGACGGTGGTTACGGCCACCTGGACCACATCCAGGCCCACCGGGTCGCGATGCGCGCCGCCGACCTGGCCGCGCAGCCGGACTTCCGCCCGGAGCTCGGCGCACCGTGGACGATCACGAAGATCTACTGGAACCGCGTGCCGCGCTCCGTGGCCGAGGAAGCCTTCGCGCGTCTGAAGGACGACCTGGCCGAGCTGCCGTTCCCCGCCTCCGCAGCCGTCGACGACGTACCGGGTGTGGTGGACGACTCCGTGATCACCACGGAGATCGACGGCACGGCGTTCGCAGCCGCGAAGGCAGCCGCGATGCGGGCGCACGCCACGCAGATCGAGGTCGCCGAGCCGTGGTTCGCGCTCTCCGACCAGCTCGCCCAGCCACTGTTCGTCGTGGAGTACTACGAGTTGGTGCGTGACCAGAGGGCTGGGGCGCCGAGGGCGGGAGCACGTACCGGGGAGGGTGGTGAGACGCAGGCCGGGGTGCGTGCCGGTGTGCGTGAGACCGACCTGTTCGCGGGGATTTCTTGAGGTGAGTGCCTGATGAGTACGGCGAACAAGTCCGGGTCGGGAAGGCCTGGAGCGAAGAGGGCCGGGGCTGGAAGGTCCGGTGCGGGAAGGTCCGGCGTGGGCAGCTCCGGTGCGGGCAGCTCTGGTGCGGGGAGCATGCTCGCCCGGCCGCCGGCGTTGCCGCCGGCCGCCCGAATCGCCGCCTACCTGGTGCTCTTTGTCCTGGGTGCCGTGGTCGGGGTGGCCGGTGGGCTGGTGCAATCCGGCTGGTTCCCGGGCGGGTTGCTGCTCGCGCTGGCCGGCGCAGTCGGGCTCTTCCTGGGCGGGGCGCGCGCCATGGGCAGCCGGGCCGGTGCCGTCGCGCCCGTGGCCGGGTGGATGATCGCTGTCATCCTGCTCACCACCGGCCGCCCGGAAGGCGACTTCCTCTTCGGCGCGGAAGCCGTCTCCTATCTCTTCCTCCTCGGCGGGATGGCTGTGGCTGTGATGTGCGCCACCCTTGGTCCGGGGCGGCGAACAGGTGGCCCCGCAGTCCGACTTGGCAAGTGACGTACTACTTCGCCGCAGAACGCGCGTGCGGTCGGGTGTGGGTTTCCTCAGCGGTCGCGGGATACGGGCCAGAAGTGGCCAGTATGGTGGTGCGCGCCGCCGAGCCGCCCGAAAGAGGTTGACGTCGAGTACACGGGCGGTGGAGCCAACCGGGAGAAGCTGCCTTGAGTCGTGAAACTGACAGTTCGTCCTCCGGGCCCAAGGGGCGCGGCGGAGCCGCATACCCGTCGGGTACGCCGCCGTACGGGACCCCCACGGGTTCCGAGGGCGGCGCCGATGCTGGGCGTTCCGCCGGTGACCGGCCGGAGGAGCGTAAGACCGAGACCAGACTGACGACGCGGGTCCGGATCAACATCCCTGGGTCGAGGCCCATTCCACCGGTCGTCGTGCGCACGCCCGTCGCGGACGCCGAGGGATCCGACAACGGTACGAACGGGTCGGGGTCGGCCGCCGCGGAGCCCCCGCCGACTGCCTCCTCGAGCGCGCCCGGGTCCGCGGAACACGCCCCCGCTTCCTCCTCCGGACCCGCCGCCCCCGCAGAGGAGAAGGCGAGTGACTGGTTCGTGCCCCGCAAGTCGGGTGCGCCCCATGGCGGTCCGGGTGGTGGCGGCATCAACGGCGCGCAAGCCGCCGGGACGCCCGGCGGCTTGGGCGCCCACGGCTCGGGACCGGGTACCCCTGCGGGAGTTGACGCGGGCACACCGAGCGGTCCCGGCGTGACCGGTACCGGTGGCGCGCGGCCCGGCGGTTCGGGTGCCGGTGGGCGGCTGCCCACCGTTCCGGGTCCTCGGCCCGGCGGCGCGAACGGCCCGACCGGTGCCGGGCTGCCCGGCGCGGGCGGCACCACCCCCGTGGCGCCGGGGCACGGCGGCGGTACCGGGTCCTTCGACGTGTCCAGTGCGCTGGCCGCGGGGCCGCTGGGCCATGGCAGCGGGGCGCACCCGACGAGAGCGAACGGCGCGGGTGACGGCGACGAGGCGTCACGGCGCCATGACCCGCCGTACTTCTCCGACTTCTCCGACATCCCCGAGAACGGCGGGGTCGGGCTGGCGGGCCCGACCGGCGGACCGGTCACCGGAGAGGGGCCGCTGGCGCCGCACGCCGGTGCCGGAGGCCCGGGCGGGCCGGGCGGGCCGGGCGGGCCGGGCGGCCGAATGGACCCCAACGGTTATGGCGGTCCCGGTGGCCCCGGTGCTCCGGGCGGTGGCCCCGGCCGACCCGGTGGCGGTCTGAGTGACGACACCGCGATCCTCACCCCGCAGAAGCCCGCCCCCGAACCGCCCGGCTTTGCCGTCGGCATCGGCGAGAACTTCGCCGGGGACACCCTGACCAGCCACCTCCCCGACGTACCGCCCCCCCCGAACTCGCCGTTCGGGCCGGGCGTGCACGTCGACGGCCCGCTGCCGCACCAGCCCCCGAAGCTGCCCGAGCCGGTCTCGCCTGCCGCACCCGCCGCCGCCAAGCCGAAGAAGAAGGGGCGCAGCAAGCTGATGCTTTTGGGCATCGGCATGGTGGTCCTCGGCGGTGGCGTCTACGGCGCCGGGCTGCTGATGAACCACTCCGACGTGCCCAAGGGCACCACCGTGCTCGGCGTCGACATCGGCGGCGGCACTCGCGACGAGGCGGTCAAGAAGCTCGACGAGGCCTTCGGGAAGAGCACGGACCAGGCGCTGAAGCTGACGGTGGGCGGCGAAACGGTGTCGCTACAGCCGGACCGGGCGGGCCTCCAGTTCGACAGCCAGGCCACGGTCCGCGCCGCGGCGGGCAGCGACTACAACCCCGTGTCCGTGGTGGGTTCGCTGTTCGGCAACGAGCGCATAGTCGCCCCGGTGATGCCCGTCGACGAGGAGAAGCTGCGGGCAGCCCTGGAGCGCGAGGCCGGCGGCTCCGGCTCGGCGACCGACGGCACGATCAACTTCGAGTCGGGCAAGGCCGTCGCCGTGTACGGCAAGGCGGGCGAGGGCATCGACGTCAACCGGTCGGCCGAGGCCGTCGAGGCGGCGTACCGCACACAGGTGGAGACCGGGAGGAGCGACCCCGTGAAGGTCTCCACCACGACGAGGGAGCCCACGATCTCGAAGGCCGAGGTCGACCGCAAGATGAAGGCGTTCGCGGAGCCGGCGATGTCGGGCATCGTCACCGTCAGGGCCGGTACCGCCGAGATCGCGTTCAGCCCGGAGAAATCGATCTACAAGTTCCTGACCGTTCGCGCGGTCGAGGGCAAGCTGGTCGAGCACTACAACCTCGACGTGCTCAAGGAACTGTACGGTGACACCTTCGACGGCGTCTTGATCACAAAGGGAAACGGCAGTAAGAAGCCGGTGAGTCCGGAGGAAGTCGCATCTGCGGTGGGTCGGGCCTTGCGCGGCAGCACGCCCGCGGAACGAATCGTCACCATTCCGACAGACCCGAGCTGACGGCAAGCGCTCGCGTGCCCCACGGCGTTCAGACGGCGTAGGTCCCTGTACCGGGCCTGCGCCGTCGGCTTGTCCGGCGGCTGTTGCTCTGAACCGTTTACGCATGCGGGCGTCGGCCGCGGTCCTGCGTCTGTCCCTGGGGATGGTCCGCGGCCACCTCTCCACGGCGATCCAGAAGATAGCGGTACCGAACCGGGCGGAGGCGGGTACGGATCGCGCGGGAGAAGGGCGGGGGCGTGTTGCAGCCCGGTTGCCGGGCTGAGCCGGCTCGGTCGAGCCGGGGTCGGTGGAGTCAGGTCAGTTGAGCATCGCGCGGGCCGCGCGGGCCTGTTGGCGCATGCGGTCCGCGGCCGGTTCGTCGACGGCGGCCACGATGTCGGCGTACGCGTCGAGTTCCGTTGCGCCCGTAAGGAATTCGCCGCGCTGGACAAGGAGTTGGGCGCGGTCGTAACGGAGGCGGGCCGGGTGGGACGGAAGGAGGAGGGAGAGGTCCACGGCCCACAGGGCGACGTCACAGTGTTCGGGGCGGGCGGCGGCCCAGGCGCGGATGTTGTTGAGGACACGCAGGACGACATCGAGCGGGTCGGCAGGGGTGAGCATCGAGGGGTCCAGGGGCGCGCCGGTGGCGCCCGCCACGAGCAGCTCCGCGTCGATGCCGGTCAGTACGCGCCCGCCGTCGAAGGGGTCGGCGAGGACCTGCCGCTCCGGGTCCCGCCCGAAGCCCACCACGAAGTGACCGGGCAGGGCGACCCCGTACACGGGCGCCCCGGCCCGGCGTGCGACCTCCATCCACACCACCGACAGCAGGATGGGCAGCCCGCGGCGCCGCCGCAGCACCTCGTGCAGGAGCGAGGACTCCAGCCGCTGATAGTCACCGGGCCTACCGCGGAACCCGCAGCGCCCGCCCAGATGCTCGGCAAGCGCCGTGGCCCACGACCGCGGTCCACCCGGCCGGAACGGCAACTCCCCGGCCAGCCGGTCCAACTCGATCTGAGCGGCATCCATCCCCGCCTCGTCCAGCGACTCGTCCGCTTCTGCGCCGATGAGTAGGCACAGCGTCGCCACATCGGGCCGTTCGGCCCGCGCCTCATCAGCGAACCACCGCCGCCACACAGCACTCCGCTCCGGCCCGGGAGAATGAGCAGGACCCATAGCTGCCTCGCGCCCTTTCCCACCGATCGATACCGCTTTGTGGTACTTACCACCAGTTTCCCCACCATGCCGCCCCGGGCGCGCCCCACCGGAGCCGCCACCCCGCCGCACTGGGCGCCGCGGCTCTGCCGGTCCCCGTGTGCGCTTGCCTGAGCCGCCGCCCTGTCGGGCCTGTGTGCCTCTCGGGAGCCGCCGTCCCACTGAGCTCGGGGGCTCGCCGAATCCGGCGCGCCCGGACGCCGGTGTCCCGCCGGGCGGGGCTCACGCAGTGCCGGTGCCGGTGCCGGTGCCGATGTCGGGGTGGCCGTTGTCCTGGTGGCCCGGCCCTTTGCCGGAGCGGGTGTCGCCCTGGGCGGGAGGCCGGCTGTCCGAGGACGGCGCGGCGGCGGTCTCCACCGCGCGGGTGACCGAGTCGACCGTGCTCGACCGTTCCTCCGTCGAGACGTTGTCCTCGCCGCCGAGCTGAGCGGGGAGCCGCCCGTCGGCGGTGCCGTCCGGCGCCGCCGGGCCACGGTAGTGGTGGTATGCGTGGTGGGCCGTGAAACCCAACCCGGCGTACAGGGCACGTGCGGCCGCGTTGTCCGTCTCCACCTGGAGCCACGCCGCCGAGGCGCCCTCGGCCAGGGCCTGTCGGGCAAGGGCCGCCATGACCGCGGTGGCCAGGCCCTGGCGGCGCAGGGACGGGTCGACCTCGACCGCGGCGAAGCCGGCCCAGCGGCCGTCGACCACACAGCGGCCGACCGCGGCGGGCCGGCCCGGCCCGGCGCCGGGCACCGTGGCGAACCACACCGAAGGCCCGCTGCCCAGCACCTTCAGGGCCACGTCGCTCACGCCCTTGCGCTGGTAGCGGCCCAGCCACGCCTCGTCCGCCGTGCGGGAGAGGACCACCGGGCGAGTGGGGTCCGGGAGGTCGCCGATCGGGGCCAGCGCGCCGATCCACATCTCGGCGCTCACCACACACATCCACCCCAGTCCCTCCAGCTCCGAGCACAGCAGCTCCTGCGTGCCCA
>CBFGQM010000163.1:0-11127 GCA_965650905.1 uncultured Streptomyces sp. | reverse complement strand
ATCAGGCTGCGAAGCAACTGCGCACGTGACATTGTGGCTCGTCTTTCGAAAGAGGCCCCAGCTAAGGTCTCCGGGGGGTGACGGTCGCTGGGGTTGATCAGCGTCGAGACAGCTGCCGCATAAGTGAGCGGCGCAGAAGGTTGTTCCTTCCGTAAGGCCGCGCTCGTGGAGCGGGCTACTCGCATGGTGAGTTCCCGGTCTCAGCCGATGCCGACAGAACGCTGTAGAGCCCTGACAAGGACATGTCAGACACGGGGTGCGGACCATCACCATGGTCCGCTGGTGGGCAAAGCGGGCGTCGTGACGGGCCAGCGGGGTGGTGTCGCCGGCGAACATCAGCGGCTCGCCCGCCCGGGCCGGGGACAGGCGCTGGACCACGGCCTGCCGCAGCCGGTCGGTCGAGACCCCTCCGTGGTGCAGCGCGTCGTACACCGAGCCGTGCCGTCGGAGGAACTCCGGTTCCCACGACAGCTCGACCGGTGACTGCACCGGACCGGCGGTGCACAGCATCGCATCGGCGAGTTCGAACAGCGCGTCGCCCCGACGGTACGGACGGGAACGCAACTGACTTCGGAACGCGATAAGTGGACGCAGGACATCAACACCGGGCGTGCGGGAAGGAAGAATGAACATCACGACCTCTGCCTTGATCGGCTGACAACTCGTGGCGAGAAGAAACGATCGTGCAGAGGCCGCCCTGCTGTCATGAGAACCGCGAAATCCGTCCTCCCCCGACCAGGTCGCAGCACCCGCCTTGACCGGGAACTCACCGAAAGGGGCGGCGCCGGAATCCTCCGGTGCCGCCCCTGGCCGGGCTGTCTGTCCACGTGCTCAGGAGCCCGACATGGCGTCCCCGAACATGGGGTCGTCCCCCGAGTCCCCGATACCCACGGACGACGCACCGAAGCTCACAGCGCCGGTGGTCGTGACGCCTCCGCTGGAGCCGCGCAGGACCCACACGGCGCCGTCGTCGCTGTTCTCGCCGCCCGCGCCCACCGACAGATCGGCGCGGCCGTCCTTGTTGTGGTCGGCGAGGTGGATGGCATCGCCGAACATGTCCGACGACTCGTTGGCGCCCGGGACACCCGAGGTGCCCTGGTTGAAAGACTGAGCGCCGGTGCCCGTCAGGCCGGAGGCGCCGCCGCGCAGCACCCAGACGTTGCCTGCCTGCGCGGCGGAGCCGATGGTCTCGAAGTCCGCGCCGACGGCGAGGTCCGGGTAGTCGTCGCCGTTGACGTCGCCCGCGGCGAGCGTGCCACCGAACGAGTCGTTGGACTCGTCCGCCCCCGGCACACCCGCGGTGTCCTGACTGAACACGGCGCTGCGAGTGGTGTCGACGCCCGCCGTACCGCCGTAGAACACGGTGACGTAGCCGCCCTTCGCCGTCTGGTCGGTGACGGAGACGAAGTCGGAGCCGACGACCAGGTCGTCGTGCCCGTCGAGGTCGAAGTCGGCCACGGTGAGCGCGCCGGCGTACCCCGTGCCCACCTCGGTCTGCAGGGTGGGCCCGGTCGAGGCGCCCCGGTAGACGAAGTTGCCCGCGGAGGACCCCACCACCACGTCGTCCGCCCTGTCGTTGTCGAAGTCCCCGGCGGCCAGCTGGACGGCGCCCCTGGGGTACGCGCCGGACTCGATCTGCGCGTCGAAGCGCAGGTTGCCGGCCGCGCCGCCGGACTTGGTGAAGCCGCCCTTGAAGATCCACACGTCCTTGCCGGTGGAACCGACTGCCAGATCGGCCTTCCCGTCACCGGTGAAGTCACCGACCGCAAGTGACTGGCCGAACCGGTCGTGGCCCGACGCGTTCGGATCGCTGATCGTCGTGCCGCCTGACAGGCCGGACGAGCCGCCCCAAAGGATCGTGACCGAACCGCCGTCGACATCGCCGCTGACATCCTCCAGCGGTGTGCCCACGACGAGATCGCCGTAGCCGTCGTTGTTGAGGTCGCCGTGCGCGAGTTCGGTGCCGAAGCGGTCGGAGGTCTCCGAGGTGCCCGGCACTCCGGAGGAACTCTGCGACGTGCTCTTGTGGCGCGCGGCGCCGATACCGCTCGACGAGCCGTAGTTGACGACCACGGCGCCCGCCTTCGCCTTCCCGCCCGCGACAGCACCCGGGGCGCCGGTCGCCAGATCGCGGTAGCCGTCACCGTTGAAGTCGTCGGCCAGGCCCGACGTGGCGGCACTCGCGCCGCCGGGCAGGGTGATGAGCAGGCCACCGGCCAGGGCGGCCGCGACGGCGGTGGCACCCAGGGCGGCGGGACGCCGGGAGCGCTTGTGGTGGGGCCGGGACACGGGTTCCTCTCCAGGACATACGTACACGGGCTCAGGGATGACCTCTGGTGAGCGTCTCTGGTCAGCTAAGCGAACCTATGCGAACCGTAAGGTCTGACACGGGTTCCGCCCACCGTGGTGGGGCAGCGTGAGCGTGGAGATGGAATCCCGCGCCGAGTACTGCTCCGCGTGGCCGGTGGCCGGTGGTGGGTGTGCTGGTCGTGGTCACGCTCTGGTGCCGGTGGGCTGCGCGGGGCAGCCGCCGCCGGTCCGTTGGTGCGTGTCCCTCCGGACGCTGGCCGGCGCGGTCCGAAGGCCGTACCGGGGAGGGAACCTCACGTCGCCTGGGCATGAGGTGGTTGGTTCGCGGCCGGGTGGGGCCGGTCTTCGACCGGTCCGTCCGGCTGGTCTTCGTGGTGGCCGCGACGACGGCTTTGGCTTCCGTCGTGTCCACCACTGTGCGGATCATTATGGTGCCGCTGGCGCGGTCCATGACGGTCTTGGTCTGGTGGGCGAGGCCGCGTGCGGCGATCCGCTGCCAGGCGCCCTGGTCGCGGTCGCCCTGCCAACCACAGTCACGGCCGGGGCAGATGGCCCACTTCCAGCCCGACACGGTGGGCCGGTCGGGTGCCTTGCGGTGCCTGAGCGGTGTGAGGCAGCGCGGGCAGTGCTTCGAGGTATTCCTCGGCACCACCGTCACGACCGCTATGCCCACCTCGGCTGCCAGGTGCCGCGTACGGTCGGCGATCTGACCGCGCACTGTCTGGGACATGCGCGTGTTCTGGGTACGGCCCATGCCCCTGGCTTCCATCGACCGAAGGTCTTCCAGATAGATGACCGTGGCCCCGACCGCGGCGGCCTGATCGACTGTCCAGCGGGCGGCGGCCCACGCCAACGCGTCGTTGAGGTTGGACCGGCGCTTTGAGACGCGCCGGATCTCCTTGGCCAGCACAGCGTTCTTGTCGTCCAGGGCGGGATCGGCGAGCCGCATGTAGTGGTCGGTCCTGGCGCGGAGGCGTTCGCTGATGCGGCGCAGCCGGTCCTGCTTGGCCAGCACCCCGGCGGCCCGGAACTGGGCGCCAGAGCCGAGGGCGGTGATACGTCCGTCGTCGTGGAGCCGGGCCGCGCCCGCGCTGAGGAGGGTGTTCAGTCCCCAGTCCACGCCGAGCGCGACCGTGTGTCCGGTGCGCCGGGTCTTGGGGACGGGGTGGGTGTAAGCGAGGTCGGCGCGTACGTGACCGCCCGCGATGCGCAGCGCCGGCAGGTGGATCACCGCGTTCGCCGGAACCGTGGGCGGCAACGCGATCGGGCACTCTACCCACGTCCAGTCCGCGTACTTCCGCGGGTCGGGCCGGGTGGGGAGCTGCAGCCGCAGGAGGGCTTTCGTCGGCTCGGTCGCGGAGCGTTCGATGGTGGCCTGCTGCCCGTCGCACGCGGCGAGCAGCAACATGCGTGGCAGACGCGCGGTGGGCTCCAGCTCGAACACGTCGGCCGCCAGACGCCCGTGCTTACGCTCAAAGGCAGTGATCTGGCGGGTGCGGGAACGGATGACGCTGGACGGCAGGTACGCACCGCCCGGTATCGCGGCCCGCACTTGGTCCCACTCCCGGGGGGTGCGCCTGCCCGGGTCGGCAGGCCACGCGGCCAGCACACCGCCCACCACATCGGCCCGCCACCTCACCGAGCGCAAAGCGCGCCCGGCCTGCTCCTGGGCCATGCGGACGATCCGGTCGTTGACCTTCACGCCCTCGTCGGGTGCGGTGGTCCAGCCCAGGCGCCGCAGCGCCATCCACGCATTCGACGGCAGCTTCCTACCGCCCGCGTCCTGCCCGGCTGCGAGGACATCGACATCGGTGGTGTTCCAGTGCTCGGCCAGCAGCGTGCCGGTCATCCCGGCCACCAGGTCGGTGCACCAGCCCACACGCTCCATCAGAGCGGCAGCGGTGAGGAGTTCGCTGGTCTTCTCGTCCACGCCCGTGCGGATGAGGGCGCGGGCGCACGCGGTGCGGGAGGTCTCACCGTCAGCGAGAAGCAGCTTCCGGCTCACGCGGCACGGTCCTGGTCGTTGCACTGGCCGGACTCGGCCAGCAGCCGCTTGCGGTTCTCCGCACTACGCATCCCGTACAGGCGCCCGGCGAACGTCGTCACGAGGGAGACGAAGTCTTCGAGGAGTTCATCCCGGCCGCCGAGCTTCTTCGGGTGCAGCACTTCCACGGTTACGCCGTACATGGCGAACAGCCGCTTGAGCCAGCCGACACCGAAGCGGGCCAGTCGATCCTCATGCGTCACACGCACGACAGTCACGGAGCCGTCCGACACCATCGCCAACACCCGGTTCAGACCCGGCCGGTTCTCCTTCAGACCAGAGCCACGATCCTTCACGACCTTGACGATCTCGCCCATAGAGGTGGCCCGCAGTTCACTCTCCTGAGCCTCCCAAGAGGACTCCTGCCCAGACGAGCCCGAGACGCGCACATACAGCAACTCCCGGCGCGGACGGGAAGTCGAGGAATCACTGCCGCGCTTCATGTTCTCCACGTCCACCGAGGAGAACCGGCGCTCACGGCCGACCCACGTGAACGGGACTTTTCCGTCCAACGCCCACTGGCGAAGCGTCACCGGGTGTATCCCGAGACACTTCGCAGCCTTGGACATGCGCAGCAACTCCATACGCGCAACTATACATACACAACACTAGGGATAAATAAAGAAGTTGGTGAGCCTGAAGGGTTGTACGGGAAAGGAGAGGGGAGGCAGCAGCACAGCAGCGAAGTGCCGTCAGCTCGCCGAAGGCGTGCACGGCTCTTGGAGGGTTGCGGAACCACCGTCAGCTCTTCTGCAGGGTGCGGGTCACGCCCGCGACAACGGCCGTGGTCAGCACCCAGCCAAAGGCGGTCAGCGCGTAGGCCAGCCACTGGAGGCCGCTGTCCGGCCAGTACCAGGACATCCGCTGCCCCAGGCCTCCGATGGGGATCAGGAGGTCGAGGGTGTAGACGAAAGGCTGGAACGGGGCGCCTTCGTCCGGCTTCACCGGGGTGGGGGAACGAGTGTCGAAGGCCAGCGCGCCCAGCAGGGTCAGCACCAGGAGCCAGACGCCGGCCAGCCAGGGGCGGTAGCCGTAACCAACGGTCACGTCGAGCAGGTGTCCCCATACGCGTGCGGCCGGGGACAAGGTGCCGCGCCGGTGGCGCTGCTTGGCCAGGAGCACCCTGCGGGCGTCGTCGTCATGGCCCGCCTTGCGATACCAGCTCGCCAACTGCTCGTACGGCTGCGGGCTGTAGCCCGGGCTGCGCCGTATCCATGCCACCCGGTAGGCGACGGACTCCGGGGCCCCCACCGCCTCCCGTCGCTCGCCCGCCTCCGCCACCTTTTTGATGGAGCCGTAGACGAAGCCGTCCAACTCCACCACGTCCGGCCAGCTGTGTTCGCTGTCGTGGAGGTAGGACACCTGCGCGCCGCGCAGATCCACCGTGCCGGACGGCGGCCGGGCGAGGGTGAGGTCGAAGTCGACGGCCTGCATCAGCATGGCGACCAGGGCCGGGCCGGCCCCGTCGGGCGGCCCGTTCAGGGCGGCTCCCTCGAAGGTCAGGTTGTCCGAGATCCGGGTGCCCCGCAGCCGTACGGTCCCGTTCGCGGTGAACGCACCGGAGAGATTTAGCGTCGACACCACGGCGTTGTCCAGGGCCAGGGCCACTCCGCGCGGGCCGGGGCGTTCCAAACGCGCCCCCTTCATGAACAGTCCGCCTGGCAACTGCGCACCCAGCAACCGGATTTCGCCGCGCGCGACGATCCCCCTGCTGAACAAGCCCCCTTCCATGACCAGTCCACCAGCAGCCAAGGCCCATCCTCCGGGCGCGGTGAGCTCGGCCTTGTTGAGGATCACGCCGCCGGTCACCCGGGCGTTGGTGAGCGACAGCGCGGTGACTTCATGGTGGAAGGGCGAGACGGCACCGCCTTCCACCACCGAGCGCCGCAGGTCGAGATTGCCCTCGATGTCGGCGGACCCGGCTTCGATGCCGGGCACGCGGCTGCCCACGATCGCGATCGTCCGCGTCGACGCGCCGAAGAGGTCCACCGCCTCCTCGAGCCAGCAGTCCTCCAGCCAGAGCACGTGCCCGATCTGCGTGCCGGCCAGATTGAGCCGTCCGGATATCCGCGCTCCGGCGAGCCTCAGGGATGCAGCGACACCCGCTTGCGCGGTGTTCGAGCCCAGGAGCAGCGCCGCGATCACAGCGCCCCGCACCGTACGCTCGGATCCCCAATGCCCACCCCCGGCAACGCGGTCGTCCTCGGGCACACCCGTGCGCAGTTCCACCTGGCGGCCCTCGGGGTACGCGTCCCACAACGCCCGCTCCGGCAGGGTCAATTCCTCATAGGAGAGCACCCGTGCAGCGTAGGGCAGCCGCGGCCCGCCCACCCGATGCCCACAGCACACCGCGCGCCCTCGTCCTGGCCGCCGGGAAAGGCGCCACCCGCACCGTCACCTGGCGCCTGTCGCGGTTCGGGTGTGGGGCGGATCGGCCGCATTATCGAGCGAGCGCCGGTCCAGGTGGCCTGGATCTTCTGCGGCGCGCGGAGGACCGCGTACAGGGTCAGGCCGCCGGGTCAGGCCGCCGGGTCAGGCCGCCGCGGGGACCTGACAGAGCCCTGCTGACTGCACGTACTGCTTGAGCGGTTCCCTCAGCTGGAGCAGCTTTTGACCTTGACGTTGTCGATGACAGGGCCGAAGGGCGTTGGCCCGGAAGTGCTGGCGAACGTCAGCTTCGTGGAAGTCCGGTTGGCCACGAACGTGAACTGCCGGGTTACGTAGCCCATGGTCGTGAATGTCTTGCCGGCGGTGTTGAAGGTGAAGTCCTGGAAGTTCTGCCCGTCGATGCGGGCTTCGCCCGTCTTCACGGTCGGCGGACCCCCGGGGTTGCCGGCGAGCGAGTACGTCACGGTGTACTTCGTCCCGGGCTCCGTCGTGAACGTCTGGGACAACGTGCCTGCGGTGATGCCGTTGAGGTCCACGGACTGGTCGCCCTCCGCAGCCTGCCAGTAGCCGTCGTCGTCGAGGTCGACGCTCCCGTTCTCGACCTGCCACAGACCCATCGTCTGGCCTGCGAAGTAGATCGCAAACGAGTTCGGCGGGGCGATGGGGGTTTCGAAGCTGCCGTTGGTGAAGGCGGTGGTGGCCTGGGCTGCCACCGTGCGGGCCGAGTGGGCGCTGTGAGCAGGGGATGCCGCCGCGGCACCGACACCTGCAAGCAGACCGACCACGGCGAGTGCAGCGTAACGCTTGGACAACATGGGAGCCTTCCCGACACGGGGGCGCAATCCGGACGGGCAGAAACTCCCATAACCGTCCATGAATGCGGCTTGAAGACACACCGGCATCCAGGTGAGTACCAACCGGCCATCGAGCCAGGCATCTGATACGCGGCAACGGCGGGAGCAGGTAGCCCGCACGATGTCCGGCGCGAAGACCTAAGGGCGGGGCGGCGTCCCGGGAGTCCGGGCGCCGCCCCTGACGGTCCTCACCGATCGAGGCCGGACCTTCGCAACGTCACTGGTCCGCGTACTTGTCCCGCAGTTCGACCTTCCGCACCTTGCCGCTGACCGTCATCGGGAAGGACTCCAGGAGCTGGAGCCTGCTGGGAACCTTGTAGTGCGCCAACCGCCCCGAGCAAAAGGCCCGCAGCTCCTCCAGAGTCAGCGGGTCACCGGCGTCGCGCGGGATGACGCAGGCGAGCACCTCCTCGCCGTACCGCTCATGGGGGACGCCCACCACCTGAATGTCGGCGATCTTCGGATGCGCGTACAGGAACTCCTCGATCTCCCGCGGGTAGATGTTCTCGCCACCCCGGATGATCATGTCCTTGATCCGGCCGACGATCCGGACGTACCCGTCGTCGAGCATCACGGCCAGGTCCCCGGTGTGCATCCAGCGCCCGGAGTCGACGGCCTCCGCGGTCTTCTCGGGCTCGTCCCAGTAGCCGAGCATCACGCTGTAGCCGCGGGTGCACAGCTCGCCCGCCGACCCGCGCGGCAGCGTCACCCCGCTCACCGGGTCGACGACCTTGACCTCGACATGCGGCAGTGCGCGCCCCACGGTGCCGGTGCGGTGCTCCAGATCGTCGTCGCGGCGGGTCTGGAGCGACACGGGCGAGGTCTCGGTCATGCCGTAGCAGATGGAGACCTCGGCCATGTGCATCTCGGCGACCACCCGTTTCATGACCTCCACGGGACAGGGCGAGCCGGCCATGATCCCGGTCCGCAGGGAAGAGAGGTCGTACGTCGCGAAGTCCGGGAGGCCGAGCTCGGCGATGAACATCGTCGGGACCCCGTACAGCGAGGTGCAGCGCTCCCGCTCGACCGCCTTCAGCGTCGCCTCCGGGTCGAAGGACGGCGCCGGGATCACGATGCACGCGCCGTGGGAGGTGGCTCCCAGGTTGCCCATCACCATGCCGAAGCAGTGGTAGAAGGGCACGGGCAGACACACCCGGTCCTGCTCGGTGTAGCCGAGGGTCCGGCCCACCCAGTAGCCGTTGTTGAGGATGTTGTGGTGCGAGAGCGTGGCACCCTTCGGGAAGCCGGTGGTGCCCGAGGTGTACTGGATGTTGACCGGGTCGTCACAGCTCAACTCTGCCTGGACAGCTTCCAGTTGCTCCTGTCTGTCTGGCGACGCGCCCGCGATGAGCGCGTCCCAGCTCGGGTCGCCGATGTAGACCGTCTCGCGCAACTGCGGGCAGTTCTCGTGTACTTGGCCGACCAGCGCCCGGTAGTCGCTGCCCTTGTGCGCGAGCGTGGCGACCAGGAGCGAGATCCCGGCCTGCTTCAGTACGTACTCCAACTCGTGGACGCGATAGACCGGGTTGATGTTCACCATGATGGCGCCGATACGGGCGGTCGCGTACTGGACGAGCACCCATTCGGGGCAGTTGACCGCCCAGATGCCGACGCGATCGCCCTTCCGCACACCCTTGGCGAGCAGCCCGCACGCCACCTCGTCGACCGCCGCGCCGAACTCGGCGTAGGTCCAACGCCGCCCGGAGGGCACGTCGACAAGCGCGTCCCGCGAGGGGTAGGCGGCGATGGCGCGGTCGAGACTGGCGCCGATGGTGTCGCCCAGGAGCGGTGTCGTACTGGTCCCGTGCGTGTAACTCGACGGCCCGGTCACCGGACCTCCTCCTCGCGGTTCCCCTCGGTGGAGCCCGCGGCGGTGGCCTCGCCAAGCTCGATCCGGCGGATCTTGCCCGACACGGTCTTGGGCAGGTCGGCGAACTCCAGGCGGCGGACGCGCTTGTACGGGGCGAGGGCGGTCCGGGAGTGCTCGAAGAGGACCTTGGCGGTGTCGGGCCCCGGCTCCCATCCCTGCGCCGGCACGACGGACGCCTTCGGGAGGGCGAGGCGCAGCTCGTCGGGGGCCGGCACGACGGCCACCTCGGCCACGGCCTCGTGCTCGAGGAGCGCGCTCTCCGGTTCGAATGGGCTGATCTTGTAGTCGCCGGCCTTGAAGACGTCGTCGGCGCGACCCATCGGGCGGGGCCGGCTGAAACCCTCGTAGGCTGTGACACAGTCCTCGCGGTGCTCCAGCAGGAAGTCCCGCGCGCCGCGGAAGCGCTCCGTCGGCGTCGTCATCGGCGTCGTCATCTGTCCTCCTCGGACCCGGCCACATTGCCGGGCGTTTCAATGGCATCGTGTAATCGGTGATGCGGGTCTCACCACCCCCGGACGGGGGTGTCGGGCTGAAGGGACGAGCACGTGGCAGCGGACGCGACCGGAGCGGTGAACGTGACCGGGGCGGTGGAGATGCGCGGCGCCCTGAAGCGGCTGCGAAGCACGACAGGGCTGCCGGTCGCCTTCGGCGGCCGGGTCGAGCCGGACGGCGGGCGGATTCGCATCAGTGAGTTGACGGGTACGGCGACGACGGCGCTCAGCGCGCTCGGGGTGGCGTCGGGCAACGGGCTCGGCGGCAAGGCGGTGGCTCTCGCACGGCCCTGCGCGGTCACGGACTACTCCTCCTCGCGGCAGATCAGCCATGAGTACGACGCCGTGGTCGCCGCGGAGGGGCTGCGGTCCGTACTCGCGGTGCCGATCGTCGTACGCCGCCGGGTACGCGGTGTGCTGTACGGCGCCCTGCGCACCGCTCAGCCGCTCGGCGACCGGACGCTCAGCGCGGCGGTGGAGGCGGCTCGGGACGTGGAGCAGTCGCTGGTCGTACGGGATGAGGCGCACGGCCTGCTGGCGGCGGCGCGCGACCCGGGGGCGGCCGCTGGCGCGGCGTGGGAGCAGGTCCGCGAAGCGCACGGGGCGCTGCGGGCGCTGGCTCCGCGCGTCGAGGACCCGGCGCTACGGGCGGAACTCCTCGCGGTGTGCAACACCTTGGCCGCCGCGCCGGCCTCGCCGCCCGAGGCCCGCGGGGTGCGCCTCTCCCCGCGTGAACTGGACGTCCTGGCCTGCGTGGCCACCGGCACGACCAACGCGGCGGCCGCGGACCGGCTCAGGCTGCGGCCCGAGACGGTGAAGGCGTACCTGCGCGCGGCGATGCGCAAACGGGGGGCGCATACGAGGCTGGAGGCGGTGGTGGCGGCGCGACGGGCGGGGCTGCTGCCTTGAGGCCCGGGCGCTTGGCCGGTGTCGCCCGGACACCACTCCCCGCGCGCGATCCATATTCCAACGCCCGGGACGGCTCCGAGTCGGAGCCGCGGGGAGTGTGCGCCGTTCACGGACGCTTGCGTCCGACGCCCGCATACACCCAGTACTCCGACGGATTGTCCGGGATGTGGTCGTTCGGGTCCGGGCGCCACAGGGGTACGTAGACCAGGCCGGGGTCGACGAGGTCGAATCCGTCGAAGAGACCGATGATCTCGTCATGGG
>CBFGQM010000162.1:0-11140 GCA_965650905.1 uncultured Streptomyces sp. | reverse complement strand
CGCGCCCGCGTTCACCGTGGCCGGCACCGGCTCGCAGGGCGAGCCCCTCGCCGGCTCCTTCGACTACGTGGTCGCCATCAACTACAACCGCGAACCCGGCACCAGTCCACTGAACCAGACCCGCCCGCTCGGCGAGTCCAGGGGCGGCGGCATATGGATCCACGTCGACCACGACGGCCCGACCCAAGCATGCATCTCCTTGCCGAAGGACCGGATGAGGGAACTCCTGCGCTGGCTGGACCCGGCGAAACGACCGGCCCTGGTGATGGGTCATGTCACGGCACTGAGCAAGTGAAAGAGCATCACGCGAAGGGAGTGCGCCTGCGCGTCGAGCTGTGATCACCGCCCTGGCAGTGGCGATACGAACGCGCGACAGGCTGGCAGATGTCCTCTTCCTCACGTGGCCGCGCAGGCGCCGCCGACCGCTTCGGGCGGTGGCTGGATGCGCCATGGCCGGTGCCCTCCGGAGGTACGCCGGCCCGACAGCGTGCCCCGGTACCGGTCCGCAACAGGCGCCGCCCCCGGGGGAACGCGTGATGTACAGCCGTTCCTCCGCTGCCGCCCTCCATGCGGCAGGATGGAGGCCATGAGCGTAGTCAAGATCAACGTACTGACCGTCGCCGCCGAGCAGCGGGAGACGCTGGAGAAGCGCTTCGCCTCCCGTGCCCACGCAGTGGAGAGTTCCGACGGCTTCGAGTGGTTCGAACTCCTCCGGCCGGTCGAAGGCACCGACACCTATCTCGTCTATACGCGGTGGCGCGACGAGGCGTCCTTTCAGGCCTGGAGGGAGGGCCCCATGAAGGCGGCCCACCAGGGCGGTGGCGCGGAGAGCGGCGAGCGGCCCAAGCCCGCGGCGAGCGGGTCCACGCTGTGGTCCTTCGAGGTAGTGCAGCAGGCGGCGCCGAAACGCGGGTAGACGGACCACGGCGCGAGCCGCCGCCGGACCGTGGTGTACGCCGCTGTCGTCGGCCCGGGTGCCCGCGCCCGCCCCGGGCCGCTCACCCACTGGCGTGCGGCGGTGCGCGGGGCGGCCCGGGACACCGCTTGAGCCGGACGCCTGGAGAACCGGCGTCACCGCGCCGGACGCACCGACTGCCGGATCACCAACTGGGTGCTCAGCACCACGTGGTTGTCCACCAGGTGGTTCTCGCGCCGCAGCGCCAGCCGCACAGCGGTGCGCCCCAGTTCCTCGTACGGCACCCGCACCGTGGTGAGCGCGGGCGACAGGTCGGCGGCGAAGGGCACATCGTCGAAGCCGACCATCGACACGTCGCGGGGCACGTCGAGACCGGCCTCACGCAGGGCGGCCAGTGCTCCGACGGCCACCATGTCGGTGCCCGCGAAGACAGCCGTGAACTCCAGGCCCGCGTCCAGCGCGTCTCGGACCCGCTGATAGCCCGAGACGCGGGTGTAGTCCCCCTCCAGGTCGAGCTCCTCGACATGCGGTATCCCATGGGCACGCAGGGCGCGCAGGTAGCCGTCCCGGCGTTGCTGCGCGCTGCTGAAATCCGGGTAGCCGCCCAGGAAGAGGAGGCGCCGGTGTCCGGCGGCGAGCATGTGGTCGGCGGCCTGGAAGGCGCCGCCGGCGTTGTCGTACTCCACCACGGTGGCCGGCAGGCCGTCCGGCAGCGGGGGGCGACCGCACAGCACCAGACGGGAACCGGCGGCGTCCAGCGCCCTGGCGTATTCCGCCATGCGCTTGCGGTACGCGTCGTCGACCACGGCGCCGCCGACGAGGATGACCGCCGCCGCGTGCTGTTCCCGCATGAGCTGGACCAGGTCATCCTCCCGTCCCACGTCGCCATGGGTGGCACAGACCAGGCTCAGTCGCCCGTGTCGGGCCGACTCCAGCTCGACTCCCGCCGCGACATGGGCCAGGGACGGCCCCGTGATGTCCCGGATGACCAGCGCGACGGGGCCCGCGACGCGGCCGGACAGCGCCTTGGCATGCACGTTCACCACATAGTGCAGCGACTCGACCGCTGCCATGACGCGCTCCCGGGTGGCCGCCGAGACGGGGTAGTTACCGGCCAAGGTGCGGGAAACGGTTGCTACGGAAACGCCGGCCTTGGCTGCCACATCGCGGATCGTGCTGGGCCTGTCGCCCTCGGCGGTGTCTCTGCGACGGCGCCTGCTGTTCCCGCTTCGGGGATTCGTCGTGGATCTGTTTCCATGGTCCGTCACGGTTCGACGTTACTGCACGGTGTCAGGATGCGGGTGGTGCGGGGTGAACAAGCCTCTCACGAGTAGGAAACGCGTTACTTACCCTGGGGGGAGCGGAGTCACGGCCGCACACCGCCGAGGTGTGCGCATCGCGGGGTGAGCGGACTGCCGCGGATTGCCGTACTGCTGCGGCAGGGCGATATTTACTGGTGTCATGGTGCGCATCCGACGCCGAGGGCAGCAGGTACCGGACTGCGCACCGATCCGTTAAGGCCGTCGAAGGGAGGGTTGCTTCGATGGCGCGGATCACGGTTGACGAAGATGATGTCGTCGTCCGTCTCGCTTGGCGGGAGAGGATCGTGGCCCGGCGCCATGAGGTTCGGGTGTCGCTGGCCGACGTGAAGGACGTGAAGGTCGAACAGGACGGGTGGCGTGCCATACGCGGCGTCTGCCGGCGAGGCCGATGGAGTCCTGGTCGGTTCTGCCTGGGAGAGTGGGGGCACCCCGAGGGCACGGACTTCGTCGCGGTGCGCATCGCCGGCCCCGTAGTCATGATCGACCTGTGGCGTTCCGCGCCTTACACCCGCCTGTCCGTCACCGTGCCCGGTCCCGAAGATGTCGCACGAACCCTACGCGGGCGACGCGACGACCATCGATCAGGCCGACGCGCGGAGCGGCCGGCCCCGCGCCCCGCACCGTTGTTTCGCCGGCCCGCAGGAGCTGATGCGTTGTGCGATGCCGTCGATGCTCGACCGCGTGGGCAGCCGACTGGTCGCACACATGGAGAGCATCGGCGACCTGGACCGCTATGCATGGCCCTGCCTTGAGGGCGGGGCGCGGAAGTCAAGAGACGCATCCGACGTCCAGAATCTCCACTACGTCACCGCGGACGGTGTACACGAGCCAGCAGCTGTCACCGAATGCGGCGGCCAGGGCCGAAGCCTGCGGCTTCGGGGCCTCGGACACTGCGCCGATGAGCATGATGATCTCCTGGTGTACCTCGCCCGGGACGTCGAACAGCACGTCGGCGGCCAGCTGGATCATTTCGACTCGCATTGCGCACCCCGGGGTCGGCAGGAGCGAACACGGCGCGGCGGAACTCGGTGCCCCACCTGGGCCCGTGTACTACTACGACCAGGGTCTCTCGACCTGTCCAGACACGCATCTTCCTCATTCGGACGACTGGGGCTCAGGGCTTGCGTCCTCCGAAGGGGGTGTTCTCGGCGGTGGAAACACGAGGTTCTCGAATGCTTCCAGCGCGAGCATGAGCAGCAGCATCAGCACGGGGACGAGCAGGGCGATCAAGACCACGGCACCTCCCGGGCGGGAGAGTAGGCGGGCTCTTCGGGATCGGTGGGGTTGGCGTCCGTGACGCGGACGGCCGAGTCACCTTCAGTGTGGGGCCGAATGGAGTAGTACGCACTCTCCGGTTGGCCTTGTGATCACTCGATGTGTGCCCGGGCGTACATGGCGGTGCCGACGTTCCGTGCCGTCGACCTCGGTCCCGGCACCGGCGGGGATTCGCGTGGGCGTTGTCGGCCGGCGCCGTCCGTGGGCGGCGCGGAACCGCCGCTGACCGTCATCCGCTGCCGTGATACCGCCCGGGCGTGCGGGCTCTCGCCTGAAGGGAAGCGCGCGTCGTTGCGCCGTTCGGGTGACCGGGCGTCTCGACGGGAGTCGGGGCACCGACCCAGCGGCTGACCCCGCAGTGGTGCCGCCGCGATCAGCCGTATGGAGTAATCCGGCACGTGGGGCACTGCGCGGGACTCCGCACCATGTGTCCCCCGAGCCGGGCGTCGCCCTCCGGGCCGGGCGCCGCTCGCCAGGCGTATTCGGTGGGGGTCTCGCAGGATGGTGTTGGTTGCCCGGCCGTGCACACTGCGACGAGCAGCCGTTTCCCATGGGCGGCGGAGTGCCGCCCGATCCCCCACTCAGGGAGCAGCTCATGGCAGTGATGACGGAGGCGCTGGTACCGGCGCTGGAGGATGCCAGGCGGGCGCATGCTGCGGTCGCCGACCGGTTCCGGGCGGATGTGACGGTCACGCCTCCCGGCCCGTACCGGCAGATGCTGGAGCGTCAGGCCGCCGAGATCCTGGACAGCATTCAGCTCATCGAGCACCACGTGCGCGATGTGCGTCCGCGCGGTCTGGTCGGCAGCACGGTCGATGTGTCGGGGTTCGTCCGGCGCAGTGCCGTGCGTACGGTCATGCTGCCACTGACCGTCGGGGCGATGCTCGTGACGGGCCTGCTGCGCGGTCGTCCGGCCGATGAGCGGCGGCTGCTGAAGAACGCCGAGGACGAGTACGCGGCCGCGGCCCGGGCGCTGGCGGCGTCCCGGGCCGGGGAGAGCATCGCGGAACAGATCGACGACCGGGCAACCGCCGATCTGCTCGCTTCGCTGCGCCGCCAGGATCAGGAGCTGCTGGAGACGCTGGAGAACAGTGTCGCCGATCACGCACGGGCCGTGGCGGCCGCGGCCAATGGTTTCGGCCCGCCGCAGGGTGAGAGTGTGCGAGATGCGCTCGTACTCATGGCCCGGACCGCTCTCGACCGGGTTCGGGATGTCGTCCAGACCGGCGGCCGGCAGACCATGTCCGCGGCCGAGGGGGCGGTCCGGGAGATGCCGGGGGCGACCCGGATGGCCGAGGAGGTGCAGGGCGCGGTGACCCGGGAGGAGGACCTGCCGATCGCCCGGTTCAGCCAGCTCGGCGTCAACGAGATCCAGAAGCAGCTGAGCCGACTGTCACAGTCGGAGCTGACGGTGATCGAGGGCTACGAGCGCGCTCACGCCAACCGGCCCGGTGTCATGGAGGCCATCGAGCAGCTGCGTGGCAGCGAGCCGTGGCTCGGCTACGACGCCATGGATCCCAGCCAGATCATGGCCCGGCTGCAGAACGTATCCCTCGGCGCGGCGCGTCAGGTGGTGGAGTACGAGCGGCGCCACCGCCGACGCGAGACGGTCATCTCCGCCGCCCAGGCGCGCGTACCCCTGTAAATCCGCGTCGGTAAGTCGCGTCCGGTCAGTAGTACGCGGCCCCTTGAGCCGCCCCGGGACCTGTCTGTCCTCACAGGTCCCGGGGCGGCTCCACACGCATCGCTTCGTCGGTGGGCCCGAGCCCGGCCTACGCCTCCCACTGCTGCTGCCAGGGTTCGGTGGCGTGCAGGATCGTGCCGGCGACCAGCTCCGGCGCATCGAGCATGGGTACGTGGCCGCAGCCGGGCAGCGACACCAGGCGGGCGTTCGGGATCATGGCGCGGGCCCGAGCGGCCTGCCTCGGAGGCAGCAGGCGGTCCCGGCTGCCCCAGGCGATGGTGACCGGCACATCGGGGATGTCGCCGCTGAACAGACCGGGTGCGCGCCCGGCCCGCAAGGTGGCCTTGAAGCCCGCAGAGTCCCGCAGTGGCCGCAGCGCCGAGACCACCAGCTCCGGCGGGCACAAATCCGAGTTGCCGTACAGCGTGCCGGTCAGAACGGCGCGGGCCGGCGCGGTGCGGACGAGGACGTCCAGCGCGGGCTCCGGCAGCAGGCGTACGCCCTGCCGGGCCGCGGTCAGCACCGCGTAGGTGTAGCGCCGCTCGGCGCCGGTCCAGAAGCCGGCCGGGGCCAGCGCGGTCACGCTGCGCGCCAGCCCTGCCTGCCCCAGGCGCAGCGCGATCAGTCCGCCAAGTGAGTGGCCCACCACGTGCGGCCGTTCCATGCCCAGTGCCGTGAACACCGAACCCAGCCACAGGACGGCCGTCTGCAGGTCACGGGGCACGCCGGGATCGAGGTCGGGGGACTGTCCGAAGCCCGGCAGGTCCAGCGCGGTGATCTCCCGCTGCTCCGTCAGCAGAGGTACGACGGGGTCCCAGGCCTGCCGGTGGCATCCCAGCCCGTGCAGCAGGACCACCTGCTCGCCCGAGCCCTGCCGTTCGTACGCCACTGTCACCGGCCCCAGACCCGCCGCCTGGCCCTGAACGAACCATGCGGCGCGCGGCTCGACAACAACCTGTCCCCGCTCACCGTCGGGTCCTGCTGCGGGCTCCTGCCGCAGGAAGGGCCAGCGTCGCAGGTCGTGGAGGCGCACCACGGCCTGCGCAGCGCGGCTGCCGCGATCGGCGACTGCTATGAGCGAAGAGATCCAGGCCATCATCGGTCACCTCACATCGCCGAACGCCAGTCTCTCACATAGGTACATTGGTCGCATAAGCCACTTTCATCACACCATGCCCTAACAAGGTAAAACCATTGAGGAAGCGGCGATATTTCTCGGCGGCATGAGTGCGCCTTGTAACCGACGGGTACAGGTCGCCGGCGCCGCCTCCAGCACCGAGCCCCCAGGGAGCCGTCTGCGCTGTCGCCCGCCGGGGCGGGATAGTCACAGCCGGACGACGATCAGGGCGATGTCGTCGCTTGCGCCGCCGCTGACGCCGAGGCGGGCCAGCAGGGTGTCGGCCAGCTTGCTGGGGCTGAGGCGGGCATGGCGGCAGAGCGTGTCCGTGAGCCGGTACAGGCCGGTGTCGATGTCCTCCCCGCGGCGTTCGATGAGACCGTCGGTGTAGAGCACGAGGGTGTCGCCGGCGCTGTAGGGCAGGTCGGCCTGGGGGCGGGGAACGTGTCGGGGGCGGACGCCCAGCGGAGGGTCGGTGGCCTGGTCGAGCAGGTCGCAGGTGCCGTCCTGGTGGACCAGGACGGGGGGTGGATGGCCGGCGCTGCTGTAGGTGATGAGGTGAGCCTGGGTGTCGATGACGACTTGGATCGCGGTGGTGGCCAGTGCACCGTCCAAGGAGCGCGCATACCGGCTCAGGACCCCCAGGGCCTTGGCGGGTCCTTCGACGGCCCGGACGGTGGCGGACAGCGCGCTGCGCAGCATGCCCATGACGGCGGCGGCCTCCAGGCCGTGGCCGACGACGTCGCCGACCGCGACGGCGAATCCGTCATGGGGCAGGTCGGCCACGTCGTACCAGTCGCCGCACACGTTCAGTGATCCGGCGGCCGGCAGATAGCGCACCGCGGTATCCCGGTGCCGGGCCAGGTCGGGCGAGTGCAGCATGGCCTCCTGCAAGGTGACGGCGACTTGGCGGTCTCGGGCGTGGGCATGACGCAGTTCCTCGTTCAGCCGCTGGAGCTCGCGCGCCCGCGCGTACAGTTCGGCCTCCATCGCCTCCCGGTCGCTGAGCCAGCTGCCCTCCCGCGCTCCGGTCGGATGGGAGAGGACGAACTCGGTCACGTCCTCCACCCGGTGGATGATCCATGCCACCTGCCCGTCCGGCCCCAGCACGGGGGTGTTGATCGGGGACCACCACCGCTCCTCGAACGCGTCAGGCCGGCCCGCGGCGGGAATGTCGTACTTCTGCACCGCCATCGTGTCCGGCTCCTTGAAGCGCAGGACCCGGTGCAGAGAGGCGTTCAGATTGCGTACGCCGTCGGCGGCCGGGTCCGACGGATTGTCGGGGAACGCGTCGAAGAGGTACTGCCCGAGCAGATCCTCCCGAGCGCGCATGGTCGCCCGGCAGTACGCCGCGTTGACATCGGCGATCACCAGGTCGGGGCCCAGCACAAGATAGGGGCTGGGGGTGGCCGCGAACAGCGCCTCGTAGTCGATCTGCGGTGTCGTCACACGTCTCCGATCCCGCCCCGTGCAGGCGGCGTCTTTGAGCTGTCCCTCGTCCATTCTGCTCGCGGCGGTGGCTTCCAGCTCCGTCGTGGCCGGTAGGAACACCTGGCAACGCCAGACGGCTCCGCCCGCGACCCACTGGCCGGGCTTCGCCGAGCACCGGTTCAGCCCCCGTATCACCAGGTTTCGAGCGGCGCAGGGTGAGCGAACCGACGAAAACGACGGAGCGGGTGGTCCGCGCAGCGGCTACGTGGTGGGCTGCTCGGCCTCCCCGAAGCGGGCCAGCGCGAGTGCACCCGTGATGGAGATCGCGAACCCGGCCACCGCCAGCGGCGCGAGCCCGTGGCGGGTCGTGTCCCCCAGCCAGATCACACCGAACATCGCGGGCCAGACGGTCTCGCCCATGACCATCGCCGCCGTGGCGCCGGTGACCGAGCCGGACTGGAGGGCCTCGATCAGTAGCAGGTAGCCGGAGAGACCGGAGACGACCACGGCATACGCCGCGGGGTCGATGAGGATTCCCGGTACGGTCATTCCCGGTAGCAACCGTGCCGCGATGGCCACCAGACCGAAGCTGACCCCCGCCATACCGCCCAGCACGGCGGCGCGGTGGCGTACGCGGCCTCCGCCGCGGATCCGGGAACTCACCGCCCAACCGACCAGTGCGAGCCCGGCAGAGCCTGCCAGCACCGCCAGTCGTATGGTTTCGTCGCCGTCCCCGCCGGCCTCACGGCCCGCCGCGATGGCCATCAGCGCGAGCCCGCAGCAGACCGCGCCCACGGCAGCCCACTCCACCTGCCGCAGCCGGATGTGCAGTACGCCCGCCGCGACGACCGCGGTGACCGCCAGGGATCCGGCGATCGCCGCTTCGACCAGGAAGAGCGGAACCGAACGCAGAGAGAGCAGTTCGGCCCCGAAGCCGAGCGTGTCGAGGCAGATCCCGACGATGAACGGCAACTGCCACGTGGCCCGCACCGCCGCTCCCGGCCCTCCGGCGGCCACCGATCGCGCGCCGAGCGCCTGGAAGACGGTCGCCGTTCCCATGCAGACGGAGGCGCAGAGTGCGAGCAGCAGGCCAAGTGCCATGACCGCACGCTAATGGGTGGACAACGCGTCGGCAGGGAGGGCGACAGGGCGTGGCGTCGGAGCTGCAGCGCGGTACGCGGTGCCGCCCGCCACGTCCAGCGGCGCGGCACACCACGGCCGTGCCGCGCCATGGGGGGAGCACGACGGCGTTGAGTTCTACGCGGGCGTCAGCTCGGCGAGGAGGAGTGTTCGGTCGTCCGCGCCGGCGTCGATGGCGCACGTGGTGTGCAGCAGTCGTTGGCACAACGGTTGCAGGGTGTGCAGGGTGTTTGTGCCGCTGGCGCTGGTGCCGTCGGTGGTCTCCGCGTCGAGAAGGCCGGCGAGGCGGGCGATGCCCTGGTCGATGTCGGTGTGGCGGGACTCGACCAGGCCGTCGCTGTAGAGGAGGAGCAGCGCCGGTTCCACGATGTGCAGCATGGTGGGTTCGTAGGCGGCCGTACCGAGTCCGAGTGGCAGGCCCGCGCTGGTGAGTGTGATCGGTGTGGTCCGTCCGTCCGGGCCACGGATCAGTGGGGGAGGGTGGCCGGCTCCGACCAGGGTGCAGGTGTGGCGTTTCGCGTCCCACTCGGCGTACACACAGGTGGCGAAGGAAGCGCCGGGGGTGTCACAGGCGAGCGCGTCGAGTCGGCATATCAGCTCGGCCGGCGGGATGTCGAGCCCCGCCAGGGTGCGGACGGCTGTGCGGAGCTGGATCATGGCGACGGCCGATTCCGGACCATGGCCCATGGCGTCCCCGACGATCAGACTCACACGGCCTCCGGGCCGCGGCAGTACGTCGAACCAGTCACCGCCGATGACGTTGTCGTGCCCGGCGGGGAGGTAGCCGTGGGCGATGCGGCAGCCCTCGAATGCCTGGGCGGTGGCGGGCAGCAGGCTGTGGCGTATGGCCAGGGCGGTGCGACGCTCGCGCTCGTAACGGCGCGCGTTGTCCAGGGCCACACAGGCCCGGGCGGCCAGCGACTCGACGGCCACTGCGTCGCCGGGCAGGAAAGGCGCTCTGCCCGGGCCACGGCCGCAGGCGATGAAGCCGACGGCGGTGCCTCGTAGATGAAGCGGGACGACGAGGAAGGAAGCCGTCTTGAGGAGGTCTTTGACGCGGGTGTCGTCGCCCGCGGAGGCGCTGAGCCGCTCGGACGTATGGGTGTCGACCGCGTCCAGCAGCTGCGTCCGCCTGGTGGCGAGGGAACGTGCGTACGGAGTTTCGCGAGGGAAGACGATCACTTCGCCGACCGGCAGCACCCCTTCCCAGTCCTCCGGCGCGTCGTCTCCCACGCGCAGCGCCAGCCGGCGGGCCTCGATCTGGGGCGGGTCCGCGGAGACGTACGCGTTCTCCTCGAGAAGCCAGCGCTCCAGCAGATACACCGACGCCGCGTCGCAGAACCCGGGCGCCAGCGCGTGCACGACATGGCTGCCTGTCAGGTTCACGTCGAGTTCCGAGCCGATGACGTCGGCCGCCGGGGCGAAGGCCGGCCGACGGCGTGCGTGCGCGGCGGCGGGTGCGTCGCCGGGCTGGCTGCGCGCTTCGTTCGGCAGGGTTGTGCCTTTCCGGGTGGGGCCGGCTTCGGCCGCGTGGCATGGACATCGTCTCACCGCGCGCCGTCGGCAAAGTATATGATGGCGCGTCAAGATCACTTGCTGCGCGGGGAGTTGCGTTGTCGGATACCAAAGGTCTCCCGCAGGGGGTCGATCCCAACAAGGCGAGCGTTGCCCGGATCTACGACGCCATGCTGGGCGGGCGGCACAACTTCGCCATAGACCGGGAGGCGCTGGCGGCTTTCACCGCCATCGAACCCCAGGTGCGCACTCTGGCACGGGCCAACCGCGCTTTTCTCGGACGGGCCGTGCGTTTCCTGACCGAGGCCGGGGTGCGGCAGTTCATCGACCTCGGGTCGGGCATCCCCACCCAGGGCAATGTCCACGAGGTGGCGCAGGCGGCCGGCCCGGGATCCAGGGTGGTCTACGTGGACAACGACCCGGTGGCCGTGGCCCACAGCGCTTCCCTGCTCGGCGGCAATCCGGATGCGGACATCACCGACGCCGACATCCGCCGGCCGGCCGACATCCTGTCCTCCCCACAGGTGCGGAAGCTGATCGACTTCGACCAGCCCGTTGCCGTACTGATGATCACGATCCTGCACTTCGTCACGCCCGAGGAGGACCCCGCCGGCATCGTGGCCGCCTTCCGGGACGCCCTGCCCGACGGGAGCTGGCTGGCACTGACCCACGCCACGAACCAGGATCGCCCGGACACGGCTGCCGCCGTGGGGCAGCTGTACCGGTCCAGGGCTTCATCG
>CBFGQM010000161.1:0-11210 GCA_965650905.1 uncultured Streptomyces sp. | reverse complement strand
GACGCCTCCTGCACGGCCGATCATCTGTCCCCAGAGGGGGCCGCTCCCCCTTTGTGCTTGTCAACAGGAAGGGAAGTTCCATCATGAACTCCACCCCCCGGGTTGAGACCGTTGAGATCTCCGACGCCGACCTCGACACCGTCTCCGGTGGTCAGACCATCAACACCCTGAACGCGGCCGCCAACGCCCTGGACAGCGTCGCCCCGGTCTCGAGCCTCGTGAGCAGCGGCGTCAGCACCACCGAGGACGTGACCGGCCTGAACACCGCTCCGGTCACCGATCTGGTCGCCGCTCTCTGAGCGCATCAGCGTACCGTGAGTCCCGGAACCGCTCCCCAGTTCCGGGTCTCTCGGGTGCCGTAAACCATTCGACCGTACGGCCGCCGTTTACCCTGGTTGTACGTCATGTCGTTCGCAGGTGAGGGAAAGTCCCGTGCAGTTCCGCCAACAGGCCCTCGCCAAACTCCAGTCGCCCGAGGAGCTCGACCTTCCGGTGCGCTTCGCCCGTCCCCAGGGCTGGCTCGTGCTGTCCGTGACAGTCATGGTCATGGCGGCAGCGTCCGTATGGGCCGTGACGGGTTCCGTGGCGTCCACAGTGAGCGCGCCCGCCATCCTCACGCACGGGCAGGGCAGTTACATCCTGCAGAGCCCCGTCGCCGGCCAGGTCACCGCCGTCTTCGCCAAGCAGGGCCGGCGCCTCGCCGCCGACGCCCCCGTACTCAAGGTCCGTACGGACAAGGGCGGGACGGTCGTACGCACCGTCGCCGCCGGTCGGATCACCGCCCTCGCCGTCACCATCGGCACGATCATCAGCACCGGGGCGAACGTCGCCTCCGTGGAGAAGGTCGCCGACGCCGACGACCCGCTCTACGCGACGGTGTACGTGCCCGCCGAGAACGCCGCCGTGATCCCCTCGGACGCCGCCGTGGACCTCACCGTGCAGTCGGTGCCCACCCAGCAGTACGGAGTGCTGCGCGGCCGTGTGAAGTCGGTCGACCACAGCACCCAGAACCCGCAGCAGATCACCGCCTACCTCGGCGACAGCCAGCTGGGCGAGCAGTTCACCAAGGCGGGCAGGCCGGTGGCCGTGCTCGTCCGGCTCGACCGTTCGTCCGGCACGAAGTCCGGCTACACATGGTCGTCCGCCGGGGGCCCGCCCTTCCGGCTCGACTCCATGACCATGGCCTCCGGCTCGATCCGCCTGGCCGATGAGCGTCCGATCGATTGGCTGCTCTCATGACCGCACCCCAGAAGACCGGTACCACGGGTTCCGAACTGCCGCCGCCCGTACGAGGCAGACGCCGTGCCGCGCCACCGAAGCGCGCCGTTCCCCGGATCCGCCGCAAGACCGTCCGCACCCCCACCGTCCTCCAGATGGAGGCCGTGGAGTGCGGCGCCGCCTCGCTCGCCATGGTCCTCGGCCACTACGGGCGACACATCCCCCTGGAAGAGCTGCGCATCGCCTGCGGTGTCTCGCGCGACGGCTCACGGGCCAGCAATCTGCTGAAGGCGGCCCGCAGTTATGGTTTCACCGCCAAGGGCATGCAGATGGACACGGCGGCCCTCGCCGAGGTGCGCTCCCCGGCGATCCTGTTCTGGGAGTTCAACCACTACGTCGTCTACGACGGCATGGGGCGCCGCTTCGGCCGGCGCGGGGTGCACATCAACGACCCCGGCAAGGGCCGACGTTTCATCCCCATGGAGGACTTCGACACCAGCTTCACCGGTGTCGTCCTCGTCCTGGAGCCTGGCCCCGACTTCGAGAAGGGCGGCCGCACACCCGGCGTCCTGGGCGCCATGCCGGCCCGGCTGCGCGGCACCTCGGGCACCATGCCGGCCGCGGTCCTGGCGAGCCTGTTGCTGGTGGCGGTCGGGGCGGCGGTGCCCGCGCTCAGCCGGACGTACATCGACATGTTCCTGATCGGCGGACAGACCTCGCTGCTCGGTGTGCTCTTCGCTTCGATGGGCGCGACGGTGCTGCTCACGGTGGTGCTGACCTGGTTGCAGCAGGCGAACCTGCTGCGCGGCCGGCTCGTCTCGTCCACGCTCAGCAGCGCGAAGTTCCTGCGGCATCTGCTGCGGCTGCCGGTCACCTTCTTCGCCCAGCGCAGCCCGGCCGACCTGGTGCAGCGGCTCCAGTCCAACGACGCCGTGGCCGAGACCCTGGCCCGCGACCTCGCGGCGGCCGGCGTGGACGCGGTCGTGGTGGTGCTGTACGCGGTCCTGCTCTACACATACGACCCGCAACTCACCGCCGTGGGGATCGGGGTGGCGCTGTTGAACGTGGTGGCGATGCGGGTCGTGGTGAAGCTCCGTGCGACCCGTACGGCGAAGCTGCGCGCGGACAGCGCACGGCTGACCAACACGGCGTACACCGGGCTGCAGTTGATCGAGACGATGAAGGCGACCGGCGGGGAGGACGGCTACTTCCGCAAGTGGGCCGGCCAGCACGCCACCACGCTGGAGGAACAGCAGCGGCTCGGGGTGCCGAGCGCCTGGCTGGGCGTGGTCGCGCCGACGCTGGCGACGCTCAACAGCGCGCTGATCCTTTGGATCGGCGGCATGCGGGCCGTGGAGGGCCACATCTCGGTCGGGCTGCTCGTCGCGTTCCAGGCGCTGGTGACCCGCTTCACGGCGCCGATCACCCGGCTCAACGGCGTCGCGGGCCGCATCCAGGACTTCGCGGCCGACGTGGCCCGCCTCAAGGACGTCGAGAACTTCGCGGCGGACCCGCTCTACTCACGCCGCGGCGCGAGCGACAGCACCCGCCGGCTGCGCGGTCATGTGGAGCTGGAGAACATCACGTTCGGCTACAGCCCGCTCGACAAACCGCTGCTTTCCGGCTTCTCAGTGACGGTCGGGCCGGGGCGGCAGGTGGCGCTGGTCGGCGGTTCCGGCAGCGGCAAGTCGACGGTTTCCAGGCTGATTTCGGGGCTGTACGCTCCCTGGGAGGGCGTGATCCGGATCGACGGGCAGCGTCTGGAGGACATCCCGCGCGGTGCGCTCGCGGCCTCCGTCTCCTTCGTCGACCAGGACGTCTTCCTCTTCGAGGGCACGGTCCGCGACAACATCGCGCTGTGGGACCCGTCGGTCCCGGACGAGGCCGTGGTCTCGGCCCTGGAGGACGCGGCGGTGTACGACGTCGTCATGCGCCGCCCCGGTGGCATCCACAGCAAGGTCGAGCAGGACGGACGCAACTTCTCCGGCGGCCAGCGCCAACGCCTGGAGATCGCACGGGCGTTGGCGCGCAGGCCCAGCATCCTCGTCCTCGACGAGGTGACGAGCGCCCTGGACGCGGAGACCGAGCAGCTCGTGATGGACAACCTACGCAAACGCGGCTGCGCCTGCGTGGTGATTGCACACCGGCTGAGCACCGTGCGCGACAGCGACGAGATCGTGGTCCTGCACCACGGCACGATCGTGGAACGCGGGCGTCACGACGCCCTGGTGGCGGCCGGCGGCCCGTACGCCGAGCTGGTCAGAGAGCGATGAGATGACGTCCTTGCCCCCACAGCACCAGCAACACCCACAGCACTCCCCGCACTCACAGCACACACAGCACACACAGCACACACAGAGCCGGCAGAATCAACAGCCTCAACAGCCCGTCACCGAGGGCGACTACGTGCTCGCCGCACTCGGCGGCATGGGCACCCCGGTCGACGGCTCCGGCCTCACCCGGCTGGACCTCGAAGGCCCGTACGTGCTGTGGCTCGTCGCCTCCGGCGCCATGGACCTGTTCGCGGTCGACGCGGTCCAGGACGGCCACTGGCACCACCTCGGCCGCCTCGAAGCGGGCACGCTGTTGCTCGGTCCGGTCGCGGGCCCGCAGCACACGCTGGTCGGCAGGCCGCTGCGCGAGTGCGTGCTGCGCCGCATAGAGATGCGCGAGCTGTACCAGCCCCCGCAGACCGAGACATGGACGTACGACGCGTACGGCAACCCCCAGTACGTGCCGCCGGCCACGAGCCCGCTGGAGTACGCGCTCTCGCTCGGCGTCGGCCGCGGCCTGGCCCTCCTGCTCGAGGCGCCGCTGGCGACCGAGCGGGGCGCGGCCCTGACCGATGACGACGTCCTGTGGATGCAGGTGCCGCCGGGCAGTGTGCGGTACGGCTCCGTGTACGGTGCCGAGGCCGCCGCCGATCTGCTGGTGGACCCGGCGATATGGCAGGCCATGGTCGACCAGCAGTACCGCCTGCTCGCCACGCTGGACCGCTGGATCGAGCAGCTGGAGCTCAGCCACGAACACCGTACGGCCGCGGGCATCAAGGCCGGTGAGGCGGTCCGCGCGCAGGCCGACCGGACCCTGCTCGCCTCCATCTCCCAGCGCTCGGCGTCGGGTTCGACCGCGGCGGACGCCGACGCCACGTACGCCGTCTGCAAGCTCGTCGCCCGTGCGGCCGGGATCGCGCTCGCGGACCCTACGCAGGACGGCGCGGAGAGCGACCGTCTCGACCCCGTCGAGCGGATCGCGCTCGCGTCCCGGGTCCGCGTGCGTGCCGTACGCCTTGACGGACGCTGGTGGCGCGACAACATCGGCCCGCTCGTCGGCCACCGTGCCGCGTCGGGCGCCCCGGTCGCGCTGCTGTGGCGGCGCGGCGGATACATGGCCGTGCACCCGTCGAGCGGTCGTGAGACACCGGTCGAGAAGACCAACGCGGCGGATTTCGAGCCGCGCGCCGTCATGTTCTACCGGCCGCTGCCCGAGCGCCGGCTGAGCCCGCTGCGGCTGCTGCGGTTCAGCATCCAGGGCACCGGCGACGACCTGCGCAATCTCGCGATCAGCGGGCTGGTCACGGTGGCGCTCGGCGCACTGGTGCCGATCGCCACCGGGAAGGTACTGGGCGACTACGTACCGAAGGCCCAGGAGAACCTGATCGTCCAGGTCTCTCTGGCGATCATGATCGCCAGTGTGGTGTCGGCGGCCTTCATGCTGATGCAGAACCTCACCATCCTGCGGATGGAGGGCCGTATCGAGGCCACGCTGCAACCCGCCGTCTGGGACCGGCTGTTGCGGCTGCCCACCACGTTCTTCACCTCGCGCTCGACGGGCGAACTGGCCAGCGCCGCCATGGGCATCAGCTCCATCCGCCGCCTGATGGCGGGCGTCGGCCCGGTGGTCGTCCAGGCGGGCACGGTCGGCGCGATGAACCTCGCCCTGCTGTTCTGGTACAGCGTTCCGATGGCCCTCGCCGCGATCGGTATGCTCGTGGTGATCGCCACGGTGTTCCTCGGGCTCGGCCTGTGGCAGGTGCGCTGGCAACGCCGGCTGGTCGTGCTCAGCAACAAGCTCAACAACCAGGCGTTCCAGACCCTCCGGGGTCTGCCCAAGCTGCGGGTCGCCGCGGCGGAGAACTACGCGTACGCGGCATGGGCCGGCGAGTTCGCCCGCAGCCGTGAGCTGCAGCGGAGCGTGGGGCGCATCAAGAACTTCACCACGGTGCTGGGCGCGGTGTACCTGCCGCTCTGCTCGCTGATCATGTTCATGCTGCTGGCGGGACCGGCACGCGGATCGATGTCGGCCGGTGCCTTCCTTACGTTCAATACCTCGATGACCATGCTGCTGACCTCGGTGACACAGCTGACCGGTTCGTTCGTCTCGGCCGTCGCCGCCCTGCCGCTGTTCGAGGAGATCAGGCCCGTCCTCGACGCCACGCCCGAAGTGCGCGTGGCGAGCACCCGTCCCGCCATGCTGGCCGGCGCCATCGAGGCGCAGAAGCTGTCCTTCCGGTACACCGACGACGGACCGCTCGTCCTCGACGACGTGTCCTTCACGGTGCGGCCGGGCGAGTTCGTGGCGATCGTGGGGCCGAGCGGGTGCGGCAAGTCCACACTGCTGCGGTTGCTCATCGGCTTCGACAAGCCGGTGTCGGGCAGTGTGCTGTACGACCGCCAGGACCTGGCGGCACTGGACCAGTCTGCGGTACGCCGTCAGTGCGGCGTCGTGCTCCAGCACGCGCAGCCGTTCACCGGCTCGATCCTGGACTGTATCTGCGGCACCGAGCCGTACACGCCGGAGGAGGCGATGGCGGCCGCAGAGATGGCGGGGCTCGCCGAGGACATCAAGCGCATGCCGATGGGTCTGCACACGATCGTCTCCGGCAGCGGCGCGGTCTCGGGCGGCCAGCGCCAGCGGCTGATGATCGCTCAGGCGCTGATCCGCCGGCCGCGCATCCTCTTCTTCGACGAGGCGACCAGCGCCCTCGACAACGAGACGCAGCGCAGGGTGATCGAAAGTACCCGCGCGCTCAACGCCACGCGGGTGGTGATCGCGCACCGGCTGTCGACGGTGATGGACGCGGACCGCGTCATCGTGATGGAGGACGGCCGGGTCGCGCAGCAGGGGCCGCCCGCCGTGCTGCTCTCGGACACCGGTGGGCGGTTGCATGAGTTGGTGCGGCGGCAGATGCAGTGACGGGTTCCGTTGGATCGGTTTGTTCGCGACATGGAGTCGGTACGCGCGGTTCTGGCTGAGGGGCGCCGACGTGCAGCTCTGCGCGTCAGCGGAGCAGCGGTCGGCGATGGCGACGACATGGAGCGTGACGATGTGGCGGAGCGGCCGCCACCCCGACGGGGGCAAGCCGGCCATATGTGCACTGCTCGGCAAAACGCCTGAAACATTCCGCTTTGAGCGGAGGCCAGGCTCTTGCGCCGGGTCCGCAAGCGAGTGAACGTTATTACATGATTACAGCTGAGCAGCACGAGAAGTTGCGCGGCTGGTTCGCCGGCCGCCTGCCCGACGATCTCTTCGAGAGCCTCAGTGAGGTGAGGGTCGACCGCGAGGAGATCACCGTCATCGGCCGCATACCCGAGCCCCGGCTCACCGAGGGAGCCTCGGACGCCGAGCGGGACGCGGCCGTCCAGTCCCGTATCCAGGAGTTCCGGGAGCGCACCCGCGACGACCGGATCGCGGTGGCCCGCGAGGCCGAGCACCGCTTCCGCAAGAAGGTCTCGTGGGGTGTGGCGTGCGGGGACGAGCGCGCCCTGTTCACGCATGTCGCCGCCCCCGTCATGACCCGGCTGCGGCAGCCCCAGCGGCAGGTTCTGGACACTCTGGTAGCCGCCGGTGTCGCCCGCAGCCGCAGCGACGCGCTCGCCTGGTGCGTACGTCTCGTCGGGCGCCACGCGGACGACTGGC
Source organism: uncultured Streptomyces sp. (assembly GCA_965650905.1). GTDB lineage: Bacteria > Actinomycetota > Actinomycetes > Streptomycetales > Streptomycetaceae > Streptomyces. Next base: position 4,073 of record CBFGQM010000161.1, on the reverse strand, counting down.
TCACGGAACTCCGGGACTCCCTGGAGCACGTCCAACGGGTCCGCGCGCAGGGCCCCGACGCCCCGGCTCACGAACCGGAGGACACGCCTCCCAACGAACCGACAGACACGCCGCACGACAACGGAACCGTCCACGACAACTGAACCGAACGACAACCGACACGGGGGTCACCCGGTCCATGCTCGTCGGGTGTCCCCGCGTGTACGGATTCGGCCTCGACGGTCGTGCGGGCCCGAGCACGTCTTCCGCCGCCTCGCCTCCTCGCCAAACTCGACCTCACCCTCGCCCGGGTCGGGCACGCCTCCCCTGCCACGTCCGGTCCCGCGGGCCTCATCGAGGACACCGCGTGGGCGCCCTGATCGAGCGGGACGCCCGCGCCGATGGCGACGCACGGTCCGGACACACCGGCCACAGGCCTGGGCTCGGCGTGGCGGTCACCGCCCGAGCGGCGTCAGCTGTCGCTGACCGTCCATGAGGACGGCGCGTCCGTTCCGGCGATCGACAGGGATTCCGGGCTGGCCGTAAAGGCGTCGGTCAGCCAGCGCTGCTCGGGGGACCTGTCTCGGATCTTGACGACGACGTCCGCGTTCGGGTCCTTGGAGGAGGGAGCGACCGCGAGGCCCTCGCGCCAGCGCGGCAGCAACTCGCCCCGCACCGTGAGGTCGTAGCGCACGTCATCGGCCCGCTTGGCACCGCTGGCCGCGCAACTGCCAAGGACGACCACACCGGCGTCGACATGGGAGTCCAGGCACAGGTCGGGGTTCGCGATGCTGCGCAGCAGTCCGTCCTCCTCGTAGGACCACACCTGGGTCCCGGCTGAGGAGCACACCGCCAGTTCGGTCACGGCACCGGACTTCGCCTTGCCGCCCTTGATGTCGAGGCAGAGATCCGCGGCGAGATTACGCAGCCTGGTCTGCCCGGGAAGCTTGGGGAGTCCGGCGGGCGGAGACGACGTCCCGACCGGCGGGGCTTGCCGACTGGCGCCGGCACTGGGACCGGGGCTGATGACGCTGGGCACGCCGGGGGAGGCCGGGGAGTAGGTGGCGCCGTCATCATCGGACCACAGGCTGACGACCAGGACGGTGGCCAGCAGGACCCCCGAGAGCAGGCCGGCGCCGGTGAGCAGGGCCCTGGGGTTCCGCCAGCCCTGCGGGAGGTGTCGGACCCCCGTCGGCAGCCGGATGGTTGCCGGGAACCGGGACAGCAGGCGGTGGCGGCCGCTGTTTCCCGGCCGTCGACCGCCGTCACGGCCCGGCCGCGCCCCGGACTGGCCCCGCCCCGGCCGGGAGTCGAGATAGCGACGGGCGCCCCAACCGAGCACCGATTCGGCCAGCAGAACGCCCAGCCCGCCCTCGAAGTGATTGAGTTGCTCGGCCGCGTAACGGCAGAAGCGACACTCCAGCAGATGCTGCTGGACATCGGGGAGCAGGGCGCCACCGCGCCGAATCGGGACGTCGAGGAGACGGTTGTAGTAGCGGCAATCCTTGCTCGGCGCGAGCTCCCGGTGGGCCCGTAGGCAGCCCTCACGGAATTGCTCGCGTGCCTGGTTCAGGGCAGCCGATGCCGTCGTGGACTCCATGCCCAACAGACAAGCAGGTACGGATATGTGCTCGGCCTCGACCTCGGTGTGCCACAGCACGCACTGGGCGGGTCCCGGGAGGGCCTGGAAAGAGCGCTCGGCGAGCTTGCGATTCTCCGGCGTCAACGAGCTCGTGGCGCGCATACCGCGGCCTCCGGCGGGTTTCCGGAGTTCCGGCAGCGCGCCGGATATACGGTCGTCGGCAGACCAGGTCCGGACGGTGTCCCGTACGGACACGAGGAGTTGGGGTCGCAGTGCCGCGGCGGACTCGGCTCGCTTGAGGCGGTCGAGGACCTGTTGGAAGGAGGCCGCCGCGACCATGGAGGCGGTGCTCGTGTTGGAAGCGAGGCAGATGACCGCGTAGTCGTACGTCGGCTGCCAGTGCCGCGCGAGCAGCAGCGGCGCGGACTGGGCGAGCTCGCCCTCCGGCTGCGCCCTCAGGAGAGCCGCGAGGCTCTCGTCTGATTCCCCCGGAGCTATGCCGGGGCGAGGGGGACATTCGGGGCCGGCCGGGTGGGGGGGGTGCACTGAGCGGTTTCCTTCCAAGCACAGGATGGCAGAAGTTCTGACCGCCAAAAGGTGCTCCTGGTTGGTGCGTACCTTATTGGCTTGGCTCACGGAAAGTGGCCGGCCTGTGACCCGGTCGAAGGTCGTCGACCGACGGCCTTTTGAGCCATCGGCAGAACGAAATCTGAAACAGTGAATCAGATCTGGCCATTAGCCATGCGCGAGGAGGTTAACCATGGCACAAAACTGTCGCACGCAACAAGGTTCTTGGACGACTTCCGCGCCATCTGCACACTGGAGGAAGTCAGTGCCACCGTCGGCCGACTCGCCTCACTCGCGCCAGTTTTCGAAATGCCCTGAGCTGCCTGTGACCGCGCTGACTGTGACCGCGCCGCCTGCGAGCCGGGCGCAGGTTTACGCGGGACGTCCCGATCTTCTCGCCCTCGGTCGGCGGTCAGATCTGCCAGGAGCGAAGGCGGTCGGCCGCCGAGAAGACGTCCGCCTTGCCGGACATCAGGTCGCGCGCGAGGTCGACGAGCGCCCCATAGGGCGGGTCGATTCCGACGCCACTGACGAACATGTACGAAACCGCCGTCGCGCAGGCGAAGCGGGCGTTGGCGGACGGCAGGGGTTTCAGCAGGGCCAGCGTGTGCAACAGTGCGGCGGCACGCCAGGCCGGGTCCGAGTCCACGCCGAGCCGGGGCGGATCCACCCGGTGCCGGGCCACGGCGGCGACGAGCACGGAGAAGTCGTTCACGGTGGGCTGGTCGGGCAGGACCTCTTCGTGACGCTGAAGCAGCCAGGGCACGTCGATATGGATGACAGGGGCCATGGCTCAGGCGGCCCGCCCCTCGCCCTTGTGGGGTGGTTCGTCGTCGGGGAAGGCAGCGGCGAACTCGTCCGCGTGTGCCGCGAAGAAGCGGCGGAACACGTCCGCGCCTTCCTGCAGCGCGCGGTGCCGCACGATGTCGGCGGCGGCCGCCTCACGTACCAGAGCCTTCATCGACGTACCGCGCTCCTTGGCGATCTGCCGCAGATCCTCGAGCTCACGCTCGCTGAACTCCACGTTGAGAGCTGGCATGTCCTTACGGTACCTCGTGGGTACTTGCTCGTAAATACCCGCAGGTCAAGTACGGTGTATGCCGGTACCTCGCGGGAGGAGCGCGACGAGGAAGCCGAGACGTACACCTGAGGCATACGATCACTTTCATCAGCCGGAGGTCGTACTCCGGGCCCCGGAGCCCTCTCGATAGTGGGGGGCGCTACGGGAGGCGCGGGCATGTCCGAAAGCCCGGCACCGGAGACCGACTGCGATGACCGGTGCCCCGCCGGGCACCCCACCGCGGGCGTCCACCACCTCCGCGGTCACGCAGTGCGGTGCGCAGGACGTCGGTGGGGACCTCCTTGCCGTCGCGCCGGGATCCGCTACGGCGACCGTCCCCATCCGGCTGCGCCTCATTCACGACGACGCGACTGATCTGCGAGGCGTCGAGGGACACCAGCCACATCGCCCCGCAGCGGCCGCGCCAAGACCCTCGAAGAGGGCGGCTGCGGCCTCCTGCTGGTCGCCCCCTCTCACCCGGCGCTGGGGAAGCCGGCGCACCCCCGAAGGCAAGACGATCTGGACCGAGCCGGCGCTGGGCGAGGACTGAGCCACGGAGGAGGACTAATCCGCGGAGGAGAGGAAACCGGCCCGCCGCTCCCCTTCATTGCGGGCCTCACCCATAACCTCCCCAACCTCCGCCGCCGTACGGATCGCCGCCGTACGGATCGCCGCCGTACGGATCGCCGCCGTACGGATCACCGCCGTACGGATCGCCGCCGTATGCTTCGCCGCCGTACGGATCGCCGCCGTACCCGTCAGGCGCGGCGGAGCCGTCAGGCGCGGCGGAGCCGTCGGGCGCAGGGGAGCCGCAGTAGTAGCCGTAGCAAGGCGCGGCGGGGTCGGGCGCGGAGGTCGTCGGCGTCGGTTTCGGGGGCGATGTGG
>CBFGQM010000160.1:0-11237 GCA_965650905.1 uncultured Streptomyces sp. | reverse complement strand
GTGCTCAGTACGTGCTTGCTCAGTACGTGCTTGCTCAGTACGTGCGTGCTCAGTACGTGCTTGCTCAGTACGTGCGTGCTCAGTAGCGGTAGTGGTCAGGCTTGTACGGTCCCTCGGCCTCGACGCCGATGTACGCGGCCTGCTCGGGGCGCAGTGTGGTCAGCTTCACGCCGAGAGCGTCCAGGTGCAGGCGGGCGACCTTCTCGTCGAGGTGCTTGGGCAGCACATAGACGTCGGTCGGGTACTCGGACGGCTTGGTGAACAGCTCGATCTGCGCCAGTGTCTGGTCCGCGAACGAGTTGGACATCACGAAGGACGGGTGGCCGGTGGCGTTGCCCAGGTTGAGCAGGCGGCCCTCGGAGAGGACGATGATCACCTTCCCGTCGGGGAACGTCCAGGTGTGGACCTGCGGCTTGACCTCGTCCTTGACGATGCCCGGGATCTTCGCCAGTCCGGCCATGTCGATCTCGTTGTCGAAGTGGCCGATGTTCCCCACGATCGCCTGGTGCTTCATCCTGGCCATGTCCGAGGCCATGATGATGTCCTTGTTGCCGGTCGTGGTGACGAAGATGTCCGCCTGGGCGACGACCTCCTCCAGCGTCGTGACCTGGTAGCCGTCCATCGCCGCCTGAAGCGCGCAGATCGGGTCGATCTCGGTGACGATCACTCGGGCGCCCTGACCGCGCAGGGACTCCGCACAGCCCTTGCCCACGTCGCCATAGCCGCAGACAACCACGGTCTTGCCGCCGATCAGCACGTCGGTGGCACGGTTGATGCCGTCGACCAGGGAGTGGCGGCAGCCGTACTTGTTGTCGAACTTCGACTTGGTGACCGCATCGTTCACGTTGATCGCCGGGAACAGCAGGGAGCCCTCACGCTGCATCTCGTACAGCCGGTGCACGCCCGTCGTGGTCTCCTCGGTGACGCCGCGGATCTCCGAGGCGAGCTGCGTCCACTTCTGCGAGCCGTTGGAGATCGTCCGGTGCAGGAGCTGGAGGATGACGCGGTGCTCGTCGGACTCGGCGGTGTCGACGGACGGGACCTTGCCATCCTTCTCGTACTCGACGCCCTTGTGGACCAGGAGGGTGGCGTCACCGCCGTCGTCGAGGATCATGTTCGGGCCGCCGGTGGGGGTGTTCGGCCAGGTCAGGGCCTGCTCCGTGCACCACCAGTACTCCTCCAGGGTCTCGCCCTTCCAGGCGAAGACGGGTACGCCCTGCGGGTTGTCCACCGTGCCGTTCGGGCCGACCGCGACGGCGGCGGCGGCGTGGTCCTGGGTGGAGAAGATGTTGCAGGAGGCCCAGCGGACCTCGGCGCCCAGGGCGATCAGGGTCTCGATGAGTACGGCGGTCTGGACCGTCATGTGCAGGGAGCCGGTGATGCGGGCGCGGGCAAGGGGCTGCGCCGCGGCGTACTCCCTGCGGATCGCCATCAGGCCGGGCATCTCGTGCTCGGCGAGGGTGATCTCCTTGCGGCCGAAGTCGGCCAGGGAGAGGTCGGCGACTTTGAAGTCCTGCCGGTTGTCGACAGTCGTCATTCGAGCTGCTCCTCGGGTTCGGGTCGAGGTGGGTGTACGGCTGGTCTGCGCGGCGGCGGGCACACGAATGCCCGGTGCCTCGCGCGGCGCAGTCCGTCGGAGGCCCTCTCTCCCTCGGCCGGCCCGCGGGGGCCGCCCGACCGCCATCAGCAGCGACGTCTGACTCGGTTACGAATCTACACCGACCGGCCCGGCGAACCCCAGTCCGACTCCGGCCGGATTGAGGGAGGGCCGCGGTGGGCAACGGGGTCCACGCAGCCGGAAACATGAGCCAACTGACCTGGACAGCAGGGTTTTGGAACCCTTTGATGCCGCAAAGGCGTGAGGAGATCCGCGTGACCTCCGGTCGGCGCTCGCTCCACGGGCGGCGGAGTTGGCGAGCAGGAGCCGTTGAAGCATGCTCGCGGTGACCGCGTGCCCGAACCGGTGTCGCCCATACCTGTACGGCAGGCGAACCCCGTTTCCCTGCCCTGCCCTGCCCTGCGGGAGCTTCGTCTCCTCCCCCGGCTGAAGCGGGAGTGTCCAGGGAGGAAGGGCCGGACGAAAGCGAAGAATCAGTGTTCAGCCGCGGGAGCCGGGCCCCCTGGTGTCGCCTCGCGGTCCGCGCCCTTCGCGGCCTCGGTTTGGCTGTAGATGTCGGGCTCGAGGTAGATGACGCGCGCGATCGGGACGGCCTCGCGCATGCGGGACTCGGCGGAGTCGATCGCGGCGGCGACCTCGGCGGCCGTGCAGTCGTGCTGGACCGCGATCTTGGCGGCGACCAGCAGCTCGTCCGGGCCCAGATGGAGCGTGCGCATGTGGATGATGCCGGTGACCCTGTCTCCGTCGACGATCGCGGTCTCGATCTTCTTGACGTTTGCGACGCCCGCGGCCTCGCCGAGGAGGAGCGACTTGGTCTCGGCGGCCAGCACTATGGCGATGGCGATGAGGAGAACACCGATGCACAGGGTGCCGATGCCGTCCCAGACGCCGTCGCCCGTGGCCAGCGTCACCCCTACGCCGCCGAGCGCGAGCATCAGACCGACCAGCGCGCCCAGGTCCTCCAGCAGGACGACCGGCAGCTCGGGCGCCTTGGCGTGACGCACGTACTGCTTCCAGGACTCCTTGCCGCGAAGCGCGTTGGACTCCTTGATGGCCGTCCGGAAGGAGAACGTCTCCGCGATGATCGCGAAGACGAGGACGCCCACCGGCCAGTACCAGTGGTCGATCTCGTGCGGGTGCTTGATCTTCTCGTAGCCCTCGTAGATCGCGAACATGCCGCCGACCGAGAAGAGGACGATCGAGACGAGGAAGGCGTAGATGTACCGCTCGCGGCCGTAGCCGAACGGGTGCTGCGGGGTCGCCTCGCGCTGGGCCTTCTTGCCGCCGAGGAGCAGCAGGCCCTGGTTGCCGGAGTCGGCGACCGAGTGCACGGACTCGGCGAGCATCGACGAGGAGCCGCTGAAGAGGAACGCCACGAACTTCGCTACCGCGATCGCGAGGTTGGCGGCGAGTGCCGCCACGATCGCTTTGGTGCCGCCTGACGCGCTCATGTGTTCCCGATGTCCCTTCGTCTGCCGTTTCGTCTGCCGCCCCGGGCTTTGCTCGCCCTTTGCGGTGGGCCATTGTTGCAGCCTGGGCCGACAACGCCGCGTCCGGCTGCCACTGGACGACGTGAGGCCAACACCGCTACCGCGTCAGGCCAACACCGCTGACCGCACCAGGCCGCCACCGGGACGGGTGTCGGGCCACCACAGCGACCGCATCAGGCCACCACGGTGGCCCGGAAGACCGTGCCGGGCCCGGATACTTCGATCTTCTCTCCCGCCGGTACGAAGACGGACCGGCCGGGGGCGAGGGTGTGTTCGCCCGCCTGTAGGGAGCCCGCGGTGCACAGCAGGACCTGCGGGGTGCGGAGGGTGAGGTCGTGAGCGGACGTGCCTTCCCGCAGGACGTACCGCGAGAGGCGGAACTCGTCGATCGGCGTCTCGTAGACCTCCTCGCCGTCGGGGGCTGCCTCGGGGCGCAGTACGCCAGGGTCGCCGGCCTCGAAGCGGACGATGCGCAGAAGTTCGGGGACATCGACGTGCTTGGGGGTGAGGCCGCAGCGCAGAACGTTGTCGGAGTTGGCCATGATCTCGACACCGAGGCCGTTCAGATAGGCGTGCGGGACGCCGGCGCCGAGGAACAGGGCCTCGCCGGGCTGCAGTCGGACGTGGTTGAGCAGCATCGCGGCGATGACGCCGGGGTCGCCCGGGTAGTGGTCGGCGAGGTCGGCGTACGGGGCGTGGGCGCCGCCGAGGCGGGCGCAGGCCTCGGCGGCTTCGGTGACCGTCGCGGCCACCTGGTCACGGTCCGCGGACAGGATCGCCGTCAGCACCTCACGCAGGGCGGCGTCTTCCGGGTGGGTGTGCAGCAGGTCCACGTACGGCTTGAGGGAGCCGACCTCCAGGGCCGCGAGCAGGTCGGCGGCCGCCAGCGGAGCCCGGAATCCGCACAGCCCGTCGAACTCGGTGAGCGCGCAGATCAGTTCGGGCTTGTGGTTGGCGTCCTTGTAGTTGCGGTGCGGGGCGTCGATCGGGACTCCGCGGCGCTCCTCGTCCTCGTAACCCTCCCTGGCCTGGGCGAGGTCGGGGTGCACCTGGAGGGAGAGCGGGGCGCCCGCGGCGAGGACCTTGAGGAGGAACGGCAGGCGCGGGCCGAACTTAGCGACCGTCTCGGCGCCGAGTTCGCGCTCGGGGGCCGTGTCGATCAGCTCGGTGAGGGGGCCACGGGCCGTGCGCGAGGGCGCGCCCGGGTGGGCGCCCATCCACACCTCGGCCTGCGGTTCGCCGGTCGGCTCGACGCCGAGGAGCTTCGGGATGGCGGTGGTGGAGCCCCAGGCATAGGGACGGATGGCGTTGTCGAGGCGGTCCATGCGGTTCTCTCTGCGCTCTTCTGTTCACATGCTGACGTGATGACGGCGGCCAGCCTGACGATGGCTGTCAGCCTGGAGACGCCGAGATTGACGATGGCTGTCAGCCTGATGACGTTGGTCGGCGTGGTGACGGCGGTCCGCTCGATCTGCGGCGGTCGGTGTGTTCACGGCTGTCGGTGTACTCGTAACGGTCGGTGTACTCATGGCGGTCACGAGGTCGGGGCAAGCATCAGGCTCCCGAGGCGAGCGCCAGGTAAACGGCCGCGAAATCCGTGATGGCGATCAACTCCGCGAGGGTCTCCAGGTCGCCGCCGTCCTCGGGTTCGAGTTCGCTGATCGCGGTGTCGTGGCTGAGGGCGAGGTCACGGGCGGCGGGGGCGGCGCTGAGGCCTCCGGCGGGCCGGTCCCGGAGGAGGACCACGCGCGCGTGCATGACCTGAGCCTCCTCGACGCGGTCGCGGAAGAAGTCCTCGGGGTCGGCTCCGGCGGCCAGCGCGCCCGAAAGCAGGACACTGTGCGCGACAAGCGCCTCGGGCAGCTCGGCGACGAGTGCCGGGCGGCCCGCGAGTTCGGCGAGCGCGGCGGCGAACCGGCGGCCCGCAGGTCCCGCGGACGCGCCCTCGGTCCAGATCAACGGGAGCGCCTCGGCGAGCTCGGCGGCGAGGGTCTTGGCGGGATTGCCGTACGTGGCGATGGCCGGTCCGCAGCGTTCGGCGATCTGGTCGAGGCGGTCGGCGACCTTGTGCAGGGCCTCGGGCGGCGCGGTCACCAGGCCGGTGCGGTCGAGGAGCGCGAGCAGCGGGGTGAGCAGGGCCCACAGGACGCCGGGGGCGGACGCGGCGGCGGGTTCGCCCTGCTCGTACGGGGCCGTCGCCATCGGTACGAAGAGGCCGTGGGCGCCGTCGACCGCCTCGATGAGCGGGGAGCCGGCCGGGGCCACGGCCGCGATCGTGCAGCCGCGGCGGTAGGCCTGGTCGACCAGGAGTGAGAGGCTGGGCTCGCTGCCGTCCGGGGTGGCCACGAGGAGCAGGTCGACGGGGCCGGTCCAGCCGGGCAGCTCCCAGCGCAGGGCGCCGGCGGCCGGGGCGACGCCCGTGGGGGTCAGGCGAGTGACGGGGCAGCCCACGCCGGCCAGCGTGCCGAGAAGGTCGGCGGCGCAACTGGCGGCGGCTCCGGGACCGGCGATGAGGACCGCGCGGGGGCGGCCGTCCGGCTTGAGCTCGGGGATGCCTGCCTCAACGGCGTGCCGGGCCGCGGTGCGGACGCGTGCGCCCGCCTCTGCGGCGCCGCGGAGCAGGCCGCGGCGGTCCGCCTCCGACAGTGCCTCGGGGGCGTCGAGCAGCGACTCGTCGAGCATGGGTGGCAGCCTCCGATCGCTGGTTCGTCGTTGTGCCCGGTCGTCCGTTACACCGGGTCGTCCGTTACGCCGGGCGGCGGGCCTCGTCGACCAGGAGGACCGGGATGCCGTCCCGCACGGGGTACGCCAGGCCGCAGTCCTGGGCGGTGCAGACCAGCTCGGTCTCCTGCTCCTTGAGAGGGGCGTGGCAGGCCGGGCAGGCGAGAATCTCCAGGAGGCCGGCTTCGAGCGGCATGGTGGGTCCCTTCGGGGGCGGAGTTTGTGCAGATGTGACCTGGTCAGATTACAGCTGTGGGGGGCTTGGCGCCGGGGTGCGTTGCTTTCCCCGGGCCCACCCCTTCCCGAAACCGGGCGCTGCCCCAGGTCCCCGGTCAGGTGTGGGCGTACGTCGTCGGCCGCGGGAACGGTGGGTGGTCTGTGCCCACCCGCGCTCTGCGGAACGCCGGCCCACAGACCCGGCCCACAGACCCGGCCCCCAGACCGGGCAACCCCGCCCCCTCGGCGCTCAGCCTCCGATAATCGTCAGTGCCTCGTCGCGGATCTTGGCCATCGTTGCCTCGTCGCGCGCCTCCGCGTTCAGACGGAGGAGAGGCTCCGTGTTCGAGGGGCGGACGTTGAACCACCAGTCGGCTGAGGTGACCGTCAGGCCGTCGAGTTCGTCGAGGGTGACGCCCTCGCGGCCCTCGTACGCGGCCTTGAGCGCGGCGAGGCGGCCTGCCTGGTCGTCGACCGTGGAGTTGATCTCGCCGGAACCCGCGTAGCGGTCGTACCGGGCGACCAGGCCCGACAACGGGCCCTCCTGGCCGCCGAGGGCCGCCAGCACGTGGAGGGCGGCGAGCATACCCGTGTCGGCGTTCCAGAAGTCGGCGAAGTAGTAGTGCGCCGAGTGCTCGCCGCCGAAGATCGCGCCGGAGCTGGCCATCTCGGCCTTGATGAAGGAGTGGCCCACGCGCGTGCGTACCGGGGTGCCGCCGTTCTCCCGGACGACCTCCGGCACCGACCACGACGTGATCAGGTTGTGGATGACCGTGCCCTTGCCGCCGTGCCTGACCAGCTCGCGCGAGGCCACCAGTGCGGTGATCGCGGACGGTGAGATCGGGGCGCCGTGCTCGTCGACCACGAAGCAGCGGTCGGCGTCGCCGTCGAAGGCGATGCCGAGGTCGGCGCCCTCTTCGCGGACGCGCTTCTGCAGGTCGACGATGTTCTTCGGGTCGAGCGGATTGGCCTCGTGGTGGGGGAACGTGCCGTCCAGCTCGAAGTACATCGGGACGAGGTCGAGGGGCAGCCCCGCGAACACGGTCGGCACGGTGTGTCCGCCCATGCCGTTGCCCGCGTCGACGACGACCTTCAGGGGTCGGATGGAGGTCAGGTCGACGAGACCGCGGAGGTGTGCCGCGTAGTCCTCCAGGGTGTCCCGCCGGCTGATGGTTCCCGGGGTGGCCGCCGGCTCAGGGGCACCCGAGTCCGCCCACGACTCGACGAGTTCGCGGATCTCGGCGAGACCGGTGTCCTGGCCGACCGGGGCCGCGCCCGCCCGGCACATCTTGATGCCGTTGTACTGCGCGGGGTTGTGCGAGGCCGTGAACATCGCACCGGGCAGGTCCAGCGCCCCCGACGCGTAGTACAGCTGGTCCGTGGAGCACAGCCCGATCTCGGTCACGTCGACGCCGCGCGCCGCCGCTCCGCGCGCGAAGGCACGTGACAGACCCGGCGACGAGGGCCGCATGTCGTGCCCGATCACGATCGCGTTCCCTCCCGTCATCTGTGCGAAGGCCGCCCCGAACAGCTCGGCCAGCGCCTCGTCCCACTGGTCCGGGACCACCCCGCGTACGTCGTACGCCTTCACGATCTGCGACAGATCAGCAGCCACGGCCAACCCTCCTGGATTCCTCATCGGTGTCCCCAAACTACCTGCCCGGACCGACACTGAGCCGGGGGGTGCCCGAGAGATCGCCTAGTTCGAGGGCGGCGAACTGTGCGCCGGCGAAGGCTGTCCCGCACGCCGTCGCGGGCACTCAGGTCTCACGCAGGCCGCGCCGCCCCTCCTCCAGGCCGGCGCATACGAGCGGCACCACAAGGGCGAGCAGCGGTCTGGCCCTCCTACGGAGGCAACGGAGAAGTCCCGGTCGGGGAAAGGTGGTTCAGGAGTCGGGCGAGCGCAGTACCCGCAGGTGGCCGCGGCGCGCGACCTCCATCGGGTCCGCCGCGCGCGCCCCGCCGCCGACCTGGGCCGCACGCTCCTGGGGGCGGGCCGCCTCGCGCACCGCGTTGGCGAGCGCTTCCAGGTCGTCGCCGCTGGGGCGGGAGGGACCGGAAGCGTCGGCGAGCCGGACGACCTCCCAGCCGCGAGGGGCGGTGAGGCGCTCGGAGTGCTCGGCGCACAGGTCGTAGCAGTGGGGTTCGGCGTAGGTGGCGAGTGGGCCGAGGACCGCGGTCGAGTCGGCGTAGACGTACGTCAGCGTCGCAACGGCAGGACGGCCGCAAGCGGTGCGCGAACAGCGACGTACAGGGCTCACGACGTTGGACGGTACCGCACTCTTGAGCGGGCCGCGACGACTCTCCTCCAGGTCACTCCACCATGTCATGCGGTGGGACCGACCACCGGGAGCTCGGGCGCTTCCTAACTGACCTGCGAGTACGACCTTGGTCGAGATACCGGACCGTCTTGGTTCCGATCACTATCGATACAAATCCAGTCAACTGCCGCGCACTCGACGCTCCTGGGAGGATACGGAAACGAGCCCAAGCTCGGCTGAAATGGTCATCAAGCGACATGCCAGGCGACTGCCGCAGGCCGCCCCGGACATCTTGGGGACCCGGCGGGGCGGTCCTCCGCCGCGCCGTCGGGCGGCCCCTGTGCTGACCAGGCCGGCGGCCTCTGCGGACGGGTCGGCCGCCCCTGAGGCCCCGGTCGGCCGCCTGTTGTCACCATCCGTGGCGCTGGCCGGAAAGCCATGCGGACACTGATCGGTCCGCCGCGTGGAGGCGGGGCAGGCGCACCGCGCGGGGACTACGCTTCGTCAGTGATGGACAGCCCCGTGCCCCCCGTACCCCCCGTGCCGCCCCGTGCCGCCGACCCCAAGCCCCGTCGCCGTGACCGCCACGGCCGGGGGATGCGCGGCCCCGTCGCGCCACCCCAGGTGCCGCTTTCGGCGAGCCGTGCCCTGGTGTTCGCGGATCTGGTGCAGGACTCCGTGGAACGGCTCGAGCGGCGCTGGCCGCAGCTCGCCGACATCGAGTTCGTGGTGCTGGAGGTGCCGCGCCTTGATCCGGCGCGGGGCGCGGGCCGCGGCGACGAGGCGGTACCCCTGGGCGGCACGATCGCGGCGCGTGAGGGCCATCCCGCCCGGGTGGTCGTCTACCGCCGCCCGGTCGAGATCCGCAGCAAGGGACACGACGAGCGGGCGGCCCTGGTCCACGAGGTCGTGGTGGAGCAGGTGGCCGAGCTGCTGGGCCTGACCCCGGAGACCGTGGACCCCCGATACGGCGAGGACTGATTCACCAGGAGGGTCGCACCACGGCGGAAAGGCTCCCGCCCGTGCAGGCCCCGGCACAGCCCTACTTCTGCAGCACCGACAGGTCCTGCTCCGCCTCCGGCACCGCCACCCTCCCCCGGTCGTCCGGCAGCGTCTGGACCGTGACCATCGGTAGACCCCCGTCGGAGATCTCGAGCGTGCGCGCGGCATAGACGGGGCCCCCGGAGACCGGCTCGACGGTGAGGGCGTACGTGCCCTCGAGGCCGTTGGGGACGGGCGGCTCGATGTCCTGGGTGGTGCCGCCCTTGATCTTGTACGTCTTGGTCACGGCCGTACCGCCCTCGCTGCCCGCGGAGGCCGTGACCTTGACCTCGGCGGAGCGGCCGGGCGCGACCAGGGAGAGCGTGGAGCCCTGGGAGCGGTTGCCGACGGCCGTCGCGCGGTTGCCCACGGGTCTGGTGGCCGGGACGAAAGCCGTCTCCTGCTTGTCGCCCTTGCCCCGCACGACCCGCACAGCGGCCACGACCGGCACGGCCTTCTCCGTCGGCGTCAGCACCAGGGAGCCCGCCTCGCCGCGCGTGACGTCGCCGAGGTCGACGGCCGCGGTCATGCCGGCCTTCACATGCAGCGCCTCACCCCCGACGGGCGTGATCAGACCGGACGGCGAAGCGAGCCGCACCTTCAGGTCGGCGTCGATGTCGCCGGGCGCGAAGGCGACCAGGCGCACGGACCTGGCGTCCTTCGGGATGCCCGGCAGGACGAGGCTGCCCGCCGGATCGGTGGAGGCGGCCAGCCAGTCGCCGCCGAGCTTGTCGTCGAGGGCCTGGACCGCGGCGGCGACCCGGCCGCTGCGGACGGTCACGCGCACGGTGAGGTTGGTCTGCGGCTCCTCCAGGAGCGTGGACAGCAGCACCGGCTCGGTCGAGTGCGGCTGGATCTGAATGCCCTCCCCGACCGTCGACTTGAGGGCGCCGCCCTTGCCGTACAGCTCGATGTCGACGACGGCGGCGGAGTCGTCGGGGTTGGTGAGGTGCACGTAGTCGCTGCGGTCCTCGGCGGTGCTGGCGCCCGGGAACCAGAACTCGGTGTCCGGAGCGGTGCAGTTGGTGCCGAGCAGACCTCGGCCGGTGCCGGCCGAGACCTCGGTGGTCTGCTGGACGGTCCAGCCCGGCGCGAAGCTGCCCTCTGCGGTGCCGATGAGCGCGGGCGAGTCGGCGCCCGAGGTCTCGACGGTGACGGGCTTGCCCGGCTCCCTGGGCGTCGGGAGGGGCTTCTTGTCGCCCTTCTCGGATGCGCCGTCGGCCTGCTGGGACGCGCCGTCGGCCGGTTCCTCACCCGCCGCGGCGAGTGCCACGTGGCCGCTCTTCTCCGCGCCCTTCGTGACGGGAGTGAAGGACGTGTACGCGGTCTCGGCGAGGTCCGAGGTGCTGGGAGCCGGGCAGAGCAGGCTGGTGCGCTCCACGGGCATCTGGGCCGCCGTCTTCGCCGTGTCCGCGCCGGAGGCGTCCGGCGTGGTGAGAGAGGCGAATCCGGTGATGACGGCGAGCGCGGCCACGCCGGTGATCAGGGACACGGTGGTGCGGTTCACTGCTGGCTCCCGTCGGGGCGCTCACTGTCGGTGCCGTGCGGCGGCTGCTGAGCGGGGTCGTACGGCCCGTCGTAGCCCTGGGTGTACGTCTGCGTCGGGTCGTACGCCTGAGTCCCGGAGCCGTACGCGTACGGGTCGTACCGGCCGGCCTGGTACGGGTCAGCCTGATAGGGCGGCTGCTCGTAGGCGCCCGCCGGGTACTGCTGGGCCTCCTGGTACGGCTCGCCGCCGTACGGGCCGTACTCGGTGCCCGCGTAGGCCGTCGGGTCCCACGCGCCGTACGAAGGCTGTTGTGGGACGGGAGCGGGGACGGGTGCCTCCTCCGGAGGAGGAGGCGGCGGCGCCGGCGTGGAGTCCGGCGTGAACTGTTCGGCCTGGTCCAC
>CBFGQM010000159.1:0-11265 GCA_965650905.1 uncultured Streptomyces sp. | reverse complement strand
GGCCGCCCAACTGAGGCCACTTCCGCACCCAGTAGGTGGTATGCCTGCGGTTGTCGCAGCGCCAGCTCCGGCTGGACTCCTCGGTTCGCCGCTCCGGCATATCGGTCCGTCCCGCCTCCGCCGTCACCAGAGGGTTGGCACAAGCCGATGTGGCCACTGCGGCGATCAGTTCCTCCTCGTTGAGCACGGTCGTACGGAACCCTGCCCCGGAGAGCCTGCTCGCGAGGTGGTCGACGACACGCACAACGCACTTCTGTGCCCCGACCAGCCCGCCACCACGCGCGGCCACGGCCTCCGGACACAACTCCGGATCGAGCTTCAACGCGATCCAGGTGATGCGCACCGCCGGCGCCCCCGTTTGCTCCTGCAACGGCGCGTAATT
Organism: uncultured Streptomyces sp.; assembly: GCA_965650905.1. GTDB lineage: Bacteria > Actinomycetota > Actinomycetes > Streptomycetales > Streptomycetaceae > Streptomyces. Next base: position 10,883 of record CBFGQM010000159.1, on the reverse strand, counting down.
CGTGACAGCCACCGACTGTTGGGGCAGATGCAGCGCCGGCGCGGGCTGCGTGTGCAGCACTGTCTGCGCCGACTCCAGCCGTATCCCGTCCACTTCGAGGGCATCCCGCACCAGCCCGAGAGGCAGTGGCTGCCGACTCCGCTCGGCCCGCAGCGCGGTTGCGTCGGCCTCCACCAGCAGCACGGCGGTGACGAACGTCCCGTCCCCGATGATTCCGACGGACCGTTGGTCCCGCCCGCCGTACGTATACGTCCGCAGGCTCGGATCACACTCCACGGCCGGCGCGAGGCCCGGCTCCGTACCGGGCTGGATCGGCGTACTGGCGGCCCGCCGCTGCCGCGCCTTCAACTCCCTGGCCGCCCCGAGCCATTCGGGCAGGGGGCGTCCCCTGCGACGTACGACTGCGAGAAGAACGAGCAGGACCGCCACCACTCCCGTCGGCACCAGCGCCACCGGATCGATGAGCCACCCCGCGAGCAACAGTGCGGCGGCGATCTCGATCAGAACGGCCCGTTGCCACCGGAACGATCCGAACTGTCCGGGACGCGTCCTGAGGTGAAGCGCACTCGGACCCTGAGACCGCGAGGGCGGCGCGGGCCGCTGCCGCCCATGATCCGGCCGGGGCGCCGAAGAGCCCGCTCCCTGAGACCGGTTGCGCGACCGTGCTCGCGCTCCGGAAGCCATCACTCCCACCCCCGATGTATTCGCAACGCCTCGCGACTCATCCGAATTGCCGCGCCAGCCAAGGTCCTTGAAAGTCCGGGTACCCTACCCGCTCCACAAGGCCGATCACTTACCCGGCATAGTAGGTGTTCGGTCTGACAACGGAGGGCGGGGGACGCTGACCCCCGGCGCCGCACGACGAGACGCGGCGCGAGACACGGGGAGATTCAGGCACACATGGCATCACGGCGGGACGAACTCAACGCCTACACCTTCGCGAAGCGACGTATGCTCGCGTCCTTCATCCAGAATTCACCCGACGGTTCGGAGGAGGGCGCACCACGCCCGTTGCGCGGCGTGCTGCCCGGCCTCATGGTCGGGGTGGTCATCCTGGCGATCTTCGGCGGGTGGGGGATGTTCAAACCGACCGCGCCGAAGGACTGGGACGCCACGAACAAGAACGTGATCATCGCGAGCAAGTCCACGACCCGGTACGTCGTCCTCGTCACGAACGGCAAGCGCCAGCTGCACCCCGTCCTCAACATGGCGTCCGCGAAGCTCCTCCTCGACGCCGACCAGGGCAAGGTCATCAACGTCGACGAGTCCATCCTCGACAAGGGGGACATCCCGCACGGCGCCACCATCGGTATCCCGTACGCACCTGACCGCCTGCCCGCCGCCTCCGAGGCGGGTGCCACGAAGCGCTGGGCCGTGTGCGAACGCCCGAGCGACGGCGGCAGGGCCATCCAGAAGGCCGCCTTCGTCCTCGCGGAACGCGAGGAGGACAAAACAGAGGGCCGCGAACGGCTGCGTGGCGGCGAGCTGTTGTACGTGGTCGGCCCCGACAAGACCCGCTACGTGGTTGATGCCGGCGGCAGGGCGTACCAGGTGTCTGCCGATGACGAACTCCTGCTGCGTACCGTCGTCGGTTTGGGCCGCGATCCGCAGCGGGTCTCCCAGGAGTGGCTCGACACCCTTCACCAGGGCGACCCGATCACCTTCCCGGCGGTGGACGGCTCGCCCGGAGAGAACGCCGGCGTGCAGGTCCGCGAGGATCCCGAGGCCAACAAGGTCGGTATGGTCCTGGAGGACGGTGCCACCGCCCAGGACTACGTGGTGCTGCCCGGACGCATCGCGCCGGTCTCGCCCTTCACCGCGACGCTCCTCCTCAACAGCCGCGACCTGGTCTCCGTCGGCCAGAGGGGCCAGGCACGCAAGGTGAGCGCCGGAGCCTTCACGCCGGGCAAGGAGTTCGGCGCGCAGTACAACTGGCCCAGCCTGAAGCCGAAGCCGGTCAACGAGGCAGCCGAGTCGTCCGGCCGCCGCAACACCCTCTGCAACGTCCTGCGCGCCGTCGACCGGGACAAGGGCACCACCACCTTGAGCACGTGGGCCGGCACGAAGCTCCCGGCCACCCTCGCCACCGGCTCGTCCAGCGCCTATGTGACCCCCGGCTCCGGGCAGCTCTTCCGCCAGTTCAAGGGCTCGGAGACCAAGGCCGGCGGCGTTTTCCTGGTCACCGACACGGGTCTGCGCTACGCCATGCAGTCCAACTCCGACAGCGCGACGGACGACGCGGGCATCGGCACCTCCGCCAAGAAGCGCGAGCAGCTCCTCCAGGAGGCCGAGCAGGCCCAGGTCCGCCTCGGATACGCCGCCGTGGACCCGGCGCTGATCCCCGCCGCATGGTCCAACTTCCTGCCGACGGGGCCCCGTCTGTCGACGGCGGCGGCGCGTCAGCCGCAGGGTTCGTAGGGGGTGAGGACCAGATGACGTACGCCTCTTTTGATCTTTCCCAGTTCTCCCGCTCCGCCCGGCTCTCCCGGCTCTGCTGGTCTTCCGGGACTTCCGGGTCTCCCCGATCTTCTTGCTCTTCCGGATCTTCTTGGTTGCGCAGGGCCGCGCGCGTGGCCGCGGCCTTGACCGTGGTGACCAGCACGACAGTGATCGCATCCGCTGCTCCGGTGTTTTCCGCCTTCGCAGCCGGCGACCAGTGCACGTTCCCGAACAAGAAGTACGTGGGCCGTCCCTGGGCGCTGCAACGCGTCCTCCTGGATGAACTGTGGGCCCAGTCCAAAGGCAAAGGCGTACGGGTCGCGGTGATCGACACGGGCGTTGACATGAAGAATCCGCAGCTCACGCGTGCGGTGGACGCGTCGAGTGGCGCCAACTACCTACCGGAGAAGGACAGCAAGGGCGAACCGATCGACCGGGGCAAGGACGACGGCACCACGGACACGGTCGGCCATGGCACGCGCGTGGCGGGCATCATCGCGGCCCGCCCCGCAGAGAAGACCGGGTTCGTGGGCCTGGCCCCCGAGGCAACGATCATCCCCATCAAACAGAACGACGCGGAGGGCCACGGCACGGCGGAAACCCTGGCTGCCGCCATCCGCCACGCGATCCGGGCCAAGGCCGACGTCATCAACATCTCCCAGGACACACAGAACGCGGTAGAGCCCGATCCGGCCCTGAAGCAGGCGGTCGACGCGGCCCTGGACAAGGAGATCGTGGTCGTGGCGTCGGCAGGCAACGACGGGCTGGGCGGCACCGTGAAACGGACCTACCCGGCGTCATACGACGGCGTGCTGGCTGTGGCGTCTTCGGACCGCAACAACGAGCGAGCGGCCTTCTCCCAGGCAGGCGAATTCGTGGACGTGGCAGCCCCCGGCGTCGACATGATCTCCACAGTCCCCAAAGGCGGCCACTGCTCGGACAACGGCACCAGCTTCTCGGCCCCGTATGTCGCAGGGGTCGCCGCCCTGATCAAGGCCAAACACGGCGACTGGACCCGGCAAAGGATCGTGGCCCAGATCGAACAGACGGCGGAGCGGTCGGTTGCCGGGCACGACCGGCTGGTCGGCTGGGGCGTCGTGGACCCGGTCCGGGCCCTGACGGAGGACGACGAACCGATCGAGTCCCCGGTCCCGCGAGACGGCCTCTCACAGGCGGAGGCGCCCACGCCGGCGAAGCTCCACCTCGGCGAGACGCCGAATGAACGCAACGCACGGCTCGCGACCTACGTCGCCGTGGGGGCGGCGGTCGTGGTGGCGTGTCTGAGCGGGGCGGCGGTGGCCTGGCGGGACGCTCGGCGGCGGGCGCGACGGATCACGGGCGTGGAGTGACCGGAAGAGACATCAGCCTCCGAACTCAGCCCCCAGCGCGCTGGGAAGCAATGTCCCGCCCGGCCGGGATCCTGGCTCGACGTGGGTACGGATACTCAGATGCTTTGGTCACTGGTACGGATGGGGCCCGTGGTGAAGGGGCCGTACCGTACTTCTCGATCAGTGCAATGTTGCTGTCGCACGTTCATATCGCCTCGTGGGTGTATGACGAAGCGCGGGGAGGGGCGGAGGGGGCCACGCATGGGGTGGGATGAGTGGGAGCAGCTCAAGACCGCGGCGGTCGAGCGGCAGTCCGCGCAGATGCAGCTCAACCAGCTGCCGGCCGACCAGGGAGGCTCCAGCTCTGGTGGTACCGGCGGCGGCTCCGGTCGGCTGAGGTCGGACAAGGCCGTGTGGACCAAGGCGGGGGAAGGCGTCGACTCGCTGCGGGAGAACGCCACCAAGGCGATGGCGAAGCTGGAGGAGGGGCAGAAGGGTCTCGGTAAGGGCTCTGGGTGCCTGACCGCGGCGGCTCAGCGGGACGTCCGCGAATCCTGGGAGCGCTACGTCAAGGACGTGAGCGGTCGGTGCGGCGCGCTGGCGGACGTACTTGAGAAGACGGGTAACGACCAGCTGAGGACCGACGAGGCCATCAAGGCCGAGATCGCCAAGCTGAAGACCGATGACGAGGACACGCCCGCTGTCGGCGGCCACGGCAAGGGGCGGTGACCGGGAATCATGGATTACGTGACGCTCAAGGCCCTCAAGCCGTCCGAATTCTCAGACGCGGCGGACGGGTTTCTGGTGGCACCGCATGCCGCGACGGGGTATCGGTTGGCGGCTCGGGGACGGTGTCGCCTTCCGTACGCTGGTCAAGTCCGCCGTCCAGCACGACACTGGGAGGGGCGGCACAGCGGCCAGGGGGCAAGCGGCAACACGAAGAGGTAGTAGCAGGGTTGTCGCATAAGGGAGTTGGGGCTGTCACCGTAGTTGACTACAGTGGTCGGGCTGGGGACAGAAACGTTCAGGGGGCACAGCGACCCCGAGCGGGACGGGGACAACGGGGAGGGATGACGACGTGCTTCCTGCGGAGATGGCGGGCGGCGTCTCGGCGTCCAGGGCTGCCAACCTGGAGGCCAGTGGCGAGATGCTCTCGACCTTCCAGAAGCGGGTGACCACGCTTCTGGCGGAGTTCGAGGGTTCGGCCGGAAGTACGACCAAGGTGGCTGCACAGAAGATCCCCCGGGCGTCCTTACGCAGCGAGAGCAGCTGCTTCGCCGAGGCGGACGACCTCTTCGATCAGTACGAGCGCGTTCATGAGCGTCTCGTTTCGCTCACCAAGACGCTGGGCCTGCAGATCGAGGCCATCGAGATCGCCGTGAAGGGCGCGAAGAACGGCTTCAGCAACCTCGAAGAGGATCTCCGGCACCGCTTCTGGGAGATCCAGACGGAGCTGCAGCAGGAGCAGGACACGGCTCAGCGCGAGAAGGACGGCAGGCCCGACGACAAGCTTTCCGACAGCACTGGGTCCGGAAAGGGGTATCGCTAATGGCGGGCGACGAGAACAACGACGAACGGCACAAGGACGATCTGCAGGACGTGGCCGTTCAGGTCTACGTCACCGATGCCACGACCAAGATGTCGAACCTCTTGGACGGCACGCTCTTCGGCGGCATCCTTCGACGCGGCCGTTCGGACTTCGAGGGCTACGAACTCAACAGCCTGCTCGACATGGTTCGCCAGACGAAGCCGGAGGACCTGGAGAACGCGGGCAAGGCCCTGTGGAACGCTCGCGACGCCATCAAGGATGCCGCCGAGGAACTGAGCGGCCACATTGACCGCGTCGAGTGGGTGGGCGAGTCCGGCGAGGCCTTCCGTACCTGGGGCAAGAAGCTGGTCAACCACACGCGCAAGCTCTCCGCCTTCGCCGAAGTCGCCGGCGACCAGATCACGGCGGCGGGTACGGGCCTGGCATCCGTGATCAGCGCGCTGCCGGAGAGGGACACCCGGATAGATCCCAAGTCGGTCGAGGACATTCCGGCGCCTAAGCGGGTTGAGAGCAACGACGAGTACGCCGCCGCGGTGAAAACGGAGAAGAACCGGCAAGAGGCGATCAACCAGATGAACCGGTTGGCGTCGTTCTATGCGGTGTCGAGTGAAACGCTGGCGGCCCAGGAGGCGCCGACGTTTGAGTCGATGCCTGATGTGGGGGTGCCTGAGCCGGATCCGTCGGACGGCCGCGGCAGATTGACTCTCGGGGAAGACGGTGGAACTCTCTCAGCCGCCGGTGATTCCGGGACGACAGCCCATCACTCAACCAGCAGGCCTGGAGGGGAATCGGGTACGGGCGGCACTACCGTCCCTTACAAGGACGTGGACGGCTCGATCACCTACCCGGATCGGAATGTCGGTACGAAAATCGACAGCGTCGACACCCTGCCTCCCCAGACAACCAGCCCGTCGACTGGTACGCCGCCGTCGGCGCCTAACTCGCCGGGGACCGGAGGAGGGACGATTCCGCCCTTTGCAAATGGCGCTGCGTACCGCGTACCCAATGGTCCTGCCGGTCGCGCTTCGAGAGCTGGGGGTGGCGGCAGGACGCCAGTGTCGGCGCAAGGACGATCCGGTAACCCGAGTGGTGCCTCTCAGGCGCCCTTGGGGCGCGGCCCTACGGGCCCGATGGGGCGTTCCTCTTCCACGGGCCAGAGCGGAGTTCGAGGGGGTCCCACGGCGTCAAGCGGGACGCCGATGGGTCGTGGTGTCTCCGGCGGAACGCCTCGGGTCAGCGGCCCAGCAGGTGGGCGTACTGGTGGTCCGGGTGTCACAGGCGCAGGCCGTGGCACCGGCGTCGTCGGTGGAAGGCCCACTGCCGGGCCCTCTGCGGGAGCGACCGGCTCCACAGCGCAGCGCGGCACGGTCGTCGGAGGCGAGAGCACCGCCGGTTCGCGCAATGCGGCTGGAAGCCTGGGGCAGCGCGGAGTCATTGGCGCGCCCAACCCAACCCCTCCTACGGGCACGAGGGAGACCGCTCGCCGGTCTACCGGGAACCCCGACGGTGTACTCGGAGCCCCCAAGGGCCGCTCTGCGGCCAGAACGAGCGGGTTCACCTCCGGTGGCACCGGTCTCGTTCGCGGTCCCGGCAACCAACAAGAACCTGACCCGCAAAGCGCCGAGGGCACACGGCAGCCTGAAGCTCCGGTCGCGGATGACGAGACCCACCTGCCCGACAACCAGCGGCGCAATGTGCCGCCAGTGATCGGCTGACGACGGACGAGGATGTACAGAGGCATGCTGTCAGGGACCAACCAACGCGGCAGATGGACTGCAGCCTTCGCCGGACGCACCGGGAGATGGCTGTCCACTGTGTGCTCGGCACTCGGCGCTTTGGCCATCGCGTCCGCAGGTCTGGCCCCGAGTGCGGTGGCCGACGACGTTCAGTCGAAGCAGTGGTACCTGGACGCGATGGCGGCTGAAGAACTTTGGACGGCAAGCACTGGCGAAGGCGTGAAGGTTGCCGTCATCGACACGGGAGTCAATCCTTCGACGTCTTCACTGAAGGGGCAGGTGCTGGTCGACGAGGTACCGAAGAGCGTCGCGTACCACGCCACCAATGATTACGACGGCCACGGAACAAGCATGGCCGAGCTGATCGCTGGTACCGGCGCCGGTGGTGGCCTTAAGGGTCTTGCTCCGGGCGCGAAGATCGTTCCGTATCGGATAGCGCTCAAGCAGTTGAAGGACAAGACTGAGAAGAAGAAGTCTCCGAACTCGTTGGAGGCGATCAAGGCTGCCGCAGACAGCGACGCCAAAATCATCAACATGTCCTTTGGCGGGGACATCATCAACCCGGATGAGCAAGCGGCAATCAAGTATGCCGCATCCAAGGGCAAGTTGATGTTTGCCGCTGTGGGCAATGATGGAGAGACAAAGAACTTCATCGGATATCCGGCCGCATATCCCAACGTGATCGGTGTCTCTGCCGCTGACAAGTCAGGCAACGTAGGTAAGTTCTCGGAGTCCGGCGCCTACGTGGATCTGGCCGCACCAGGCCTTGGCATCCCGGCCTGGTGTGATGAGACGTTTCGTTCCTACTGTGAAAAGGAGGGAACAAGCGCAGCCGCCGCGATCGCCTCCGCCTCAGCAGCCCTCATCTGGTCCGCCCATCCCGACTGGACAGCCAATCAGGTCCTCCGGGTCATGCTCGACACCGCGGGCCGAGACTGGCCGAAGGACACCCCCAGCAAGTACCTCGGTTACGGGCTGATCCGGCCGGGCCAGATTCTCCTGGATGGCAAGGGGAAGCCGGGTGCTGCTGATATCGACCCCATCACCAACAGGAAGATCCCCGGCGCGTCAGATAACACAGACGCCTCCGCTTCCGCATCGGTCTCGCCGCAGCCCTCGAAGAACACTTCTGACGGCAATACCGCACCGGGAGCATCAAGTTCGAAGTCCTCTGACAGCGGAACCCAGCTGTGGGTCGTCCTCGGCGCCGTAGCCGGAGTATTGGTGATCGGCGGCAGCGCTTTCGCGGTGGTGCGAAAGCGGCGAGGCCCCTGACCACGTCCGTCACTCCGGAATTCCCACGCGGGGAACTCCTCGCAGCAGTTCCAGTACCAGCGCCTCATCATCCGGTGATGCGTAAGTCGGAAACCCGCAACGCTAGTTACGAAGGGAACCAGTAATGGCTGAGGGCCAGAAGTTCGTTGATCCCGCGGTAGTCAAGCTCGAGAAGAACATCGTGGAGAGGTACGAGTCGGTCAAGGGTCAGGTCGCCAGGCTGCAAGGCACCCTCGACACGATGGAGACCCACTGGAAGGGCATCGGCGCAAACGCCTTCAACAGCAAGCAGGTCGAAATCAACGAGCGCATGAAGAAGATCGGGAATCTTCTCGTGTGGTTCCTGGACAACATCGACCTCACCCGCAGGGACAAGGACAAGCTCGAGGACGAGGTCCGCGCGACCATGCAGAGCATCGACGTGGAGCACGGCGGAAAGCACTCGGCTCTCAACAGCTACTGAGCGGCACCGCGCCCGGGACCGGGGACCTGACCTGCTCGGTCCCGACCTGAAAACATCAAGGAGATGAGACAAGCATGGCCAACGTTCACTACGACGAACTCGCAGTAAAGTACGGCGGTCTTGACGCGATCACCACCGAACTCGGCAACCAGGCCAAGAAGCTCGAGGCCGACCTCCAGGCGCTCAAGTCCGCAGTGGTCCAGGCTGCCGCCGACTGGGAGGGTGAATCCCAGAACGCGTTCGCCATAAAGATGAAGGAATGGGACAACCACGTCAGCGCCATTCACACGGCACTCGTGACCATCGGGCAGAAGGTCGGCCAGGCCGGCGGTGACTACCGGGGCGGCGACCTGAAGGCGGCCGGCTACTTCCAGTGAGGCCGAACGCCTCAGAACACCAGGGTGGGCACGCACGGGAGGTGCCCACCCTGTGGTCCCGACGATGCCAGGCCCGGGCCGGTGACCGATCGGCGACGTGAGTCAACGCGGTCGGGCTCCGCTACCGGCCGCAAACGAGCGGCCCGCCCGCCCCGGCTGTCCACTCGGCTTGCGGTCCTTCGACCGCTCGCCTGCGACCGTGTCGCCTTCTTCGCCAGCGAATCCGACGGCGGCGGCTTGCTGTTGTTGGAGCTGTCCATCCCAAACCGGCGCTCCAACGCGCGACGCGAGCCCGCAACCCGGTGTTTTCCGCTCGCAGTTCATCGATCACACGGGCCCGGCACAGCGACCAGCGCGGCAAGATCCTCGTACGACGCTGCTGCGACACAACCCGTAACCTACCCGGGACCGTCAGACAAGCAAGATCAGCAGGTCACAACCACTCGTGAACGGAGACCTTGACGTAGCGGCAGACCGGGGTGGGCATGCGTCAGAGGCCCCCGCCACGATGCGTTTCGCTACCGTCTTCGCTGCGATCAGTGGAACCGTCCCTCGGTCAGCGCCCCGGTGAACCGCGCCCACGCTTCGCATCCTATCGAGGCCCACGGCGACTGGGGGTCCTTGGAGTCGCGTACGGCGATGAGGTGCCCGTTCTCAGCGATCTCTATGCAGGCGTTGCCGGACGCCTCGGAGTGCGAGGACTTGCGCCACGTCAACTCGGACAAGGGATACCTCTCACAGCTCGCTGGTGATCTCAAGGATGAGGTCTCTCGACTTTTTCGAATTCAACGCCAACTGTTCGACCAAGTCCAGTCGTCGGCGAAAGTTGGCCAGTTGAGTCGGTGAGTCGAAAAAGACTGCTCCGATCGGAGAGTCAACCTCGACCGTGTCCAGGCAAGGGCTGGCCGCGGAGACGTACATCATCGTGTCGCCGGCCATGGGGAAGCCCTCGGCAGTGAACGGGAGCACAAGCAATCGCACATTGGGGCGCTCGCTCTCTTCCAGAAGATGGTTGAGCTGAGGTTTGGCCACCTGGCGACCTCCCGTACGCATTCGCAGCGCCGCTTCGTGGATCAACCCGACATACGGCACACCCGGTTCGCTTGCGATCACGGAGTGACGGGCCAGACGGTGAGCAATCCTCAGCTCGACTTCGAGGCGCGGCAGGGCCGGGATGAAGAGATCAAAGAGCGCTCGCGCGTGATCCTCAGTCTGGAAAAGGCCGGGGATGTGGGCGGTCTGGAGTGTGCGCAGGCCCGTAGCGTGCTGTTCCAGTTCCGCCACGTCCAGGAAGTCCGGGGGGATCTTCCCCCGGTACTCGTCCCACCAGCCCTTCGAACGTCCGCCCGTCATCGCCGCAAGGGCGTCGATCAGTTCGGAGTCGTTGCACTCGTAGATGCTCGCCAGCCGACGAAGCCGCTCCTCGCTGATGCCGAAACGTCCGGACTCGATGTTGGAGATCATCGTGCGGTCCACTCCGAGCCGCCCGGCCGCTACCGGTGCGGACATGCCGACGGCCTCGCGTAGCCGCCGGATTTCAATGCCGAATCGGCGTTGGCGGACAGTGGGGGTGTGCCGTGGTGCCATGAGTCAACTCCTCGCTCGCGGACAGTTTGCCGATCGCCAAGGGAGTGCGTCCACCAGATTCGTTCACAAGACCCGTTTTAGTGAAGTAGGTAGCACGCGTTTTAGTCCTGTTGCTAGCGTTTGACTCAT
>CBFGQM010000158.1:0-11266 GCA_965650905.1 uncultured Streptomyces sp. | reverse complement strand
CATCCCGAACGAAAGAGCCGAGTCGAAGAAGGCGGCGCCGGAGTGCACTGTCACCGTCTCCTTGCCGGCGTTGATCAGAGCCGGGTCGACCTGGTCCTCCGTCGGGTACGGCCCCGTGCCCAGGATCCCGTTCTCCGAGTGCAGGACGACGTTGATGCCCACGGGCAGGTGGTTGGGAATCAGGGTCGGCAGTCCGATGCCCAGGTTGACGTACTCTCCGTCGATCATCTCGGCCGCCGCCCTGGCTGCCATCTGCTCACGCGACCAGCTCACGCCGACACCGTCCGCTTCTCGATCCGCTTCTCCTGCACTCCCACATGCACCACCCGCTGAACGAACACCCCGGGCAGGTGCACCCCCGCCGGGTCGAGCTCGCCCGGTTCCACCAGGGTCTCGACCTCTGCGACGGTGATCCGGCCTGCCATCGCGGCAAGCGGGTTGAAGTTCATCGCGGTCTTGTCGAAGACGAGATTGCCGTGCGTGTCGCCCACCATGGCGTGGACGAGCGCAAAGTCCGCCACGATGGATTCCTCCAGGACATACGTCCTGGCCCCGAACTCCCGGGTTTCCTTGGCCGGCGACGCCAGAGCCACCGCCCCGGTGCTGTCGTAGCGCCATGGCAGGCCGCCCTCGGCCACCTGGGTTCCCACACCGGCCGGGGTGTAGAAGGCGGGGATGCCCGCCCCGCCCGCCCGCATCCGCTCCGCGAGCGTGCCCTGCGGCGTCAGTTCGACCTCGAGCTCGCCGGCGAGGTACTGCCGGGCGAACTCCTTGTTCTCCCCCACGTACGAGGCGGTGACGCGCCGGATCCGGCCTGCCCTGAGGAGGATTCCAAGCCCCCAGTCGTCCACGCCGCAGTTGTTGGAGAAGACCTCGAGCCCGGTCGTTCCCCGCTCTGCCACAGCGCGGATCAGCTCACCCGGTATGCCGCAGAGGCCGAAGCCGCCGACCGCCAGCGACGCTCCGTCCGGGATGTCCGCCACGGCTTCGGCCGCGGAACCCACCAGCTTTGTCGTCATAGCCACCTCCATTTCACTCTGCACACCGTCGTGCCTCTCTTCTCTCCTCGTCCGACGCTCTAGGGCCTGTACGGAGTTGTGATCTGGGCTCGCGGGGCGTGGCACCCGCGCTCGCCGCGTTGTCGGGATCGTCCGAGTACATCCAGTACGCGGACGACCCTCCGCCTTGCGATCACACGCACCACGCCCCGCTCCCTGATCCAGATCACAACTCCGCACAGGCCTAGTAGGGCTTTGTCGGGTGCGACCTTGATGGCGGAACTTGTACTCGCGGATGCCACAGCGAGGGGCTGTGACCTGTGGAAAGAGAACTGACGATCCATCATCGGACGTCTCGGTCGTTCGGTGTTTCCGCAGATCACTGCGACTCGACAAAGTACTACTAGGACAGCCGCAGTGGAAGCGACCAGTAGAAGCGGGCGAAGTCGTGGTTGGCCCGCACCGGCTCACCGGCTCGCTCGATGTGGTCGAAACGCCTGGCGACCTCGGTGAAGACCGCTTCCGCCTCCGCTCGGGAGATGACTTGGCCGGCGCAGCTGTGGGTGCCCAGCCCGAAGCTCAGGTTCCGGCTCTCTTCGGGCGAGCGTGTGTAGTCGAATGCGTCCGGCTCGTGGAAGACGTCCGGGTCGCGGTTGGCCGCGCCGATCATGAAGCGGATCGGGGTGCCGGCCTGGATGCGCACGCCGCGGATCTCGATGTCCTCAGTGGGGTAGCGCACGACCGAGAGCTCGGGCGGGTCGAAACGGACGATCTCGTTGATGATCGCGGCCCGGAGCTCGGGGTGCTGCTTGTAGGCCTGGAAGACCTCCGGCCGCTGCGCGAACTGGTCCAGCCCGGCTGCGACGAGGTAGCCGACGTCCATGTGCCCGAGCCCGTAGAAGACGGTCATGGTGGCCAGACTCTGCTGAGCCGTCAGCTCCCCCGCGTCGCAGGCCGCGAGCAGGGCCCTGGCCATGCCGCTGTCGTCCACCGATCCCGCGTCCGCGAGCATGTCGCGCACGCGCTTCTCAAGGTAGGCAAAGCCCTGTACCGCCAGTTCCTCGTCGCCGGGCTTGGGCGCCGCGCTCATCATCTGCATGGCGTCGAACATCGCCTTGACGACAGCCGGGGCATCGTCGTCCGGCAGGCCCAGTACGCGGCACATGGTGGCGTGCGTCGGCAGTGCTGCGAGTTCTGTCCAAGCCTCGATGAACCCGTCCTCGCCGACCCGGTCCAGCGCCTGGCCGGCCACCTCGGCGGTGGTCCGCGCCCACTCCCGGACCAGTTTCGGGGTGAACCACTTGTTGGTGTGCCGACGCCGCGCGGTGTGCTCCGGCGGATCCACGCCGAGCATGGTGTCGCTCACGTAGGCCCACGGACCCTGGTTGGCCCAGGCCGTCTCGACGCTCATGATCGGGAGTTTCAGGTACCGGACGATATCCTCGTACCGGCTGACGACGTACGTGCCCTCCAGTTCGTACACGGGGAAATCCTGCTGCAGCCTGCGGTACCACGGGTACGGGTCCGTCCGGAACTGCGGATCGCTCCACGGAAGATATGTGTCCTCGGTCGACAGGTTCATGGGTCGCCTCCTGGGGCAGCGCCGGATTCACAGGCCATCGGAACGTGACGGGGGCTAGCCAACCGGGCACTCGACGTGGCTAACTATCGATAGTTAGCAACATTCACCACGCCGGAGCCCCAGACAGCAAGCCCAAGGAGCTGGATGTGACCTGGCTCACGTCAGACGTCCAACTTCGGACCGCCTTCGTCCGAAGATGCCGCGATGCGGTCTTGACCGCCTTATTTAACCAATGTTAGTCAGTGACTACCCGCATTGTCATTAGAAAATCCCGTAGAACGGGATCTCTCGCGGTGCCGGTCAGTGAAACGACCGGAATCCACCCATCCCCAAAAAAGACGGATGAACGGTAGGTGCGTGCCAAAATGTCCCTCAAAGACAAAGTCGTTTTGATAACCGGGGCAGGCTCAGGAATGGGCCGTGCCATGGTGAACGAGTTCCTCCTCGAAGGCGCGCGCGTCGCAGCCGTCGATATCAACGCGGACAATGTCCGCGAGGTCGTCGAAGAAGCCGACGCCGGTGACCGGGCGATCGCAGTGACCACCGACGTGGCCGATGAGACATCCGTCGAGACCTGTGTCGCGAAGATCCTCGCATGGTCCGGCCAGATCGACGTCCTCTGTAACAACGCGGGAATCATCGACAGCTTCCGCCCGGCCCACGAGATCTCCCTGGACGAGTGGAACCGCACCCTCGCGGTCAACCTGACGGGCCCCTTTCTGATGGCCCGCTCCGTCATCCGGAACAGCATGTTGCCGCGGTCCACGGGTGCCATCGTCAACACCGCATCCATATCGTCGTTCAGCGCCGCGGGCGGCGGCACCGCCTACACAGCTTCGAAGCACGGTGTCCTTGGACTGACCCGCCAACTGACTTTCGACTACGGGCATCACGGCATTCGCGTGAACGCCATCTGCCCGGGTGCCACATACACGAATCTTGCGGCTCCGGACGGCGGCTCCGACACGCTTCCCGACAGCGAGACCGAGATCGCCCGTACGCCCGCCCGCCGTTGGGGCCAGCCCCGGGAGATCGCCCGGCTCGCGATCTACCTCGCCGGCGACGACGCCGCCTTCATCCACGGCAGCGCCATGGTGATCGACGGCGGCTGGCTGAGCGCAGCGCGCAACCCGATCTGAGCACCGACGCCGATTGCCCAGCGGGTGGCCACAGTGCCGCCCATCGCGCTGGGGGCGGTGCGAAAGCAGGCCGAAATCGACAGGAGGGCCGGATCACCCGGTCCTCCCACCGCTGAGTACGAGGCCGTCCCGGTAGGGGCTGGCCAGTGCCGCTGCCCGAAACGGCGGACGACCGAATCGGCCATCCGCCGGTAACCCCTGCGCCCGGCTTCCCCGGCGAGTGCAGGACCTTCCCTCACTGGCTGACAGGCCTTGGGAAGAGCCACCAGGAGAAACCGACCCGACACGGGCAGACGCACGCCGACGCCCGCGGGTGCTCTGTCACTTGGCGTGCCGAACCGCAAAGGAGGTCGCCGTGCTCATCGGTGTGTTGAAGGAGTCCAGGCCAGGAGAGACACGGGTGGCGACAACGCCGGGCACGGCGGCTCAGCTGTTGAAGCTCGGCTATGAGGTGGTCGTCGAGTCGGGGGCCGGTGCGGCATCCAGCTTCAGCGACGAGGCGTACGTCGAGGCGGGCGCCAAGGTCGGTGACGTACTGTCGGCAGACATTTTGCTCGGCGTGAACCCGCCCTCCAAGGAGCAGTTGGACGGGCTGCGGGAGGGTGCCGTGCTCATCAGCCTGCTGAGCCCGGCGTTCAACCCTGAACTGCTGGAGGACCTCACCCGGCGGCCGGTCACCGCCTTGGCGATGGATGCCGTACCGCGGATCTCGCGGGCTCAGTCGCTGGACGTGCTCTCCTCCATGGCCAACATCGCCGGTTATCGTGCCGTGGTCGAGGCGGCCCATGAGTTCGGCCGGTTCTTCACGGGCCAGGTCACGGCCGCGGGCAAGGTTCCGCCGGCCAAGGTGCTGGTGGCCGGTGCCGGTGTCGCCGGACTCGCGGCGATCGGTGCCGCGGGCAGTCTGGGCGCGATCGTGCGGGCCACCGACCCGCGGCCGGAAGTGGCCGACCAGGTCAGGTCACTGGGCGGTGAGTACTTGGCGATCGAGTCCCCCGAGACGGAGGTCAGCGCCACCGGATACGCCAAGGAGATGGCGGACGACTACAAGGCGCGCGAGGTCGAGCTGTACACCGAGCAGTGCGGGGATGTCGACATCGTCATCACCACCGCGCTCATCCCGGGGAAGCCGGCGCCCCTGCTTGTCACCTCCGAGATGGTGGCCGGCATGAAGCCGGGCAGCGTGATCGTGGACATGGCCGCGTCCAACGGCGGCAACGTGGCGGGCACCGTGGCGGGGCAGAAGGTGGTCACCGACAACGGCGTGACCATCATCGGCTACACCGATCTGCCCGGTCGGATGCCGGCCCAGGCGTCCCAGCTGTACAGCACCAACGTGGTCAACCTGGTGAAGCTGATGACACCGGGCAAGGACGGCACGCTGGTTCTCGACTTCGACAACGTGGTGCAGCGCTCGATGACCGTGGTCCGCGACGGCGAGCTGACCTGGCCACCGCCGCCGGTAAAGGTGTCCGCGGCGCCCGCCGCGACCGCCGCTCCCGCCGCTCCCGCCGAGAGCCAGGCCAAGCAGCCGGTCTCGCCGACGAAGCGGTTCGGCGCAGTCGCCGTCGCCGGCGCACTGCTGTTCCTGATCGCCGCGCTGTCCCCGCACGCCCTCCTGGGCCACCTGACGGTGTTCGCGCTGGCCATCGTGGTCGGCTTCTACGTGATCGGACATGTGCACCACGCCCTGCACACGCCGCTGATGTCGGTCACCAACGCGATCTCCGGGATCGTCGTGGTCGGGGCGCTGCTGCAGATCGGCCACGGTGACACCGCGATCACGGCGGTCGCATCCATCGCGATCCTGCTCGCCAGCATCAACATCTTCGGTGGGTTCGCCGTCACCCGGCGCATGCTCGCCATGTTCTCCAGGAGCTGACACTCATGGCTGTCGACACCGCCGCACAGGCGGCCTACATCATCGCCGCACTACTGTTCATCCTCGCCTTGGCAGGCCTGTCCAAGCACGAATCCGCCAAGGCCGGCAACAGCTTCGGCATCGCCGGCATGGCACTGGCTCTGGCCGCCACCGTCGCGCTGGCCATCGACCGGAACATCGAGGCCTCCGGACTCGCTCTGCTGGTGGCTGCCACCGCGGTGGGCGCGCTCATCGGTCTGCGGCGCGCCCGGGTGGTGGAGATGACCGGCATGCCGGAGCTGATCGCACTGCTGCACAGTTTCGTCGGCATGGCCGCGGTGATGGTGGGCTGGAACGGCTACCTCCACGTCGAGGCGGACCTTGACGGCGTCGAAGCGCAGGCGCTGCGCGCCGTGGACACCCTGGGCATCCACCACGCCGAGGTGTTGATCGGCGTATTCATCGGTGCGGTCACCTTCACCGGCTCGATCGTGGCGTTCCTCAAGCTGTCCGCGCGGATCAAGTCCGCGCCGATGATGCTGCCGGGCAAGAACACGCTCAACCTCGGTGCTCTGGTCTCGTTCGCCGCGCTCACCACCTGGTTCGTGATCGAGCCGAACCTCTGGCTGCTGGTGGCGGTCACGGCGATCGCGCTGCTGCTGGGCTGGCACCTGGTCGCCTCGATCGGCGGCGGCGACATGCCGGTCGTGGTGTCGATGCTGAACAGCTACTCCGGCTGGGCCGCTGCCGCCTCGGGCTTCCTGCTGGAGAACGACCTGCTGATCATCACCGGCGCCCTGGTCGGTTCCTCCGGTGCGTACCTGTCCTACATCATGTGCAAGGCGATGAATCGGTCCTTCGTCTCTGTCATCGCCGGCGGCTTCGGTATCGAAGCAGGACCCGGCGCCGACAAGGAGTACGGCGAACACCGCGAGATCAACGCCGATGGTGTAGCCGAGATGCTCATCGGCGCAGATTCGGTGGTTATCACCCCCGGCTACGGCATGGCCGTCGCGCAGGCGCAGTACGGCGTGGCAGAACTGACCCGCAAGCTACGGGACAAGGGCGTCAACGTCCGCTTCGGCATCCACCCCGTCGCCGGCCGCCTCCCCGGGCACATGAACGTGCTCCTGGCCGAGGCCAAAGTGCCCTACGACATCGTGCTGGAGATGGACGAGATCAACGACGACTTCGGCGACACTTCCGTCGTGCTGGTGATCGGGGCCAACGACACCGTCAACCCCGCCGCCACCGAGGATCCCGGCAGCCCGATCGCCGGCATGCCCGTACTGCGGGTCTGGGAGGCCGACAACGTCGTGGTCTTCAAGCGGACGATGGCGTCCGGCTACGCCGGCGTGCAGAACCCGCTGTTCTTCCGCGAGAACTCGGCGATGCTCTTCGGCGACGCGAAGGAGCGGGTGGAGGACATCCTCCGCGCTCTGTGAAGCCCTACGAGCGAGCCGCTCGTAGGGTTGGGTGCCGGGCAGCGCACCGCAGGATCCGTCGGCACAGGAAATGTCAACAGCTGATGTCGGCGGCCAGGGCCAGCCGGCGGGCCGTCGCTCGCGGTAGGAGCACCCCTGGCGACGCCCGCCCCGGCCGGGTCACCTCCGTCCGACCCGCCAGGGCGTCATACAGACTGCGTGTCGGCGAGGATGCTGGCCCACCAGCAACAAGCTCCACCAGCGAGCTGATCGGACCGTACACACACAGCACGGGTCGGATGACTGGAACAGCGAATCCACATGCCTGGGTCACACAGGAGTGGAACTCGTCGGCGGAGGTGGTCCCGGTACCGCGAACGGCGGCCTTCGTACTGAGTCCGTGCGTGCCCTTGGTCGGAGCACCGGTCAGTCGAAGGCCGCCTGCGGGCAGTTACCGAAGTGACAGTCTGTGAACGGTCAGATCGGTCAGACGGGTCTCAATGTGCCTCTGCGGTGCGCCTGATCACCGGCAGGATCAACCTGCTGGGGTGATCGGGCCCGTGCAGCACACGGTTGGTCGCGGTCGTCCAGTCGGTCGCCTTTTCGATCGGGACGCCGGTGTTGGTGTTGCGGTCGTAGCGCGGGAAGTTGCTCGAGGACACTTCGAGCCGGATCCGGTGTCCGGGTAGGAAGACGTTCGACGTGACCGCCATGTCGATGGTCACTTCGTAGATCTTCCCTGGTTCGAGCAGGACCGGAGTTGCCAGTGATTCGCGATACCTGGCCCGGATGATCCCGTCGGTGAGGTAGATGGCCCTGCCGTCGGGGAAGACGTCCACCAGCTTCGCCGTGAAGTCGGTGTGGACCGCGGTCGACACCACCTGCAGCACCACCGTCACAAGACCGGTCACCACGAAGGGCTCGGCGAGTAAGCCGCTCGAATAGCACAGCACGTCGGGCCGAGCGTGCCGTCACCGCTCAGGCTGTTGGCGCCGGAGGAGCTGGAGAGGAAGTAGTCCGTGTACTCGGTGTCCGGCAGCGGCCAGTCCGTCTCGTCGCGCCATTCGTCGATTCCCATGACGAAGATCCACACGGGCGGCTGGTCCGTGGCGTCGGTCCGGCCTCGGACCGTGCGGTCGAAGAAGTCGAGGTGTGCCTGCGTCAGGTCTGCCGCGGGCACCGAGCTCGCCAGTCCGAACTGCCGATCGTGGTACTCGCCGCCGAAGTACTCGTGATCCCAGGGGCCGATGATCAGGCGCTGCCCGTCGCGGGCCTCGGCCGTGCCCGCCTCGCTTCGCGCCCGGGTGAAGGCTCGCGCCATGTCACCGATGAAGAGATCGAACCAGCCGGCCACATGGAGCGCGGGTACCTTCACATCGCGGATGCGCTCGATCGTCGCGAGGTCCTTCCAGTACTCGTCGCGCGAAGGGCGGGAAAGGATGTCCGACCACCAGGGCCACAGCTCGTTGTACAGCGGCTGGTCGATGACCGGGAAGTGCTCCAGATGCTTCTGGGCGTCCGCCAGCATCGCCAAGGCTCCCCCCAAGGCCTCTCCGGGCCCTTGAGGACTCGTGGCCGTGTCATTGGTCGGGAGCATCAGCATGAGGTTGGTCCAGGACCAGATGAGGTGCCACGACAGAGCACCGCCGTCGGAGTACCAGCACGACCGGTAGTAGTCGGTCGAGGTCATCGTCAGCGCGATGGCTCTCAAACCCTCGGGGGCTGTCGATGCCGACGCCCACTGGGTGAATCCGAGGTAGGAGTTGCCGAAGGCCCCCACCGCACCGTCGCACCAGGGCTGCTCACGAAGCCACGCTACGGTGTCGGCGCCGTCCTCGGGTTCGTTCGTCATCGGGTAGAAGAGACCCTCCGACCTCCCCGTCCCCGGCAGTCCTGATAGACGATGGCATAGCCCTCCTCCAGCAACCGGAAGACATTGGGCATCGTCGGGTAGTCGATCTCCCCCTCGGGAAAGCGGTCCTTGCTGTAGGGCAGTCTGACCAGGAGCACCGGACCGGGTTGTGTGCTGTTGGGGAGCCACAGGTCCGTGGCCAGCTTGGTGCCGTCCCTCATCGGGACCATCACGTCTTTCTCGACGCGAAAGCTCATTGATCTATTCTCAAGTAGTAGAGGCGACAAAACGCCCCCGGTCAGACGGTCGTGGACTGGCATTCCAGGCAGAGGACCCGCTCGGAGTCGTCGCGGTCCATCTCGACACCGGCGTAGGACAGGTCGCAGCCGGCACAGCGCACCCTGACGTCCCAGGGCGACGGCAGCTCCGATCGGACATCAGGGGCCGTGGTCGCCCGTCTGCCCGAGATCCCGGCCGCTCGTATCACGGCATAGCCGACGCCCGCGAGTCCGAAGGACACCAGGGGCGCCAGGGCGGACAAGACGGGCAGGGTGTCCGGCATCTGCAGCAGGGCGATGCCGACGCCCGACGAGACCATCCAGACGGCGAAGCCGGGGGCCAGGGCCTTCACGCGGCGCGGCCGGTACTCGACCTCGGCGCCCCGGTCGAACAGCCAGCTGACGATCGTCATGGCGACCCAGGAGACGACCAGCACTCCCTGCCATGCGAGGGCCTTGGCGATGTAGCTGAACACATCGGTGAACATCAGGGCGAAGACGACCGCCGCGAGAACGACCACCCACGCCCGGCGGTTGGGCCGGCGCCTGCTGAACTGCGCGACGAACCGGTCGAGGTTGATGCTGGCGAAGTAGAAGTTCGCCGAGTTGATCCGCACCTGGCTGACGACGATGACGAGGAACCCGAGCAGTCCCAGGGAGCGGATCACCGCCTGCACCACGCCGCCCTCGGAGGCGGCCGCTCCCGCCGGGCCGGCGAGGGCGACGATCAGGATGCCGGCCAGTCCGTTGAAGGCGTACGAGACCAGGTAGAAGACCCATCCGAAGGTCACGTTGGCGTGGAACGCGGCGTCCTCGTTCCTGCCCATACGGGCGGCGTCCTGAGTGTCGGGGATCAAAATCCAGATGCCCATGTAGAGCACGAACACCGTCAGCCAGCCCGGGATACCGTGCGGGTTCGGGACCGGCTGGAAGTGCGACCAGGCTCCGTCCCACCCGAAGCGCGCTCCCGCGACCACCACGGCCAGGATGACACCGAAGAAGTAGACCGGCAGGGAGATGCTGTTGAGCTTGCTCAGCCAGGTCTGCAACCCGCCCAGCATGAGCGGCAGCATGCCGACGATGACCAGGGCGTACCAGACCCGGATGTCCCAGACACCGAAGTACGCCTGGAAGGCGGCAGCGAGTACGCTGCTTTCGAACACCGCGTAGTAGATCGCGGCCGCGGCGACCAGCAGGGAGCACAGGGCCGCGCCCCGGGTGCCGAACAGCTCCCGGGACAGCAGGGTCGAGTTGAGTCCGGACCGAAGGGTCTGGCGCGCACTGCGCGAGCCCAGGAGCGAGTAGGCGACTACCACGACGCCCAAGCCGATCAGTGCCTGTGTGGTGCCGACCAGGGCGGCCGAGAGCGCTCCGTAGTAGAGGAAGGCCATGGCGCTGGCGATGGAGTACCAGCCGCCGAACACCTGCCAGCGCCCCAGTCGGGCGGACGGCGGGACGGCGTGGTTGGTGTACTCCTCGAGCGCCTCTTTCGCCACCACGCGTGGGTCGTCCTCGTGGCTCAACTGCAGGCTGTGGTCCTGGGGTTCCGCATCGGTTCCGCTCGCCGCCGGTGTTGCTTCCTCGGGTTCGGTCATGGGTCGTTCCCTCCTTCTCGGCGCAGCCGACACTGAGCCTCTCGTCGAAGACCTGTTCATGGTCAGGACATGACCGAGTGCGGGCCCGTCTACGCGGGCCCGCACAGGCGGTCTGTGGTCACCCGCCGAGCGGGATCATGGGCTCGGGCAGCGTCTCCATGGCGAACAGGTTCGCCGTCAGCCCGCCGTCGACGACGAGGTTGGTGCCGGTGATGGCCGACGCCTCGTCGGACGCCAGGAACGCCACTGCCGCGGCGATCTCCTCGGGTTCGACGAGCCGTCGCAGCGGGACTCGGGTGAAGTCGTGGAGCATGTGCTCCAGCACGTTGGGAGTCGAGGTCTTGTGGACCATGTCGGTGTTGACGAAACCCGGCGCGACGCAGTTGATCCGCACGCCGTGGGGGGAGAGCTCCATGGCCATGGTGCGCGCCATGCTGACGACGGCGGCCTTGGTGGCCGTGTACGCGGTGAAGGGACCGTCTGCTCCGAGGGCGTCGATGGAAGAGATGTGAACGATCGAGCCCTTGCGGTTCGCCA